>JAQTQH010000078.1 GCA_028712355.1 Dehalococcoidales bacterium
TCCGCAATGCGGCATCCAGTTCGTCGGCGAACTCCAAGATGCGGGAACCCACCGCCCGCGCCTTCGGAGTGAGGTAGAGCAGTAGCGAGCGGCGGTCGTCCGGATTGTCGCGGCGCTCCACATAACCACTACGCTCCATGCGGTCAATGACGCCGGTCAATGTAGAACCATCCAGAGCGACCCTCTCCCCCAACTCCCCGATACTGATACCATCGCCCATCCAGAGCGCATTAAAGACAAAGTACTGCGGTGGGGTCAGACCAAATTCGGAAAGTCTATGCTCATAGTACTCATAGACGCGGCGCATCACCCGCCCCAGGTTAAAGCAGATATGCTTACGAGCATCGTACATAGTTTGCATAAATATATTTTGTGTACAGTATTCTTGCACACATTATAAGTTAAGGGAAAGTCCGTGTCAAACTGGTCTCTGATATAGTGGTTACTTTTTACGAAGGTACAGCCCGTGTCGCCGGATATACTCCGCCACCGCCGCAGGCACCAGCTCATCGATGGATAATCCCTCCGCCACTCTTTCCCGGATATTAGTAGCACTAATGTCTACCAGCGGCTCGCCGAGCATGGTCAGCCGATTGGTCAAGCCAGGTATCTTCACTTCGAGAGAGGGCAGATCGGGGCGGGGATAGCCCGGGCGGGGCACCGCCGCCAGGCGGCACAGCTGGATAAGCCGCGCCGGGTCCCGCCACAGGGGAAGCTCTGCCACCACGTCCCAACCGATGATGAAGTAAAGCCCGTCGCCGGGGTCGAAGTGCCGGCGCATCTCGGCAATCGTCTCGTCGGCATAGGTCGGCCCTGTCCGCTCAATCTCCGCCCTGGATACCTTAAAATAGGGCTGGTTTTTAAGGGCCAGTCCCAGCATATTGAGGCGATGCTCTGCGGCGGTAATCTTACGGTCCTTCCACCAGGGTTGTCCCGCCGGTAAAAAAATAACCTCATCCAGCCCCAGTTGAGTTTTGACCGATCCGGCGATTACCAGATGTCCGCTATGCACGGGGTCGAAGGTGCCGCCCAGTATACCCCGCTTCATTGGCTACCACTCCCACTCCAGCCGTCCGCAGCGCACTCTATCGCCCGGCTTGATACCCGCCTTCTCCAGCTGCTTCGTGATGCCGCGCCGGTCGAACTGCCGCTTGACGTGCCAGCGCAGCTCCGGGCTAAAAAGCCCATCTTTCGATTTCAGGCGCTCCAGGTCCGGCGCGGAGACTACGAAGATAACACCTTCTCTGGTTATCGCGAACCTACCGCGCCGCGGCTCCGGACGGAAGATTTTGGGCGCGGCCACTGTTTTCTCTTGCCCGGCGGTAACCCTGACGAGCAATTCCAGCGCCGCCGCCATCAGCTCCGGCACACCCTCTTTCGTCATCGCCGAAACAAAGAATGGTTCAATGCCCAGACGGTGGAAATCAGCACGGATGCCTTCTATCCTGTCCTGCGTTTCAGGCAAATCAATCTTGTTTACCGCCACAATTTGTAATTTCTGCGCCAGCGTCGGGTCGAACAGAGATAGTTCTTCGTTGACTTTTTTCAAATCTTCCACCGGATTGACCGAAGTAGCATCCACCAGATGTACCAGAACGCGGGTGCGCATGATATGCCTCAGAAAATCGTGCCCCAGACCTCGACCGCGGGATGCCCCTTCGATGAGACCCGGGATATCCGCCATGACAAAGACCTGCTGCCCCACCTCCACTACGCCGAGCATCGGTTCCAGAGTGGTAAAGGGATAACTGGCAATCCTGGGTTTTGCCGCGGATGCCGCCGCCAGCAGGCTGGACTTGCCCACGTTAGGATACCCGATAATCCCCACATCGGCAATGAGGCGCATCTCCAGCCGGATGGTATTCTCTTTGCCGGGAGCGCCGTACTGGGCAATCATGGGCGCCTGGTGCACCGAAGAAACGAAGTGGATGTTCCCGCTGCCGCCCGCGCCGCCCCGCGCCACCACGATTTCCTGCCCTTCCCGGGCGAGGTCGGCAATCAATTCCCCCGCACCATTATCTCCGGCTAGGGACACCAGCGTACCCGGCGGCACCGGCAGGACTTTATCTGCCCCGTTCCGGCCGTGCATCTTCTTGCCCATGCCGCCGCCGCCGTCTTCACCTTTAAAGGAACGCCGGCCGCGGTACTCCCGCAGGTTACTCACCGAGGCATCGGCACGCACCACCACGTTGCCGCCATTTCCACCGTCACCGCCATCGGGACCGCCTTTGGGTAGGAACTTCTCCCTCAGGAAGCTGATGGCACCGTCACCGCCATCGCCACCCATGACTCTGATTTCAACCTTATCAAACATAAATCACAAAACCCCAAACCAATGGTATGATTAATCTTATCCCCTTTACCTTATATATTCAATTTTAAATAACAGTAACACTACTAATGAATCACAAATCGTTGTGAGGTCATCGCAATCAGGCACAGGAGTAGAAACAAATTTTTCACAAAATAATCGCAAACGAAAAAATAGGGGGGATAAAGCGTGATTTTCCGGGGCTAGCCAGCGGGGTGAATCTTCTGCCGGATGGCTTCTATTTTGTCCTTAAGGTAGGTGCTGTGGTTCATTTCTGCGCCGACCCGTTTGCAGGCGTTGGCGACGGCGGCGGCATCACGTCCGCCCAGCTCTTCGCCGATCTGAGAGAGGGTGCAGCCGGTGCTCTGCCGGAGGATATACATGGCGACCCGCCGCGCGGTCACGGTCTCTTTGTCTCTCGCCTTGCCCGTGAGGTCGGCGGGGGTCAACTGGAAACATTCCGCAACAGTGGAGAGTAATAACTGGGGATTCTGGCGGGTCTCGATAGTCTCTTGCGTCGCCACGCTACGCAGGGCCTGGGTTGCCATTTCGACGGTCGGTTGCTCGCGGAGCAGCCGGGCGTAGGCAATCACGCGGTTCAGCGAGCCTTCCAGTTCGCGAATATTACGCTGGATCTGTCCGGCAATGACGTCGAGAACATCGGGAGTAAGTTCGGCTTCCCGGTCTTTCGCTTTCGCCTCCAGGATGGCAAGTCGCGTGGCATGGTCGGGCGGCTGGATGTCTACGGTAAGTCCCCATTCGAAGCGGGAGCGCAGCCTTTCGGTGAGCTCGGGCATTTCGCGGGGAGAGCGGTCGCTGGTGAGAACTACCTGATGGCTGGCGTTGTGCAGCTCGTTGAAGGTATGGAAGAAGCACTCTTCGGTCTGCTCCTTACCGGCAATAAACTGGACGTCGTCGATGAGCAGCATGCCGGCATTGCGGTACTTGCTGCGGAAATCTTCCGTCTTCCGCTCGCGCAGGGCGCTCACGAATTCGTTGGTGAACTGCTCGGCGCTGGTGCAGATTACGGGTAGCTGGTTCGCCACCAGTTGCCCGATGGCGTGCAGCAGGTGGGTCTTGCCCAGCCCGGAGCCGCCGTGGATGAAGAGTGGGTTATAGGCATGCCCCGGGTTCTGCGCCACGGCC
>JAQTQH010000044.1 GCA_028712355.1 Dehalococcoidales bacterium
GGCTGGTCGGTTCCGTAAATATGGATATCCCCGAACCAGGGGAAGAACGTTTGCCTGCCGTCCGCATCCAGTTGCAAGTGTATAACTACCAGGGTGATTGATATGGCAAAAAAGATTGTTTCATTATATATCGATAACAGCTGCCTGCGGCTGATGGAAACACGCGGTAAACGGGTGAAGAGGCTGGCGGAATTGCCGCTGGATTTCGGGTTGACGAAGGTCAATCCTTCCATTAAAGAAGCGGAGCTTGCCGCCAAGCTCAAACAGCTGCTCAAGGCGAAAAAAATCCGGACCAAGAAAGTCATCGTCGGGTTGAGCGGGCTGCACTGCCTGTCCCGCCCGATTACCCTGCCCCAGCTCCCCAAGGCGATGCTGGAAGAAGCGGTCATGCGCGAGGCGAAGCGGGTGCTGCCCGTCCCGCTGGAGCAGCTCTATGTCTCCTGGCAGCCGATTCCATGCCCGGAAAGGGACAAGATGGGGATATTCCTGGTGGCAATCCCCTGCCGCCTCGCCGATGACCTGATGAAGATATTGCGGCAGGCGGGGCTCAAGCCCCAGATTATGGACATCAAGCCGATTGCGCTCGCCCGCGTGGTTAATGAACGCACCGCTATCATCGTGGATGTCCAGCCTGCCGAATTTGACCTGGTGATTATGGTGGACGGCGTGCCGCAACCTGTCCGTACCATGCCCTTCCCCGAAGAAGGACTGAGCGAACAGGAAAAACTGATAATGGTCCGCGACGAACTGGAGCGCACCATCCAGTTTTATAACTCTAACAGCCCTGATAAGCCCCTGGATCCTAATGTCGCGATGTTTATTGCGGGGGACCTGGCGGATAAGCCCGAACTGTGCCAGGCGCTGGGCAACGAAGTGGGACACCCCGTACTGCTGCTCACATCACCTTTGAAATCACCGCGGCAGGCGGTGCCAACCCAGTACCTGGTCAACGTAGGACTCGCTCTTAAAGAACTCTCCGAGCCCCGTCCGCTGGTCACCAACCTCAACACGATGCCGTTACCGTACCGGCCGAAACCCATTTCGATCTCACGGATGCTGGCGATACCCAGCGCGGTGATTGTCCTCGGACTGGTAGCGCTGATGGTCATGAACATCCAGAACGCTTCCGGCAACATCTCCGCGACCCAGGGCCAGATTGATAACGCCAACCATATCATCCAGCACAAACAAGAACAGAAGACCAAGCTGAACAGCGCCATCGCCGACCTGGAGCGAAAAATCAATGCGGCCGAAACATCACGTACCAGGTTTACCGCCGCTTACGATATCCTCTGGAAGCAGGGCGACGCGCTCAACGGCGACCTATCGACCACCGTCTCTTATCTGCCGACGGGAGTGAGGCTGACCCTGATTAACCACAGCAACGATAGAGTAGTTCTGGAGGGTACCGCACCCGACGAAGCCGAGGTGCTCGCTTACGCGCGGAACCTCGTGCAAAGCGGGCGCTTTCTCGAGGTAATCATCAGCTATCTTGTCCGTGCCAGCGCGGAAGGTGCTGCCGACAGTACCGGTGATAATATGACCGATGAAGGCGGCGCCAGTGATAATACCACCGTTGAAGGCGTCAGCGATAATACCACCGGCGAAAACACGACTTTAGAATTACCTCCCGATACTGATACCAGCTTCGATTTCATGGAATTCGTCCTCACCCTTAAGAAAGCAGGGCAGAAGTAATGGATATTTTCGGCTGGCTGACACTCGCCAAGGAAAAGAAAGCCTCCGACCTGCACCTCGTCGTTTCCGTACCGCCGATGATGCGGATTCACGGCAATCTGGAACCGGCCAGCGCCCTGCCGCCATTGACGGCGGAAGACATGGAGCACGCCTTCCAGCAGCTGACCACCCCAGAACAGCGCGAGACATTCAAAAACACCATGGAGCTGGATTTCGGCAACACCATCCCCAACGTCGGCAGAATCCGCTGCAACGCCGCCCGCCAGCGCGGCACCATCAGCATGGTCATCCGCATGCTGCCGATGACCATCCCTACCCTGGAAGACCTGGCCTTACCGGAGGTCTGCAAGGAGCTTATTTTAAAAAGGCGCGGGCTGGTGGTGGTCAGCGGGCCTACCGGCAGCGGCAAGTCCACCACACTGGCGGCGATGATTAACTACCTTAACCACACGACGAAGCGCCGGCTGATTACCATCGAAGACCCCATTGAATACATCCACCCCAACAATAAGTGCACTGTGACCCAGCGCGAGCTGGTCAGCGATACCCATTCTTTCTCTTCCGCGTTAAAACACGTGCTGCGTCAGAACCCGGACGTGATTCTGGTGGGCGAAATGCGGGACCTGGAGACCGCCGCCGCCGCCCTGACCGTCGCCGAGACCGGCCACCTTGTCTTGACCACCGGCCATGCCCCCAGCGCCTCGCAGGCAGTGGAGCGCATCGTGGATATGTTCCCGCCGCACGAGCGTCCGCTCGCCCAGTCCCAGTTGGCGTCCCTGCTCATCGGCATACTGTGCCAGGCGCTCGTCCCGCGGGCGGATGGCGCCGGCCGCGTGGCAGCCATCGAGATCATGCTGGCGAACGGCGCCGTGCGCAACCTCATCCGGGAGGGTAAAGTATACCAGCTGCCCAACACCATCCGCATGCACACCCACCAGGGTATGCAGCTCCTCGACCAGGCGCTGGTCAACCTCTACCGCAACGGCTTAATCAACGAAGAGAACATGCTCTCTTTCTGCAATGACCGCGAGGAAGTCGCCAAACTAACCGGCAAGACGGCGGTACTGGCAAAAGTATAAAGCCAAGCAATCTTAGTTGTAGAAGGTTGGGGGATATTTTTATAGAAAAGAGACCTCATCAGTATAACGATACAATTTCGGAACCCATTCCTGTCTCAACCTGAACTTGGTTCCGTGGTTATGATGAGTACGAGCGTCAAAATCAACCAGAACCGCCCCATTTTCAATTGCGCCGACGAAACGGTCTAAGTCAAAACCCTGTAGCACATGAACTCCGATGATTCTAAAGTACTCGCCATCTTGGGCATGCTTTGATTCAGCTTCTACATGAAAAGTATTCAGCAACTTTGTTGAAGCCTTAAAAAATAGTTCCTTAAACAGCCAATACGGCTCTGGATTTAATGATTGTAACCCTGCTCTAGTTTTTACATTCTCAAGCCAAACGGTGTGGCGCGGGTCAACTAAATTCCAATCGAAATATACCGTTACCTTTTCGCTAATGCGGTCAATTCTAATCCCAAATCCCCTATCGGAAGCGCGTGTAGCTTGAATCGTCTGACGAAAACTCATTTCATTAGGTCTAATCTGATCCGGCCAACCATACTTTGGCAGAAATACATCGGAAACGATTTTATGGTTTCTTGGTTCTGGTTCCATGTGAAAAAGCGTGAGTAAAGATGAACTTGCCTTTCGGTGAGTCTTGAGTTCCCATTGAGCGGTATCGGCTATAGGTAAATTATTTTCGGGTAGTCCCAATAGAGAGTCAATGGTGTTACCTATTCCACCGGTGTTAAGCGGGCGGAGGCTCTTAATCCACCCGGACTGCGCTAAGTCCCTGAGTTTTGCAAGCATCTGTTGTTTGGTGAGAAATCTAATAGCCATCTTCTTTTAAACCGTAGAGGGCTTCCAAAAATCTAGCAAATACTCAAACGTAGTTCCCATCGTAATATAGTTTCTCGGCCATCCGAATATTCCTATTCGGTTAACTATGTTTGTCCTATCCCAAATGATAATATTACGTAGTTCGTAACCAACCTGGCGGAGAGAATCAACCAAAGCCATATGAATTGTTATGCGTTTATCTTCCCACCACATGTCTGGAACGTTGATAACGCAATGTGCCCTAGTTCGCATTATAGGTAACAAACCCGCAAAAATCCCAGCCATTTCACTGGCATATGACTCAAGCGATAATGTGCCTAAATCCCTCACGTCTTGTGAATACTGCTCAACCTTCAAATATTGCCCGTTTTTCCTTTCGTCACCCCTTCTACTTTTATTGAGCCTTTTTCTATTTAACAAATTAGCGTATGGTGGTGAAGTAAAAATCAAAGATACAGAATTCTCTTCAAGATAATGGGGGATATTTCGTGCATCATCGCATATAGCCAGTTGCTGTACCTTTTCGGGCGGAAGCAATTTAGACAGCCGGTTATTTGAGGAAGTTATGTATTCGTCTTTCAAATCAAATCCAACCGCGTTGCGTTCGCAATCACCTGCTGCAACAAGTGTTGTCCCGCTTCCAACAAAGGGATCCAGAACTAGCTCTCCCTTATGGGTAAAGAGTTCGATTACCTTCCTTGCTAGAGATATTGGGAACGTAGCGGGATGGATTTTTCTGTCTCGCACGTCCCTTCTTTCGTAGTTGAATTGCCATACCCCTATCTGGCTTTTCATCCATTCCTTAGGTGTCATGCAGTTTAAGTGATTAGGGGGACAATCACATATGCGGTTAGCACCTATTTGAAGTTTATGTAAATCTGATGCTCGTGTTTCAATTAATTCTATTGTCATCTTGCTAGCATTATAACTTGATAGAGTAAGGTTATCAACACTTTACTCCCACCCTCGGTTTGCCAGTCCGCATCATTTCGGCTACAATTAGCCCGTATGCTGGCTAAAGTCAGAAGCTGCGCCACCGTGGGGCTGGACGGGGCGATTGTTGAAGTTGAAGTAGATATCTCCAGCGGACTGCCCTCGTTCACCATCGTCGGGCTGCCGGATGCCGCCGTGCAGGAAGCCAAGGAGCGCGTCCGCGCCGCCATACGCAACTCCGGCGGCACTTTCCCCATGAAGCGCATCGTAGTCAATCTTGCCCCCGCCGACCTCAAGAAAGCCGGACCGGCTTATGATTTACCGATTGCGGTGGGCATCCTGCTCAGCTCCGAGCAGCTCAGCGCCGATGTTTCCCGCACCGTCTTCCTCGGCGAGCTTTCGCTGGACGGCAACCTGCGCCATACCACCGGTATCCTGCCGATGGTAGCACTCGCCTACCAGCAGGGCATCCCCGAGGTCATCGTCCCCGAAGCGGACGCCCGCGAGGCGTCATTGGTAGAAGGCACAGCCATCATTCCCGCCGCTTCGCTCGCCCGGCTGGTCCGCCATTTCCGCGGTGAAGAGACCATACCCGCCTATAAGCCAGACGGCGCGCATAACACCACCGTCCTCCTGTCTGCTGTTACCGACCTCGCCGAAATCAAGGGTCAGGAGCACGTCAAGCGCGCCCTGGAGGTGGCGGCGGCGGGCGGGCACAACCTCATCATGAGCGGACCGCCCGGCGCCGGTAAAACTTTACTGGCACGGGCGTTGCCTTCCATCCTTCCGCCGCTGACCAACGAAGAAGCCCTGGAGGTGACCAAGATTTACAGCGTCAGCGGACTGCTGCCTTCGGACACCCCGCTCGTCCAGCAGAGGCCGTTCCGCGCGCCGCACTACACAATTTCCAGCGCGGGACTGGTGGGGGGCGGGCATTTCCCTAAACCGGGGGAAATCAGCCTCAGCCACCGCGGCGTTCTCTTCCTCGATGAGCTCCCCGAGTTCGGCAATGCCCTGCTGGAACTGCTGCGCCAGCCGCTGGAAGATAAGATGGTTACTATCAGCCGCGCGCAGGGCAGGGTAACTTTTCCTGCCAGCTTCATGCTGGTGGGCGCGATGAACCCCTGCCCGTGCGGTTATTACGGCGACCCCGTCCGCCAGTGCACCTGTCCGCCCGGCCTGATTGCCCGCTACCAGCGCCGCATCAGCGGACCTTTCCTGGATAGAGTGGATATTTTCGTCGAAGTGCCCCGCGTGGACTACGACAAGCTGGCGGACAACCGGCGCGGCGAGCCTTCGGCAGCGGTACAGGCGCGGGTCAGCGCCGCGCGTTCCCGGCAGGTGCAGCGTTTCCGGGGCAGCCGACTGACCTGCAACGCCGAAATGACGCCGGCGGAAATCCGCGAATTCTGCGTCATCGAGGACAGCGCCCAGAGCCTGCTCAAGTCCGCCATGAAACAATTATCTCTCTCGGCGCGCGCTTTCCACCGTATCCTCAAGCTGGCGCGCACCATCGCCGATTTAGACGATCCGGCGATAATTAAAGCCCACCACGTCGCGGAAGCCATCCAGTACCGCCCGCGGCGCATACTGTAAAATCTTAATTTAAAGGAGGCGCTATGAGTTACCAGTACATTCTCTACGAAAAGAAGGACAAAATCGTACGCATCACTTTGAACCGCCCCGAGGTGCTGAACGCCCTGAGCAACGCCCTGCTCGATGAACTGGCGGCTGCTCTCGATGAAGCGGAACGTGATGACGGAGTGAGCGTGGTGATTATCAAAGGGGCGGGGCGGGGCTTCTCCGCGGGTTATGATATCGAGCCGGGTAAGCCGGGGGCTTACGGCTCCAGTCCGGTCATGCTGGACATGTCATGGCTGGAAGGCAACGATAAGAAAATCAGCCGCATCTGGAATTTAAAGAAGCCGGTCATCGCCCAGGTTCACGGCTACTGCGTCTCCGGTGGCAACGACGTCATGGGGCAGTGCGATATCGTGATTGCCGCGGAAAACGCCGTCTTCATGCATCCGCAGGTGCGGCGGCTGGGGCTAACCTGGATGCACATGGCCGCCTACCATGCCGGCTTGCAGTGGGCGAAGATGCTCATGTTCACCGGCGACCCGGTCAGCGGCAAGCAGGCAGCGCAAATCGGTCTGGTGGCGAAAGCGGTGCCGGAAGCGAAACTGGAGCAAGAGGTCAATACCCTTGCCGAGCGCATCGCGCTGGTGCCCCGGGAGCTCTTGCAGCTTAATAAGGCTGCCATTAACGCCGTCGCCGAGGAAATGGGCTTGAGAAATGCCCTCAACATCGGCATTCAGCTGGATACGATTTCCCACACCACGAAGGCGGTGCAGGACTTCCGCCGTACGGCGGAAGAGAAGGGACTGAAAGCCGCGCTGGCTGCCAATGAAGCGCCCTTCAAAAACGCCCCGAAACCCTTTCAGGAGTGAGCTATGAGCAAAAAGTGTATTCTCGGGATTTTCGCGATGTTACTTATCGCTTTACTGCTCCTGCCCGGCTGTGAGGCTTACGGTTATCCCACCACCACCACCCCGGCGCCCCCCCGCACGGAGACGCCGTCGGCGACGGTGGTCAATACGAAAGACAGCGCCCTGCTGGCAGTCTACCAGCACCTCCTGGAACAGGCGGAAAGCCACACTGCCAAGAGATACCTCGCCGATTTTTATACCGCCTGTGATAACTGGACCACCGAAAGCGAATACTTCAAAGACGGCTCCGGCATCTGGTATGTCCAGGTAGATATGGGCAACGTGAAACCGTGGACGGAGCGCGCTCACTGGCAAAAGGCAGGCTGGTTCGTTTACCGGAACGGCAAGGTGGTGGCAGCCAACCGGCTGGAGACAAACGCTCTCCGCATCGAGGCTGACCTTCAGGAACTCAGCCTCAAGCCCTGAGCGGAGCCCTCAATCTAGGCGGCGAAGCCCATCGCGAGCAGGATGACTCCGATGGTCATGGCAATCCAGCCGCCTATCTTCAATGCTCCGGGCTGGGGGCGGGGTGGCCAGTGGTCGACGAACTCTCTCAGGTCATCCGGGCGCTTTGCCATGGCGGTAAAGTAGGTTTTCTCCTCGCGCTTACCCCAGGCAAAGGTGATAATGCCGAGAGCGACGAAAACGGCTCCCACGATAACCAGTGTGAGACCATCCCCTTGCGGCATACGAGTATTCTCCCTGCGGGAGTATTCCTAAGGCTACTATATGCCATTTGCCCGCCGTTTGCAATACGGGGAAACACGGATAAACCTATATGCGGCCGCTTTGAAATGTGCTATAATTTGCGCAATTCAAGGAAAATGGAGGTTAGCATGAAGCCGAGTATCGTCAAGCTGGTGACCAGTATCATCATCTGCGAAGGCGCCGGGCTCATCGGGTCGGTCTTTACCACTCCCGCTATCACTACCTGGTATGCCGTGCTGAACAAGCCCCCCTTAACTCCACCCAACTGGCTGTTCGCCCCCGTCTGGCTCATACTCTACCTGCTCATAGCAATCGCCGCTTTCCTGGTCTGGCGCGAAGGGCTGGACAATGAGCAGGTGCGCGGTTCGCTGATAACCTTCGTGGTGCAGCTTGCCCTCAACATACTGTGGTCGGCGGTCTTCTTCGGGCTGAAATCGCCGCTCTGGGGCGTGGTGGTCATCGCCGTCCTGTGGGTCGCTATCCTGCTGACCATGCTTGCCTTCATGAAAGTATCCAGGACGGCAAGCTGGTTGATGCTGCCGTACCTGATATGGACGAGCTTCGCCGCCTATCTAACCGTCGGCGTGTGGTTGTTGAACTAGCATTTCACAGGTGTCCGCTCGCGCTCACTCTTCGCCGGGCTCAGGACGAGCGGGTAGAAAACCTTAACGGAGGCGTCTATCAATGAAAACGCTGGTTGTGTATGACTCGGTCTACGGGAATACGGAGAAAATCGCAAAAGCTGTCGGCGGGGCGATTACCGGAGAGGTGAAAGTCGTCTCGGCAAAAGAGGCGGGCACCGCTGACCTGACCGCAATAGATCTGCTCATTGTCGGTGCGCCGACCCAGGCGGGCAGAGCGACACCGCCGGTGATGGAGTTCCTGAACAAAATTCCCGCCGACGGTCTCAAGAACGTCAAAGTAGCTGCCTTCGATACGCGGGTAAAAGTCCTGATTGCCAAAGTTTTCGGCTATGCCGGCGGACGCATCTCGGAAATCCTGAAAAGCAAGGGCGGCAACGTGGCGGTGCCGGCAGAGGGTTTCATCGTAAAAGGCAAGGAAGGGCCGATTGCCGAAGGCGAGCTGGAGCGCGCCGCCGCCTGGGCGAAGAAGATTGCCGAGGGAAAATAGTTAAATTCCTCTCATGTCTCCCCTTTTTCAAAGGAGTAACTTTTCATATCAGTCCCGCGGATTTCAGCTTACTCACCACAGTATCCACCTGCGCCGCCAAATCCCCGCTCAACACCTCACCCTTGCTCACCCGCTGCGGGGTAAATACCTTGACCACCCTGGTCGCGGAACCGGCTAAGCCGACTGCATTGGGGTCGATGCCCAGGTCCCGGGCAGTCCATACAGGAATTACCGCACCCTTCGATTTGGCGATGCCCCTTAATGAGGGCAGGCGCGGCACGTTAATCTCTTTGACCACAGTAATCAGCGCCGGCAGGCTTGCTTCGATGACCTCGTGCCCCTCCTCAATCATCCGCCGCACGCGCATAAGCCCGTTCGCAACTTCTTCCACTTTGCTGACATAGGCAACGAAGGCAACTTCCAACATCTCCGCCAGTTCGGGACCGACCTGTCCCGTATCGCCGTCGATGGTCTGCCGCCCGCAGATGACCATATCGCAGGCGCCTAACTTTTTTATCGCCGCTGCCAGCGTGAGAGCGGTCGCCAGAGTGTCCGCGCCGGCAAAGGCGCTGTCGCTGAGCAAGACGGCTTTATCCGCGCCGAGGGAAATCGCTTCCCGTAACATTTCCGCCGCCTGCGGCGGCCCCATGCTGATAACGGTTACCTCGCCGCCGAAACGCTCTTTTAGCCGCACGCCCTCTTCCAAGGCATAGGTATCCAGGGGATTGATGATGCCCTTGACGCCCTGCCGGACGAGGGTATTGGTATTCGGGTCGATTTTGACCTCGGTGGTGCCGGGTACCTGCTTAAGGCAGACGATGATGTTCATGCCCGCTGGCCCTTGCGCTTGCGCAGATCGAAGAAAACGGCGTTGCGCAGCACCTGGTTGGAGCCTTCGTAAATCTGGGTAATCTTGGCATCGCGCATCATCTTTTCAACAGGGTAATCCTTCATGTAGCCGGCGCCGCCGCAAATCTGTACGGCATCAGTAGTAACTTTCATAGCGACATCCGAGGCAAACACCTTCGCCATCGCCGATTCTTCGGTATAGCTGCGGGCGCCGCTGTCCGCCGTCCTGGCGGCGGCATAGACCATCAGCCGCGCGGCTTCGACCTGGATTGCCATCTCAGCGAGCATGTCCTGGACGACCGGCAACGCGGTGAGCGGATGCCCGAACTGGACGCGCGTCCCGGCGTATTCCAGCGCCGCTTCCAGCGCGCCCTGCGCCAGCCCCACCGCCTGCGCCCCGATGCCGGGACGGGAACGGTCGAGCAGCTTCATGGTCATGATAAAACCCATGCCCTCTTTGCCGATACGGTTGGCTTCCGGGACAAAGCAGTTGCGAAAGACCAGCTCCCGAGTCGCAGAGGAGCGGATGCCCATCTTCTTTTCCTTCTTGCCGAAAGTGAAACCTTCCGTCCCTTTTTCCACGATAAAAGTAGAAGCGCCGCGCGCCCCTTTCGTCTTGTCCGTAAGCGCGATAACGGTATAAAGCTCAGCCTCACCGCCGTTGGTGATGAACTGCTTGGTGCCATTGAGGACGTAACCGCCGGACACCTTTTCCGCAGTGGTGCGGATGGCGCTGGCATCGCTCCCCGCCGTGGACTCGGTCAGGGCAAACGCGGTCAGCTTCTTACCGGCGGCAATATCCGGCAGGTACTTCTTTTTCTGTTCTTCGGTGCCGAAGTCCATCAGGGTAAAGCAGCCCAGCCCGCTGGCGGCATAGCTCACCGCGACGCCGCTGCACACCCGGCTCAACTCTTCTACCACGAGGACTAAATCGAGGGTGCCGCCGCCCAATCCATCGTACTCCGCCGGGATAAACACACGGAATAAATCGGCGGCCGCCAGGTCCTTGATAATCGCCCGGGGGAACTCCTCTTTTTCGTCAAGCTCGGCACGCACGGGCAGGATGCGCTCTTCGGCGACCCGCCGCGCCAGGCTCTTGATGGTCTTCTGCTGCTCGGTCAGAAAATACTCCACGATTGGCTCCTCTCAACTTACCAGAGTTAGAAACAATAATGAACACTATATCTAAACAAAGACGGATATTGCCTGTCAAGCATCTAGAACGACTGCAACCGTTCCATCACCTCGGCGACGGTTTCCTCGGCGGTGGAGGCGCCGCCGGTCACACCGATACGTCGGCAATTCTTCAGCCAGGCGGGCTGGATTTCGGCGGCGGTCTCAATCTGGTGGGTCTGTGTCGCGGTGGCGCACAATGCAGCGAGGTGACGCGTGTTGGCGCTATGTCGCCCGCCGATGACCAGCATCAGGTCTACCTTTCGGGCAAGGTCGAGGGCAGCCGCCTGCCGCTCCCGGATATCATGACAGATGGTATCAATAATGCGGATTTCCGAGTCCTTGGTCAGGGCGAGGTCGACGACCTGTTTAACAAAGGCGACGAACTGGGCGGGTATCTGCGTGGTCTGGGAAAGAATACCGAAGTGGCGCGGCAAGGGATTGAGTGTAGCGATTGCCGTCGCTTCCAGTGTGGCGATGCCTTTGTCCTTCGCCCAGCCCAGAATCCCTTTGACCTCGGGGTGTTCCGCATCCCCGTAGACGATAACGTAAAAGCCCGCCTCGGCAAGCCGCCGCGCGGTAACTTGCGCACGTTTAACGAAGGGACAGGTGGTGCTGATGACGCTGATGCCCCGGGCGTGCAGCTCTTCTTCGGTCTGCGGGCTGACGCCGTGCGAACTGGTAACCACGGTGGTCCCCTTAATATCGCTCATGCCGCCGGCGACCCGCACGCCGAGTTTAGCGAGCTTTTCCAGCACCTGTTCGTTGTGCACCACCGCCCCCAGCGTCTCCACCCCACCCCACTCGCGGGCGACCTTCTCCAGGGTATTGATGGCGCGCCTCACCCCGAAACAGAACCCTGTCTTACGCGCTTTTTCAATGCTCGTTTTGCCCATAATGTCCCCGGTACTCCGGCGGGAGCAGTGCGGCGATATGCTCCATGATATCGTCCGCCAATTTCGTGCGTTCTTCCTTATCTAACTTACCATAAACAGGCGGTAAAGGGAAAGGCTTGCCGATTTTGACTGTGATGCGTGGTCGGCGCAGCCACCAGAACCTGGCACCCACACCCTCGGAACCGGCAATGCCAATCGGCAGAATGGGCACATTAAGCTTCGTCGCAATCAGCACCGAGCCGGGGTACGCCGGCATCAGCCGCCGGCGCCGGCTGCGCCCGCCTTCGGGGAACATGACCAGGGCGACATCCCGACTCAGCCAGTACTCCGCTTCTTTGAAGGCTGCCCGGTTCAGTGCGCCCTTACGCACCGGAAATGCCCCGAAACCGCGGATGAAGTAGCGAGATAATGCTTTACGGAACAACTCTTCTTTCGCCATAAAGACCGTCTTGCGTCCCGCGCTCACGGCAACCAGGGAAGGGTCGGCGAGGTCGAGATGGTTGGCGACAATAAGCAGGGGACCCCGGCGCGGCACGTTCTCCTGTCCGTCAACTCGCCAGCGGGTTAACAAGTCCAGTAACAGCCGCGATAAAAACCTGCCGAAATAATAAAACCAGTGCATCAGGTTACATGCCGAGGCGTCTTCTTATGGCGGGAATGGCATCTTCAGCGGCAAGCTCGCCCTGTAAAATGCATTCTTCGGCACGCTGAAAGTCGCCCGAGCCGATGCCCGCCACCGGCGGCTCAATGACGATATCGGCACCTTCCATCGAGGTCTGCGCCAGCTTGTAGGTCGTAATGTACATCGACTGCATCATGACATGCATCAGAGTCGGCTCCCGCCGTTTCCCCCGGGGTTCCTCAGTCACCGTCTCCAGGCGCGATTGTAAATCCGGTAAGACGTTCACCGCAATGATAAAATCCGCACCCATCCGCCGCACGACATTCACCGGCACCGGGTTGACCAGCTGCCCGTCCACCAGGTTTCTGCCCCGGCATTTCGCCACGGTAAACACTGCCGGAATGGAGATACTGGCGCGTACGGCTTCCAGCACCGGCCCGCGGTCGAAAACGACTTCTTCGCCGGTGTCGATGTCCGCCGCCACACAGGCGAACGGGATATCTAAATCGCTGAATTTGGTGCCGCCATCAAGGAATGAAGCCAACAGGTCTTTAATTTTTCTGCCCTTGAGGAAACCGTTCTTGGGCAACGCCGGGTCGATGAGCATGGCGAGTTTGCGACTGTTCAATTCCAGTATTCTCATCTTGAGGTTAGTGGCATCCTGAGTCCGGGCATAAATCACGCCGATGGCGGCGCCGATGCTGGTGCCGGCAATCATATCGATGGGAATGCCTTCTTTCTGGAAGACTTCCAGCACGCCGATATGCGCCATGCCCTTCGCTGCCCCGCTGCCCAGCGCCAGTCCTACTTTCTTCCTCAAGACCTTTTACTCCCGCCAGCTTTGAGTAGCAACCTATCCCCTTCCCTTGAGTATTGGTGAGGGGAAGAGATGAGGTTTTTACTCCTATTTAAATAAATCCTCAATATCCTTCGGGGCGGGTGTTCCAGCACGCTCGTCCGCGAAGTCTTTATAAGATTGCGCGGAGCCGTACTCGCGCGGCTGGAAAGCCACCGGCATCGGTACCGCATGCCCGAAGACCAGCGCCTGCTGACGAGGTGCCAGGCGTGCCAGCACCGATTTCAGGGCGCTCTTGCCGGAGACTCCGGCGAGGACACTATCGACATCACGTTCATTGTCCAGTAAATAAGTAATTTTGGTGCCAACCTGGGACATTACCTCTTCATCGATGCCGCTGGGGCGCTGGTCGATAATGAGCAGACTAACGTTGTATTTTCTCATCTCGCGGGCGATGGTACCGAAAATGGTCTTGCCCGCTACCTCGGGATTGAGGAACTTGTGCGCTTCCTCTATTGTGATGACGAGAGGGACAGGTTTGGCAATCTTCTCGTCGGACAGGGCTTTCTCGGTGCGCTCCTGGTACTGGGCGTAGATGCGCCGCGAGAGCATGTTGGCAACGAGAATATAG
>JAQTQH010000045.1 GCA_028712355.1 Dehalococcoidales bacterium
ATCGGTAAAGAAGGGTAAGCCCGTGCTGGATGCTACCCTGATACCCGTAAAGCCTAGCGGGGAGAGTGCCTAATGGGATTCAAAGAGTGTACTTTGCCCGCTTACACAATATCCGTTCAAACTTGCCCTGTGGTACGTTAAGGCGTTATCATGCTAATAAGGCTGCAAAATACCGAGGCAAACAAACATGAGTTACATGCACTATAGCTACCGCCGGTCGACTCCGGAATCCATCTGGATAATCATCACGATAAATACTCTTATTTTGATATTCTCGTTCTTTGCGAGCCGGTTCATCTACTCCTTCATGGGACTGACGCCGGCGTATTTCCTCGCCCGTCCCTGGACTATCCTGACCAACATTTTCGTCCACGCCGGCCTGCTGCACCTGCTGACCAACATGTTCACCCTGTACTTCTTCGGCAGCTTTCTCGCCCGGCTCATCGGAGAACGCAAATTCCTGCTCGTCTATTTTGCGGGCGGCATCATGGGCAGCCTGTTCTACCTGTGGCTGGGTTCGCCACTTACCGTGGCGGTAGGTGCTTCGGGGGCTATCTTTGCCCTGGGCGGAGCACTGTCGGTGCTGACCCCCAAACTGAGGGTTTTCATCTTCCCCCTCCCCATCCCCATACCCCTCTGGCTTGCGGTTATCGGAGGATTTTTGCTCCTATCATTTCTACCCAACATCGCCTGGCAGGCGCACCTCGGCGGCTTACTCTTAGGACTTGCCGCCGGCTATTACTTCCGGCGCCGCATGCGCCACTTCGTCATCATCTAGCCGTTACCTAAACGGGCGGCGGTTATGCTATAATTTCTACGTATTTGCGGGGCTGTAGCTCAGTTGGGAGAGCGCCTGATTTGCATTCAGGAGGTAACGGGTTCGAACCCCGTCAGCTCCATTTTTCTGCTATTATTGTGCTACTTTTGCACTACAATAGTGCACACTTTGTTAACACTCCGTCCGAGGTGCCGAAGGACGATCCCAGAGTTGTTACCTCATAAATCTTCCTGAAACTTGGCCTGAAATCTCACGGTTCCTTTATTTCTGATGCAGCATCCTTATAGCATCTCCAAAACAATTCGGAATTCTTCAAGAATCGCGAAGTCACATCCAATAGTCCGCCTACTACAATTAATGGTAAAATCATTGCTATCAATGTGACATTGACCTCAGGAATAGCCAGGAGGATGAAGTTGAGTAAAAACGTTGATGATTATCTGAATAAACAAAACTCACCCCAGAAAGAAATCTGTTATAAATTAAGAAATATTATTCTGAAAACTTTCCCGAATATTAAGGAGGAAATGAAACTTGGAGTACCCTGGTATGAAGAAAAATACTATATCGTTGCTTTAAAAGACCATGTAAATTTAGGTTTTTCATTAAAAGGATTATCGAAGGAAGAAGTTGGCTTGTTTAAAGGCAGTGGCAAAACGATGAAGATTATTGAAATTAGGTCTGAAGATGAAATAGATGAGAGGGAAATAAGAAAACTGCTAAAGATCGTTAAATAGAGATCAGGTTAAAACCCGTCAATTTTTATCGAACTGATTCCAGTAATATTTTGAGGCTAAATACTTAAGCTAAACGTTAAGACAAAGTCCTTACCAGTAATTCCTGTTGATACCTCAGCTCCACCAAAGCCTTTTACCTCCCCATTTGCCCTGAATGCCGATATAAGTTAAAATCAGACCATTATGAAAATTATCGGCGTGGTAGGCAAAAACGGCTCCGGCAAAGACGAGGTGCTCAAATACCTGCGGGATAAGTACGGCGTGCCCTTTCTCGCCACCGGAGACATGGTGCGCGCCGTTGCCGCCCGCGAAGGCAGGGAACTGAGCCGGGAAAACCTGCGGGAGATATCAGAAAGGTATTTCGCCAAATACGGAAAGGGCTGTTTTGTCAAACTCGTCGCGGAAGAAATCAAGAAGAACGGCTGGAACATCGCCGGCATCAGCGGCATCCGCGCGGGGGAAGATATCGAAATATTACAGGGCATCTTCGGCAAAGACTTCGTCCTGGTCAACGTGTTTGTGACCGACCCGCACCAGCGTTACCTCAGGATGCGCAGCCGCGGCGAAGCCCGCGACCCGCTGGACTATGCCCAGTTCCAGCGGCAGGAAGAGGCCGAGGAGAAGCTCTTTAACCTGAGCGCCGCCGCCAGCCGGGCAGACTATTCTTTAAGCAACGACGGCACCCTTGCCGACCTGCACCGGAACATCGAAAAGCTCTTGCTCAAGCCGCTTGACCTGCGGCATTAACGTTCCGTATCTTCCACTGAAAAACCCGCAGCACTCCATTGACAAGCCCCCCTGCCAGTTGCTAGAATGATAATGAGCATATGCTCATTAAGAGGATTTGATGCCGAGACCTTTTAAGTGTCGCCGGGTTGCCTTCCTGCCGGGGGTAACCCATTTTAAACCCGCCGGGATACCGCTCCGGATGCTCGAGGAAGTGCGGCTTTCCGTGGAGGAAGCCGAAGCCATCCGGCTCAAGGACAGCGAAGGGCTGGAGCAGGAACAGGGCGCGGCGAAAATGAACATCTCACGCCCGACCTTCCAGAGAGTGCTGGCGGCGGCAAGGCGCAAAATCGCCGATGCCCTGCTCAACGGTAAGGCAATCCGCATCGAAGGCGGCACTTTCGAGATAACGGGCAATCCCCAGAGTAAAACAGTATCGGATAAAGGAGCAAGTACCATGAAAATCGCACTGGTCACCGAAGACGAAAAGACCATCAGCCAGCACTTCGGGCGCGCGCCGTACTACTTGGTCGCCACGGTCGAGGACGGCAAAGTAATCCGCCAGGAGCGGCGTGATAAAGCCGGGCACCACACCTTCGAAGGGCACCACGAGGAGCACGGGTGCCACGGGGAAAAGCACGGCATGGACGCGGGAGCGCAGAGCAAACATGCCACCATGATGTCTAACATCACCGATTGCCAGGTGCTCATCGCCGGGGGCATGGGCTGGGGCGCTCAGGAAGGATTAAAGAGGCTCGGCATTGAGACTATCGTCACCGACGTCAGCGGTATTGACGAAGCAATCAAGCTCTACCTGGAAGGCAAGCTGGTCAACCGGATGGAAAGACTGCACTAGAAGACAGGAGGGAGGAAGTCATGAAAGTGTTAATGGTCTTAAATCGCAATCCTTACGACGGCACGGATGTGACCTGGAATGCCCTCAGACTCGGAGAAAAGCTGCTTGAAAAGGGCGTGGAATTGAAAGTATTCCTGATGAATGATTCGATAGACTTAGCCAGAGAGGGAATCGAGCCGCCGGCCGGGTATTTTAACCTTACCGAGATGCTGGCCGGTCTGATAGCGAAGGGCGTGCCCGTGAAAATCTGCGGCACCTGCCTGGTGCGCTGCGGCATCCATAAAGGAAAGAGCGTTATTAAGAATGCGCTGGAAGCGAAAATGCCCGAGCTGGCGGAGTGGATAGTAGAGTGCGACAAAGTTATCTCTTTTTAGTTAATAAAAACCGATGGAGGAAATCACTTGTTGACACGAGAGAAGATACTGGAAAGCCTGGATACATTACCGGTCCCCGGCGCCATGCGCAGCCTGGTCAAGATGAACCTGGTCCGGGACATCAAGATAGCCGACCATAAAGTAGATATCGCGCTGGCCTCGGCGGCGCTTGCCGAAAGCACGCAGCAATGGCTCAAGGAAAGGGTTGTGGACGTTATCCAGAAGCTGGAAGGTGCTCCGGAAGCCAGCGTCAGCTTTACTGACGCCAAGCCCAAGGAGATAAACCAGATTAATAACGTCATCGCGATAATGAGCGGCAAGGGCGGCGTGGGCAAATCGCTGGTCGCCGGGCTCACCGCCATCGCGCTCCGGCGCCAGGGCTTTGAAGTTGGCATTCTCGATGCCGATATTACCGGGCCCAGCATCCCCAAGATGTTCGGCATGAACGGTCGGGTCACCGGCAGTGAAACCGGCATTCTCCCGGTATCCTCGAGGTCGGGCATCGAAGCGATGTCCATCAACCTGCTGCTGCCCAGCGAGGACGACGCGGTAATCTGGCGCGGGCCGCTCATCGGCCGGGCGATTACCCAGTTCTGGGAAGAGGTACTCTGGGGGAAGCTGGACTATCTTATTGTTGACCTGCCGCCGGGAACCGCCGATGCGCCCCTCACGGTCATGCAGACCCTGCCGATAAGCGGGATAATCATCGTTTTCACGCCCCAGGACCTGACCGCGATGATTGTCAAGAAGGCGGTCAAAATGGCGCGGCAGATGGACAAATCCATTCTCGGCGTCGTCGAGAACATGAGCTATCTGTATGTGCCGGAAATCGACAAGAAGATTGAGCTTTTCGGCAAGAGCCGCGGGGCAGAGATGGCACATGCCGCCGGCGCGCCCCTGCTGGGACAGCTGCCGATAGACCCTGCCCTCGCCAAACTCTGTGACGAAGGCAACATCGAACTTTATAGCGACGAGGTGGTCGATAAGCTGGGCGAGTCTATCGCCCGCGCCATCAAACCACCCGCGAAGAGCTAACCCGCGATATAGCCGTCTTTAATGAGCATCTCGGCGACGAGCACGGCGCCCTTGGCGGCGCCCATCTTGGTATTGTGAGAAACGAGCATGTACTTGATGCCGTTTTCCAGCGCGGTATCCTTGCGGATTCTGCCCACGGTGGTCGCCATGCCGCCCTCGGCATCGCGGTCGAGGCGGGGCTGAGGACGGAAGGGGTCGCTGTTCACCACAATCATCCGCTTCGGCGCCGAGGGTAGTTCTGCTATCTTCGGGTCGGTATACTCCTGCATCACGCGGGCGACATCCGCCGGCTCGCAGCTCTTTTCGGTCGAAACGAAGACCGCCTCGGTATGCCCTTCCCGCACGTTGACGCGGGTGCAGGTGCAGCTGACCGCAAACTTAGCGGGCACAATATTGCCTTTAACGAAGCCGCCCAGGATTTTCTGGGTCTCTTTCTGAACCTTCTCTTCTTCGCCGACGATATAAGGGATAACATTGTCCAGGATATCCAGCCCGAGCACGCCGGGACTGCGCCCCGCGCCGGACATCGCCTGCATCGAGGTCATGATAACAGAACGGATGCCGAAGGCATCATAAATCGGTTTTAGAGTAACCGCCAGCCCGATGGTGGTACAGTTAGGGTCTGGGGTTATGAAACCCTTCCACCGGCGCGCCTTTCTCTGCTCGTTCAGCAGCGCAGCGTGAGCGGAGTTAATGCCCGGGATTAGAATGGGCACGTCCTTCTCGTAGCGGAAGGCGGACGCTGTGCTGATGACCGGGGTGCTTACCGCGAATTTGGGCTCCAGCACCTTCGCCTGGTCGGACTCGATGGCGGAGAAAATAACGTCCACGCTGGTCGGGTCCATTTCGGCGGCGTTCTGAACGGTGATACCCAGCATCGCCGTGGGTACATCTTCCTCACAGAACCAGCGGAAAGCGCCGGTCTTTTCGTCGGTAAGGGCGTCTTTATAGGCACGCCCGGCGGAACGCTCGGAAGCGGCAAGCGCGGCGACCTTAATCCAGGGATGCTTATGTAAAGCAACCAGGAACTGCTGACCAACGATGCCGGTAGCCCCAATGACAGCGGCTTTTAACATGTTGATAAACTCCTCAGGGTAAATTCGGTTTCTAAGAAAATATTATACGATAAAGCCGCCCGGGAGTGAAATCTCGTAACTTCATTAGTCAGAGCACCTTCTCTACGCTCAGTGTAAATTCCGCGACGGAGCAAGCTTAATCTTTATTATCATTATCAGCCTTAACCCAAAAATCCTGCCCCTCCTCCCCGCTGGATTCCCGTACGCGCGGGAATGATAAAACATGAAGGGATTACTTCGCCTCTTTCTTCTGGGAACGGTCTCGCAAAGACAGCCGTGATTGAGAGAGCGCCCTAGCTCTCTGCCTTGTTTGAAATCGCTGCCGCATAGTATAATATTTTTGTTATTGGATGCGCGCGGAGGTTGACTTTATTTTACCAGCGGCGTTAAACTGACCCATTAAACTCAGATGAGGGACAAAATTGTTAATTGGTTACGGCTATATTGGCCTTTTCCTTATTGCTACTATTCTCTTTACCCTTTCTATGGTGCTTATTCCTATAGCACTGCGCTTAATCAAAATCGTTCCCGATAAGCCCAATAAAACCAAGAACGATGCCTTCGAGTGCGGCATGACCACCATCGGCAAGACATGGGTGCAGTTCAACTCCCGCTATTACTTCTATGCCCTCGTTTTTTTAGCCCTCGATGTGCTGGCCATCTTCCTCTACCCGTGGGCGGTGGGTTTCCGTAATCTGGGGTGGGACGGCTTCATCGCCGCGCTGGTCTTTATCTTGATTATCCTGGTCGGCTACATCTACGCCTGGAAAAAGAAGGTGCTGGAATGGAAGTAGTCCCGGATTACATCTACCCCGATAGAGAGATCGACCGCGCCGAGGGACAGGTCATCAACGACCTCAAGGCGAACAGCCAGCCGGTTATCCCGGACTCCGATGCCTGGCTGGATGCCGAACTCAAGCAGAACATCCTGCTCACTTCCGTCGACACCATGATTGACTGGGCGCAGCGCTCATCCCTGTGGACGGCAATCTGCTTCCCCGCCTGCTGTGCCTTCGAGTTTATCGCTGCCAACGGGCCACGCTTCGACCTTTCCCGCTTCGGCATGGAAATCCTGCGCGCCTCGCCGCGCCAGGCCGACCTGATGATTACGGCGGGCACGCTCACCTGGAAGATGGCGCCCAACGTCAAGCGCATCTACGAGCAGATGGCGGAGCCGAAGTGGGTGATTGCCATGGGCGCCTGCGCCATCAGCGGCGGCATCTTCGCCTCCGGCTATAACGTGGTGCCGGGCTACAATCACATCATTCCGGTGGATGTCTACGTCCCCGGCTGCCCGCCCCGCCCCGAGGGCCTGATTTACGGCATCCAGATGCTCCAGAAGAAAATCGCCAAAAAGTCACTGTTCCATAAGGAAAAGGCATGACCATCGCGCTTTCCGGCACAGAACTGGGCAAGAGGCTGGCGGAGAAGTTCCCCGGCAGCATCGTGGAAAGTATACCCGATTGCCTGCTGGTCAATCCGTCTCTCCTGCCGGAAGTCGCCGGCTTCCTCAAAGATATCCCCGACCTCGATTTCAACTATCTGAATTACATTACCTCGGTGGACTATTACGAATATTTCGAGGTGATTTACCGCCTGACCTCAACAAAGTATAATCACTCTATCGTTTTGAAAGCCCGCTGCTACGACCGGGAAAATCCCGTTCTACCCTCGGTAACAGAGCTGTGGCAGGGGGCTAATTTCCAGGAAAGAGAAATCTACGACTTGATGGGCATCCGCTTCGAGGGGCATCCCAATTTAAAGCGGCTCCTGCTGTGGGACGGCTTTGCCGGGCACCCCCTGCGCAAGGACTATCTGTAAAATATGGCAATCAAAACGGAACCGTTTGTCCTTAATATCGGGCCGGTGCACCCGAGCACCCACGGCGTTTTCCGCATGCGGGCGACGCTGGACGGCGAAGTGGTGCTGGACATCGAGCCGGTTATCGGCTACCTGCACCGCGGCATCGAAAAGCTCGCCGAACAGCGCACCTTCACCGGCTTTATCCCCCTCACCGACCGCCTCGACTATATCTCCTCAATGAGCAACAACATGGCATACTGCATGGCGGTGGAAAAGCTGGCGGGTGTCAAGGTGCCGGAGCGGGCGCAGTATTTGCGCGTCATTATCGCCGAGATGCAGCGCATTGCCAATCACCTCATCGCCAACGGCTCTTTCCTCAATGATTGCGGCGCCTATTTCACGCCTTTTCTCTACATGTTCCGGGAAAGAGAGAAGGTTGTCGACCTGTTCGAGATGCTCTCCGGGCAGCGCCTCACCTATAATTTCATGCGCATCGGCGGCTTGAGCCAGGATATTCCCGATGAGTTCCTGCCCGCCCTGCGGAGATTCCTGGATAAAATGCCCGCTTTTATCGACGAGTACGACCGCCTGCTCAAGGAGAACGAAGTCCTGCTGGCGCGTACCCGCGGCGTGGGCATCATCACCGCGGAAAAGGCGCTCAACTGCTCCATCAGCGGGCCGGTGCTGCGCTCGACTGGATATTCCTGGGACCTGCGCAAAGCCGACCCGTACCTGCTCTATGACCGATTTAATTTTGATGTCCCGGTCGGCATGCAGGGCGACTGCTACGACCGCTTCCGCGTCCGCATGGAGGAAATGAGGCAGAGCGTGCGTATTATCGAGCAGGCGCTGAAAGACCTGCCGTTGAAGGGTGCTGTCCGGGCGGACGTCCCGCAGCGCCTGCACCCGCCGAAGGGCGAAGCTTATGCCCATATTGAGTCACCCAAGGGCGAGCTGGGCTTCCACGTCGTTTCGGACAACTCGATTGCGCCTTACCGCGTTCATATCCGCCCGACGAGCCTGCTCAATTTGACCGCCCTCCGCGAGATGGTACGCGGCTGGAAGGTAGCAGACCTGATTGTGATTTTTGGCAGTATTGACATCTGCCTGGGTGAGGTCGATAGATAGTGATGATGCCTGATTTCGGCACTGGCGCCCGGATAGCGTTAGCGCCGCTGCCGCCGGACTGGCCCGGCGGGTTCTGGTGGCACTGGCTGTTCTTTACCGTGCTGGTGCTGGCTTTCGTGCTAAGCATGGTCATGGGCGTCATCTACATCGAGCGCCGCGTGCTGGCGCGGATGCAGTCCCGCCTCGGTCCCAACCGTACCGGTCCCTTCGGACTGCTCCAGGCGGTCGCCGATGCGGTCAAGGTGCTCATCAAGGAAAACATCGTGCCCGCCGCTGCGGACAAGGTGGTGCACTGGCTGGCGCCGGTGGTCGCCTTCGCCCCGGTGGTGATGGTCTTCGCCGTGGTGCCCTTTGCCAACGGCGCGCTCCTTGCCGATTTGAACATTGGCATCCTTTACGTGGTCGCCGTCAGTTCCATCGCCTCGGTGGGGATTTTCATGGCCGGGTGGGGCTCCAGCAACAAGTACGCGCTGCTTGGCGGTATGCGTGACGTGGCGTCGATTGTGAGCTATGAAATTCCGCTGGTGCTGGCGATTCTCGGCGTGGTGCTGGTCGCCGGCTCGCTTTCCCTGAACGATATTGTCCAGGCGCAGCAGAATATCCCATTTATCCTGGTGCAGCCGCTGGGCTTCCTGCTCTTCTTTACCGCCGCCTGCGCCGAAATCAACCGCAGCCCCTTCGACCTGCTGGAAGCCGACTCCGAATTGACCGCCGGTTTCCATACCGAGTATTCCGGCATGAAGTTCGCCATGTTCTACCTGGTGGAATATGCCGAGGCGCTGGCGGTCTCGGCGGTGGTTGCCACGCTCTTTCTGGGCGGCTGGCAGGGCCCGGTTTTGCCGCCCTGGCTCTGGTTCCTCGGCAAGGTGTTCTTCGTGTTCCTGGTCATGGTCTGGGTACGGGCGACCATGCCGCGCGTGCGCATCGACCAGCTGATGGCGTTTGCCTGGAAGTGCCTTTTCCCGCTGGCTTTATTAAACCTGCTGCTGACTGCCGCCGAGGTGGCGCTCTGGCCGGGTGCCATGCCTTTAATTGTGATACCGATAAACTTTGCCATTGCGGGATTATTGATAATTATCTGGTCAAAGTTCTTTAAGCTGGGGTGGGGCCGTGTCGAAGTTTGAGCGCTACGGGCTGGGCATACTCAAGGGGATGACGGTAACCATCCGCCAACTGCTCCTGCGCCATCCCACGGTGGTGCAATATCCGGAGCAGCGGCTGAATACCTCGCGGCGCATCCGCGGCAACGAGCTTATCTGGAGCCGCGAACGGTGCACCGGCTGCGCCACCTGCGCTAAAGCCTGCCCGCAGGGCGCCATCGAGATTGTGACCTCGTCTAATACTAATAACAACAAGTACGAAGTTGAAACATACCGCGTGGACACCGGCTACTGCATCCAGTGCGGCCTTTGCGTGGAAGCCTGTCCTTATGATGCCCTGTTCCTGGGTTCCAGCTACGAGCGGGCGAAGTACCGCCGCGGTGATATCGTCCAGAGCGACGATGCCCTGCTGGAGTCGCCGGAGCGCCCGGCGAGCGGCTACTATCATCCACGCCTGGCGGAGAAGATGCCGGAACAGACCCTGTTAATTGATAAGATAACCGAGAAGAGATAATGGGACTGACGATAGCATTCTGGGCATTCGGGACTGTGGCGCTGCTGTCAGCGCTCGGCGTAGTGCTGCTGCGCAACGTTTTCCGGGCGGCGCTCTCGCTGGTGCTGTGTTTCCTGTGCATCGCCGGGCTTTATGTGACATTGAGTGCGGATTTCCTGGCGGCGGCGCAAATCCTGGTCTATGTCGGCGCGATTTCCGTGCTGATTATCCTGGCGGTGATGATGACCCGCAACGTGCCGCAGGGCAGCCCGGGCAACCGGCTGAAAATTCCGGCTCTGCTGGTAGCGGCTGTTTTCCTGGGTGTGATGGCGGTTGCCATGATTTACACACCCTGGCAAGTTGCCGCGACCGCGCCGGCGGCACCGACCACCGCCCCTCTCGCCGGGCGGCTCTTCGGCGACAGGGGCTTCGTGCTGGCGGTCGAGATTGGCGCGGTCCTGATACTTTCCGCGGTTATCGGGGCGATAGCTATCGCCCGGGAGAAGTAGATGGCGCTGGGACTGGAGCACTATTTAATACTGGCGGCGGTCCTGTTCAGCATCGGGCTGTACGGCGTGCTGACCCGCCGCAACGTGGTCGTGATTTTGATGTGCCTGGAGCTGATGCTCAACGCGGTGAACCTGACGCTGGTCGCCTTCTCCCGCTACGTGGTGCCGGCGCTGCTCACTGGACAGGTCTTTGCCATCTTCGTCATGCTGGTGGCGGCGGCGGAAGTATCCGTGGGACTGGCAATTATTTTAGCCATTTATCGCGGCACCGAAACGGTCGATACTGAAAAATTTAATTTATTAAAGTGGTAAAAGGAGGAGGATGCCATGAAAGAAACAGGCAGTGTCGCCGGCGTAATCTGGTTTATCGGCTGGCTTTTTACCATCGGTTATGCTCACCTGACATGGTGGAAGATTCTCCTGGGTATCTTAATCTGGCCGTTCTTCCTGGGCGAGGCGGCGGGATAGTTAAAGAGGTTTTAGAAAGTGCCTAACCTGATGTGGGTTGAAGTAAAACGGGCAAAGAGCCTGATGATAGCGGAAATGTGGAAGGAGTGCTTCGAAGGAGAAGGTATTCCCGCCCGGATTATGCCTCTGGAAGGCCTGCCCGTGGGGCAGGAGTTCACGACTTACTCGATTTTGGTGCCTAAAGACAAAGAACACGTGATAAAGGACGTTTTGAGGAAACTATAAAATGCCGTACCAGTTAGCCTGGCTTATCTTCCTGCTGCCGATGTTCTCGTTTATCTTCATCGTGTTTGTCCTGCGGCTGTTCTTCCGCAGTCGACCGCAGCTGGCCGGCTATACTATTATCACGGCATTGAGCGGCTCGCTGATTTTATCCGTCTGGGCGCTTTTCACGCTCCTTTCGGGGCAGGAAATCGCCGTGCCGGACGTGACCTGGGCAGTGCTGGACGGGCTGACCATCAAGCTCGGCTTGCTCGTCGACCCGCTGACCGTGGTGATGCTGCTGGTCGTGACTATCGTGAGTCTGATGGTGCAGATTTACTCCCAGGGCTACATGCACGGCGATGCGGGCTATCACCGCTATTTCGCCTGGATGTCCATTTTCACCTTCGCCATGCTGGGGCTGGTGCTGGCGGACAGTCTGCTTTTCATGTTCGTCTTCTGGGAAATGGTGGGGTTGTGCTCCTACCTGCTCATCGGCTTCTGGTTCCATAAGCCTTCGGCGGCAAATGCTGCCAAGAAAGCCTTTATCGTGACCCGCCTCGGCGACTTCGGGTTCCTGGCGGGCATTCTCGCCCTCTATCTGAATACCGGCACCTTCGACATTCTTGAATTGCATGCGCTGGCAGTCAGCGGCACGCTGGCGGGTACCGTGCTCACCTGGGCGGCGATAGGACTGTTCGCCGGGGCGGCGGGCAAATCGGCGCAGTTCCCGCTCCATGTCTGGCTGCCCGACGCGATGGAAGGTCCCACGCCGGTCAGCGCCCTGATCCATGCCGCCACGATGGTCGCCGCGGGTGTCTTTTTAGTCGCCCGCGTGTTCCCGCTCTTCGAGCATTCGACGCAGGCGCTGAATACCGTCGCCGTCATCGGCGGCATTACCGCCATTTTTGCCGCTTCCATCGGTCTGGTGATGAACGATATCAAGCGGGTGCTGGCGTACTCCACCATCAGCCAGCTCGGCTACATGATGCTCGGCCTGGCGACAGGCGGAGTGGCGGTGGGCATCTTCCACCTCTTCAACCACGCTTTCTTCAAGGCGCTGCTCTTTATGGGCTCCGGCAGCGTTAACCATGCCACCGGCACCTTCGATATGCGGCTCATGGGCGGACTGAAGAAGTATATGCCGCGCACTTACACTACATTTGTCATCGGCGCGCTGAGCCTGGCGGGCATCTGGCCCCTCGCCGGGTTCTGGAGCAAGGATGAAATCCTGATTACCTCCTTTGAGCACCAGCCGCTGCTCTTCTGGCTGGCGCTGATTACCGTATTCATGACGGCTTTCTACATGTTCCGCGCCGTCTTTATCACCTTCGGCGGGGAGTACCGGGGCGGCGCGCCCTCCGAGCACGGCGGCGAGCACCATTCCGCCCATCCTCACGAGTCGCCCGGCGTGATGGTCTGGCCCATGATTTTCCTTTCCCTGCTGGCGGTGCTTTCCGGATTATGGAACGTGACCGGTCACTTTGCCGCCTTCATGGGTCACGGCGAGACGCACGGCTTCTTCGAGGGACTGTTCCACCCCTTCACCCAGCCGCTGCCCTGGATTTCGCTGCTGCTGGCAGGTGCGGGCATTTTCCTGGCTTATGCCATGTACAGTAAAAAGTGGCTCTCCGCGGAGAAAATCGGCGGAATGTTCCAGCCGCTGTATAAACTGTTCTCCCGCAAGTACTTCTTCGATGAGCTTTACAAAAACATCATCGTGCGGAAAGTCCTGCTGGGCGGGCTGTTCTTCATCTTCCAGCTTTTCGATTCGCATGTCGTGGACGGGGCGGTCAATGGCTCGGCGACTATAGTGAGGGTGAGCGGCGGGGCGGTGCGCCGGGCGCAGACCGGACAATTACAGCTCTACGGGCTGTTCATGGTGCTGGGTATCGTGGTGATTGTGCTGGCGCTCTATTTCTTATGATGACGTTGGGAGTGATAATTGAGCTTTAACTATCTGACGACGATAATCTTTCTGCCGGCGCTGGGCGCGTTGCTCATCGCGCTGATGCTGCGTGCTTCGGATAGTACGCTGCGCCGTACTGCGGCGGTCTTCACCTTCCTCCCGCTGGCGCTGGCAGTCTATCTCTTTATTGTTTTCGACCGCTCGGCGGGCGCCATCGGTGTCATACAGTTCGAAGAGTCTATCCTCTGGATTTCGCCGCTTAACGCTTACTACCATGTCGGCATGGACGGTCTGAGCCTGCCGATGCTGCTGCTTACCGCCTTCCTCGGCTTCCTGGCGGTGCTCATCTCCTGGAAGATTCACGAGAGAGTACGCGAGTACTTCGCCTGGCTGCTCCTCCTCGAAACGAGCATCCTGGGCGTGTTCGCCTCCCTCGATTTATTACTCTTCTTCATCTTCTGGGAAATCGAGGTCATCCCGATGTACTTCCTCATCTCCATCTGGGGCGCCGGGCGGAAAGA
>JAQTQH010000046.1 GCA_028712355.1 Dehalococcoidales bacterium
AGAGATTGGAAATGCTGTAGCTGAACTCCAGAATGTCGCGCGGATTCGGCTCGGAAAGGGTCAGCTTGTCCATGTCTTTCTTGGTGACGATGCCTACCAGCTTACCGTTTTTGTCCACCACGGGCAGGCGGACGAGTTTGTTGTCCTCCATCAGCCTTCTCGCATCCATGATATGGTTATTACTCTTAATCGTGATTACGTCAGTGGTCATGATATCGCGCAGATACATTCGGTTTCTCCTTTCTCGTTTGGACTCAATAAATAATTGCCATTATAGCATAATATGAATACGATGCAAACAGGTCAACCGGTTTTCTTCTCGGCTAGTTCGTAGAGCTTGCTGATGACGAATTCGACGAATTTATCACACCTGTCTTTGGAAATTTCTGTTAATTTTTGGCTCTCCTCAGGCTTGGAAAGGTCCACCTTGACTAAACCACGGCAGATTATGGTGCCGAAGCGGTCTTTAAATCCGGCGGCAAGGTCATAAGCATCTTTGCGTGCGTCCTGCCGAGCTTGCCTGGCTCTCGGTTTATCTTCCATCGGGCATCTGTAGCTCAGCCCCAGGTACACCGCTGCCGCCGAAATGGCGCCGCATGGAGCATGCTGATGACCGCCGATACCGCCTTCGAAGGCGATTCCCGCCCAGAGAATATCTTTGTCTTTCATATCACTGGTTTCCCACATAACTTGCAGGACGGCAGGACCTCAGTGATAGCCGCGGTGCATCAGTTCAAGAGCACGGCTCTGAGCATCCGGCAGGGACAATTTGAAAGCCATTTTCATCCTCCTCAGGGCTGTTTAATTGCCTTTGCGCCGACAAAAGGCTGCAGGATCTCAGGTACGGCGATGCTGCCATCTGGCTGCTGGTAGTTCTCCATGATGGCAATCATCACACGCGGCAAAGCCAACCCCGAGCCGTTCAGGGTATGCACGAACTGGGGCTTGGCATCCGGGGTAGGGCGATAGCGCACATTCGCCCGCCGCGCCTGGAAGTCCACGCAGTTGGAGCAAGAACTGACCTCCAGCCACTCCGCACAGCCGGGCGCCCACATTTCAATATCATAGGATTTGGCGGAGGCGAAGCCCAGATCGGCGGTGCAGAGCTGCACAACCCGGTAGGGCAGTCCCAGCTTTTGAGCGATATCTTCGGCATCGGCAACGAGCTTCTCCAGTTCATTATAAGATGTCGCGGCATCGGTGAACTTGTACATTTCCACTTTATCGAACTGGTGGCCGCGCTTGATGCCCCTCGTGTCTTTGCCGGCGGACATCTTTTCCCGGCGGAAGCAGGCGGTATAAGCGACATGGTAGACGGGCAGCTTGTCCGCGGACAGGATTTCATCACGGTAGAGATTGGTCAAGGGTACTTCCGCCGTGGGTACGAACCAGTAGTCCTCTTCGACATCATGGTAGAGGTTATCGGCGAATTTGGGTAGGTTGCCCGAGCCATACAGGCACTCTTGCTTGACCATGAAAGGCGGATAGATTTCCTGGTAGCCATGTTTTGATGTGTGCAGTTCCAGCATAAAAGCGATGAGAGCGCGCTGTAATTTTGCCCCCAATCCTTTGAGGAGATAAAAGCGCGGCCCGGAGAGCTTGACGCCGCGTTCAAAATCGATAATCCCCAGCTTTTCACCGAGTTCCCAGTGCGGGGCAGGGGTGAAGCTTAATTTCTTCGGCTCGCCCCAGGTGCGCACGATGATATTATCCGCGGAGTCTTTGCCCACCGGTACGGAGGGATGAGGAATGTTGGGTAATTGCAGCAGCAGCGTCTGCATCTGTTCATCAAGCTGACGGGTGGTCTCTTCCAGGTTACGGATTTTTTCCCGCAGCTCACGGCCCTCTACGGCGGCTTCTTCACCGGTCTTGCGCTCTTTGGCGGCGCCCTTGCGGGCGTGTCTCAGCTCTTCCAGTTCGGCAATCTTCTGGCGGCGTTCGCCGTCAAGTTTTAAAATCTCATCGAGCGGTGCGGCATCATTGCGGTCGGCAAGCGACTTACGGACAACTTCGGCATTTTCCCGGATAAATTTAAGGTCCAGCATAAATTACCCCTTATGACTTGCTTGTAAGTAATCCAATTGTATCAAATTCCTTACTACACGGATTGTAATGAATAATCTCAATTGTATGTGGAAAATGACATCCCTTCCAACGTTCAAATAAACGACTGGCCATAATCTTGTCCGTAAGAATCATAACTCGGCGCTCATTTCCATCCCACATGGTGAGCCAGAGCAACTCTGCTGCGACTCTATCCTGTCCGCCTGTATTATTCGAACCTGTCTTGTTCCACCAAGGGCTTGTCGTAATTCCACCTATCACCTTTTGTGGTTCGTAAATATCAAACTCGTGGGACGCGCCTTTTTCACCTACTTCAAGCACCTTTTTCTTAGAATTTAAATCATATACTTTGTTAAAGCAACATCTGGCTTCTTCCTCTATTTGTCTTTTGTAATCCAGTAGTTCGCCTCTGGTTTTAAAACTAATTTTTTGGCTCATCTGTGCTCTTAAGTTGCGCTTCTTCCTGCGGCTTCTCCCGCATTGCCGGGAAAAGGATAACTTCGCGGATAGACTGCTGGTTGGTCAACAGCATGACAAGCCGGTCGATGCCTACGCCGAGACCGCCGGTGGGCGGCATGCCGTATTCCAGCGCTGTGAGGAAGTCTTCATCAATCGTCCACTTTTCTTCACCTTCGCCCTGGCGCTCCTTAAGCTGATCTTCAAATCGCTGCCGCTGCTCCAGTGGGTCGTTCAGTTCGGTGAAAGCGTTCGCAATCTCCATGCACCCGGCGATGGCTTCAAAGCGCTCCACCACGCGCTCCTCGCCAGGCTTGGACTTGGCGAGCGGCGACATCGAAGCCGGATAATCGGTCAGGAAGGTGGGCTGAATCAACTTCGGTTCTACAAAAGTAGAAACTAATTCATCGACCAGCTTCGCCCAGTTCTTGTTGAGGTCGGGCTGAATGCCTTTTTCCTGCATGACACCGCGGAGCGCCTCCGCGCGCGGGTATTTTACGAAATCGATGCCGCTGTACTCCTTGACTGCTTCATGCAGGCTGAGGCGCGGCCACGGCGACTTGAAATCGATAGTATGGTCGCCCCACTTGACCTCCGTAGTGCCGAGCACCTGACGGCAGACACCGGATATCATCTGCTCGGTCATCGCCATCACGTCATGGTAATCGGCATAAGCTTCGTAGCTTTCCAGCATGGTGAACTCGGGATTGTGTTTCGTTGAAATGCCCTCATTGCGGAAGACCCGGCCCAGTTCGTACACCTTGTCTAATCCGCCGACAATCAATCTCTTAAGATGCAGCTCCAGGGCGATGCGCAGGTAAAATTCCTGGTCGAGGGCATTATGATGAGTAATAAAAGGTTTCGCCAAAGCACCTCCGGCGGCAGGTTGGAGCACTGGCGTTTCTACCTCGGTAAAGCCGCGCTCATTGAGAAATTGCCGGACGGCGGTGATTATTTTGCTGCGGGTACGGAAGACATCAGCCACTTCGGTATTGGCAATGAGATCGATATAGCGCTGGCGCTGCCGTTTATCGACATCAGCGAGGCCGTGCCATTTCTCCGGAAGGGGCTGGAGCGATTTTGCCAGTACGGTAAAATCTTTGACCTCGATCGTTGGTTCGTTGGTGCGGGTGCGGAAAACACCGCCGCTGGCACCTATGATATCGCCGATGTCCAGGTCTTTGAGTAACTCAAGCTGCGCTTCGGAAAGGTTCTTAGTATTGAGGAAAAGCTGGATTTTACCGCTGCTATCGCGCAGGTCGAGGAAAGAAATTTTACCCATCGCACGGTTCGCCATGATGCGTCCGGCAACCGTGACGCCGGGTTTTTCAGGAGTTTCTGCGGATTGCTTTTCCAGCAGGGCAATCGCTTCAGCAGCAGCGTGGGTGCGGTGAAAGCTATTAGGGTAGGGAGAAACGCCGCGCTCACGCAGTCTCTCCAGTTTTTGCTGACGGCTCTGAGCTATCTGGTCGATTCGGGACATGTATTAATCCGCCTGAAATAACGTACTGAGAAGGGCATACTTTCTCAGCCGTAATTATTATATGCTATCAGGGCTTCGTGGTAAAGCAGGCGGGGCAGCCTGTGCAATCTGCTCTTTGAGTGAATCAAGCCAGTGGGCGGATTTGATGTCTCGTTCCAGCAGGTATTTGAGATAGTTGCCCAGCACAGTTTTAATTTCTTCCGCCAACTCTGCATCCAGCTTGAGACGGTTCGCGGTAGAAAAACTGCAGTCCTCCAACAGCCGCAGCACTTTCTGGGCATTCACGGAAAGAGGGTAGCGATAGGGATTATTTTGTGCGCAGTCAGGGCAAAGCAAGCCGCCCGAATTAAGGGAGAAAAAATTGATGCCCGGCGTCAGCGTCTTACGGCAGGAAACGCACTCTCTTAGCTGGGGGCGGAAACCGGCTTCGGCGAAGAGATGCATCTCGAAATAACGTAAAACAATCTCTTTGTTAGGCGCCGGTACAAGCTGCTGTAAGGTATTTAAGAGCAACTGGAACAAAGGGAAATTTTCCATGCGCTCAGCCCCGAACTGGTTGATAAGCTCCGTAACATACAACGCGCAGGAGGTGAGCCAGAGGTCGTTCTTGATAGCCAGGAAACCATCGATGGTCTGGCTTCCGGTGACGGTATCCAGGTTGCGCCCGCGTGCCAGCGAGACATGGCTGTAGGTCAGCAGTTCGAGATGCCCCGCCATCTTGCTTTTAGGACGGCACACTCCCTTGGCAACCGCCTGGAGCTTGCCGAAATGAGGAGTATAGAAAGTCAGGATTCTGTCGGCTTCGCCCAGCTTGGTCTTCTTGATGACGATAGCTTCGGTCTGGTAATCGCGCGGTTCGGGCATATTATGAAAAAAACCTGAATATTTCCCTGCTCTTTTTAAAGGAAGGGCGATTCCCGTGTTTTAGAACTTCAATTCCAGGTGGTAGGTGCCGTCAGACTCACGGGCGGCGATATGGAAGCCGGATTTTTCAAAGACGCGCAACATCGGCTGGTTGGTAGCGAGGGCTTCCGCAGTAAAACCGAGCAGACCCCGTTTCTTCGCAAGGAACATCAGGTAGTCCAGCAGTGCCGAGCCGATGCCCTTATTCTGGTAGTCATCACGGACGGTGAAAGCGACCTCGGCGGTGTGCGACTTTTCATCGTGGTGGCTTTCTCCAGCCCCGACTACTATCTCGTTACCGTCGTGGTTCACCAACGCGAGAATAATCATGTCACGCGTGTAGTCCACCACGACGAAGCCTTGTAAACGTTCGTGAGGCATATCCAGGCGAGTGGAGATAAAGCGGCGGTACATGCTGTCGTCAGAAAGAGAGTAGAAAAACTTCTTCAAAAGCGGCTCATCGCTGATTTTTACGGGGCGCAGTAGAACCTCGACACCTTCCTTGGTGGTCTTACGGATTTCCAGTTCTTCCGGGTATTCCCCGCCGGTGCCGGCGATGAACTTCTGGTCTTCGTAAATTATACGGTTGGTGCGGGCTTCCTGGATAAGCTGCTCACGGAATTTGGGATGTGCAATGGCAATCAATTCCATCGCCCGCTCGCGGATACTCTTGCCATGCAGGTAGGCTATGCCGTACTCCGTAACGACATACTGAATATCGCCGCGGTTGAGGGTAACGCCGGCGCCTTCTTTCAAAAATGGTACGATACGAGAAATCGTACCGTCTTCAGCAGTGGATTGCAGGGTAAGGATGGTTTTGCCGCCGGGTGCGAGTGTCGCCCCGCGCATGAAGTCCGCCTGCCCGCCGATACCGGCGTAAAACGATTTACCGATGGATTCGGCGGTCGCTTGCCCGGTAAGGTCGATTTCCAGAGAACTGTTGATGGCGACCATGTTACGGTGCTGGCAAATGGTCAGCGGATTATTGGTATAGTCCAGGCTGCGGAACTCCACGCTGGGATTGTCGTTGATGAACTCATAGGTATCTTTCCTGCCCATGCAGAAGGTGGCAATCGATTTGCCGCGGTTGATGCTTTTGCGTGAATTATCGATGACGCCACTTTTCATCAACGCGACGATGCCGCCGGTAAGGAGTTCCGTGTGTACGCCCAGATGCTGCTTTTCGTTGAGATTTGCCAGGATGGCGTTGGGCAGGCTGCCGTAACCGACCTGAATTGTATCGCCGTCCTGGACAATACGGGCAACATATTTCCCAATGCGCTGAGCAATCTCGCCGGGTACCTCGTCCTCGTATTCCAGGAGCGGTTCGTCATGATGAATGGCGAAGTTTACGTCTTTGATGTGAATAAAGCCATCGCCGTGGACACGCGGCATGCTGTCGTTCATCTGGGCAATGACTAAGGGACTGTTCTCGATGGCGGCTTTGGTGGTATCCACGCTGATACCAAGGCTCATGTAACCGTGCTCGTCCGGTAAAGAGGTCTGTACCAGTGCGACATTGATAGGTACCATGCCGCGGTGGAACAATTCGGGCACTTGGGACAGGAATACCGGGGTATAGTCCGCCAGACCACGGTTGACCGCTTCGCGGGTATTGTTATCGACGAAGAAAGAGTTATAGCGGAAGTGGCTCTTGTATTTATCGTCAATATAGGGAGTCACGCCGAGCGTCCGCACGTTGATGATATCGGTATCGAAGAAAGCCTTGGGATGGGACTCCACATATTTGATAAGAGCGCGCACCAGATACTGCGGCTCGCTGCAGCCGGTGCTGATGAAAATGCGGTAGCCCCGGCGGATATGGGAGAAAACCTCCTCCTCGGAAGCAAACTTCTCCGGGTAAGCCTTTTTGAGTTCTTCCAGCCGAGCATTAATGTTCACGAATATATAATCCTTTTACTGATGAGATGATTTCGTCTACTTCCTTATTTTATTCTCTCCCCCTGCCATTGGAGAGGGTCATGGTGAAAGTGTACATTTTTACCCGTAAATATGTCTCTCCCGTAATGAGAGAGATATAAACCGTGCTAAAATGTCTGCCTGCCTTCGAGAGCGCGTGTGAGGGTCATATCATCGGCGTATTCCAACTCCGTGCCGAAGGGTAATCCCCGGGCAAGGCGGGTCACTTTAATGCCCAGCGGTGCAATCAATCGGCTGAGGTACATGGCGGTTTGTTCACCTTCCAGGTTGGTATTCGTCGCCAGGATGACCTCAGTAATCGAGTTTTTTTGGAGCCGCTCCATGAGTTCCTTGATGCGTATTTCATTGGTGCCAATGCCTTCGGTAGGCGAGATTGCTCCATGAAGGACGTGGTATAGTCCCCGATAGACCCCGGTGTGTTCCAGGGCCAGTATGTCCTGTGGTTGTTCGACAATACAGATAGCGGCACGGTCCCGCGTGGCGTTATTACAAATAGGGCAGGGGTCGGTCTCGGTGAGATTACAGCAGACCGAGCAAAGTGTAATCTTTTGCTTAAGCGAGGCAATTGCCTCAGCAAGGAGCCGGCTTTCCTCTTCCGGAGAACGCAGAAGATAAAAAGCGATACGCTGGGCGCTCTTGGGACCGATGCCCGGCAGCTTGTTCAATTCTTGAATTAAATTATTGATAGCTTCGGCAGCCGGCATGTTTCCCGACAAATTTGATTCTCCTTAGTTTGTTACGGTAATAGCCTTGTCATTCCCGCAAAAGCGGGAATCCAGAACTGGAGTAGGATTTTCTGAATTCTTGAGTTAAGCCCGAAAATGACAGCGATATTGTATGCTTTCATTGTTGTATTTCTCGTATTGACAATATGCCTCACGATTACATTAGTCCGGGGATTTTAAAACCGGCGGTCAACTGGCTAAGCTGCTGGTTTGCCGCCGCCTGCGATTTGGTGAGAGCTTCGTTCACGGCGGTCAGAATCAGGTCCTGCAGCATCGTCACATCTTGGGGGTCGACGGCCTCTTTAGCGATGCTTACCGAGATTATCTTCTGCTGGCCGTTGGCAGTCACGTTCACCGCACCACCGCCGGCGCTGGCTTCCACGGTAATATTAGCCAGATCCTCTTGTGCCTTCGCCAGTTGGGATTGGAGTTTCTGGGCTTGCTGCATCATAAATTTATTATTCATTTTTCCTCCACGTCGATAATTTGGGCGCCCATTTTTTGCGCCGCCCGTATCATGTGGTTGTCCTCCGGCTCGCAAACACAACGAAGCAGGCAGGAATGCCCCAGGAAGCTGCTTAATATTTTTTCCGCCGTCTTCTGGTTGTCCAACCTTTCCATGTTTTCTTTGAGCGCCGTGTATTTAAAAGACAACACGACGACGTTATCTTCCATCGTTCTGGGCATGGCGCTGCGCAGCAATGCAGCGGCCGGGGTGCGGCTGAGACTGCCGGACATTTCTTTGATAAGCTGGCGCCAGTTTAATTGCAACTGCTCAATTTCCGTGGTTGCCTTGAGGGGGGCGGGAGGTGGATTCGACGTCTTTTTCGGCAACTCAGCCTTTGCAGCAGGCGTTTCTTCATTCCGGGCAGCCGCAGGTTTTACTTGGGGTCTATCGATCGTCTCCGTCTTTGGCGGCGATGGTTCGTCATGGGTGATTTGCGATGTTGCTTTTGCCGGATTAGCAATCGCCTCGGATTTGCCGCGCGCCGGTGCCGGCGGTTTTGGGGTTGTCTGTGGCGATGCCCGTTTTGCTGCGAGTTCCGGTTCAGTGGATTTGACTGCAGGTGTTTTATCCTCATTGGCAGGAATGGTGCATTCCACGATGGCAAGTTCCAGGGGCAGAGTTGAATAGCCATCAAAACTGGATTCGAGCTGACCGAAGAGCTTGACTGCCCTCAATACCTGCGGCAGTGAGGTGCGGCTGGCTATCTCTTTAAGCTCTTTAATATCTTCAATAGGCAGGTCGGCCGAATTTTCCGAGCCGGTCTTGACCAGCAGCAGCGCCCGCAGATAAGAAACCAGCTCCCGGTTAAACTGGCGTAAATCCAGCCCGTCACGGTTGACCGCATTAATTGTGGCGATGGCATTCGCCGCCTCGTTGCTGACAAGCTGTTTGACCAACTCGCGGGTCCGTGCATCGCCGGTAATGCCCAGCAGTTCCTGCACCTGACGGAGGCTTATTTCAGTACCATAATAAGTAGTTAACTGCTGGAGCAGGTTTTCCGCATCGCGCAGGCTGCCCGTAGTTGTCCGGGCAATCAGACTTAATGATTGAGGCTCAATCTTAATCCCCTCAGTCTGGCAGACCTGCGCCAGCTTGTTCACCACGTCTGTTTGAGAAATACGGCGGAAATCAAAACGCTGGCAACGGGAAAGAATAGTGGGCAGTACTTTATGGGCTTCGGTGGTCGCCAGGATAAAAATGACGTGCGGCGGCGGCTCTTCCAGAGTCTTGAGCAGCGCGTTGGAAGCCTCTTTCGTCAGCATGTGGACTTCATCTATAATGTAGACTTTGTGGCGCGCCTGAGTGGGGGCATAGGTCACTTTTTCCCGTAAATCGCGGATTTCATCTATGCCTCGGTTACTGGCGGCGTCAACTTCGATGACATCCATTGCCCTGCCTTCGGTAATCGATTGGCATATCGGACAGGTGTTACACGGTTCGCCTTTGCCCTGGTTGGTAAGGCAGTTGACCGCCTTGGCGAGAATACGCCCGGTACTGGTCTTGCCGGTACCCCGCGGTCCGCAGAAAAGATAAGCGTGAGATACCCGTTCGCTGGCTAGGGCATGCAGCAGAGTTTGAGTCACCGCTTCCTGCCCCACCACTTCCGCTAGGGTCTGGGGTCGCCATTTGCGATAGAAGACTTGAGAAGACATTTCAATCCATATTATACCTTAAATCGGGCAGTTTACAAAGAATTAATAAAAGCATCATGTTTGATTTTTAATACCACTATTATTTGAATATGCCGACGAGGTAAGATACGCTATTCCTGTGTCTATAATTGTGAGACTAGGCTTGCATTTGCATCCGGTTTGTTGCTGGGCTATCTGTAATAGGATATAATTAATCTGGAATCTCAATTTCTTTCTTGGAGATTGTTTTGCTCAAGACTCATTACTGCGGTGAATTGCGTAAAGAAAACGTGGGGGAAACGGTTACTCTTGCCGGCTGGGTCAACCGGCGCCGCGACCACGGCGGTCTTATCTTCATCGACTTGCGGGATCGCGATGGTATTGCTCAGGTAGTCTTCAATCCGGAAATCACGGCGGAATGCCACCAGATAGCTTCGGAATTCCGCAGCGAATACGTGGTGCAGATTACCGGTGAGGTCGCCCTTCGTCCGCAGGGCACGGAAAACCCGGAATTAGCTACCGGGGATATCGAGGTCATTGCCCGGCAAGCGAAGATTTTGAATACCTCCAAGACGCCACCGTTCTATATTAACGAAGAGGTTGACGTCGACGAAAACGTCCGACTCAAGTACCGCTATCTCGACCTGCGGCGCCAGCGGATGAAGAATAACCTCATGCTGCGCCACCGTATTATCAAATTCATGCGCGATTTTCTGGATGCACGCGGTTTTGTGGAAATTGAAACCCCGATGCTCATTAAAAGCACGCCGGAAGGCGCCCGCGATTATCTGGTGCCGGCCCGCCTGCACCCCGGTAAGTTCTATGCGTTGCCTCAATCACCGCAACAACTTAAACAGTTGCTCATGGTCGGCGGGCTGGAAAAATACTACCAGATTGCCCGCTGCTTCCGTGACGAGGACACCCGCGCTGACCGCCAGCCGGAGTTTACCCAGCTTGACCTGGAAATGAGCTTTGTCGATGAAGAGGACATTCTCCGTTTGTTGGAAGAACTGTTTATTTCAATGATTGAGACGGTCAAACCGGAGATTAAACTGGCGAAGCCGTTCCCTCGCTTTACCTTCGCTGAAGTTATGGAACGCTTTGGTTCAGACAAACCCGACCTGCGTTTCGGCATGGAACTCAAAGACCTTTCGGGTATCGCTGCGCAAACATCATTTGGCATCTTCACTTCGGCTATCAACGCGGGGGGCAAGGTGAAAGGCATCTGTGTCCCGGGCTGTGCCGGTTATTCTCGAGGTCAACTGGAAGAATTGAACCAGCTGGCGCGGAGTTGCGGGGCAGGGGGGCTGGTAACTATCGCGATAAGTGCTGCCGCCGCCGGCATTGAGGCACTGACTTCTGAAATGATAAAATCTGCCGCCGCCAAATTTATTAACATCGAACAGATTAAAGCCATGGCGCAGCGTCTGGAAGCCAAGCCCGGTGACCTGTTGCTCATTGTAGCAGGAGACGCTAAGATGACAAACGCTACACTGGGAGAACTACGTAAACAGCTGGGGCAGCGCCTTAAGCTCATCGACCCCAAGTCGTTTGCATTTGCCTTTATTTTGGATTTTCCTATGTTCGAATATGACCGGAAAACGGGTGCCTTGTCGACGATGCACCATCCCTTTACCGCCATTAAAGACGAGGATTTACCGCTGCTGGATACCGCGCCGGAGAAGGTGAGGGGCAAGAGCTATGACTTCGTCTGCAACGGCACAGAACTTTGCAGCGGGAGCATCAGAATCCATAATGCGGAAATGCAGCGTAAAATATTTCGCATTCTGGGTTATAAAAATGAAGAAATTGAAGAGCGCTTCGGACATTTGCTGGAAGCGTTTGAATACGGGGCGCCGCCTCACGGCGGCGTGGCGCCCGGCATCGACCGTATTGTGATGCTGCTCACCGGTGAGGAGAGCATCCGGGACGTAGTGGCGTTTCCCAAAAACCAGAACGCCGTGGATATGATGCTCAACGCCCCGGAAGTTGTCAGCGAGGCGCAACTCAGCGAACTGCATATCAGAATTAAAGAAGACACCAAAGAGTTGACATAACGGAGGTACAGTGAAAGTAACCAGGGAAAAGACAGAAAACCGCCAGGCTTACCTGACCGTAGAAATGGAGCCTGCCGAACTGGAGGAATCACTCAAGGAAGCCTACGAGCATCTAGTACAGAAAGCGCGTATTCCCGGCTTCCGCAAAGGCAAGGCGCCGCGGTCGGTCCTGGAGAGGCATATCGGGCGGGAAGGCATGGTCGAGGAAGCGCTGCACCACATGATACCGGAAGCTTATGAAAAAGTGCTTAAAGAGCAGGAAATCGAGCCAATCGCCCAGCCGGAAATAGAAATAGTCCAGACGGAGCCGGTGATTTTCAAAGCTGTCGTTCCTTTGATGCCGACTATTGAGTTGGGCGACTATAAAAGTGTCCGCGTCGAGCCTGAGAAAGTGGAAGTTAAAGATGAGCAAGTTGATGCCGTTCTCGAAGAAATGAGACATCAGAATGCCATTTGGGAGCCGGTAGAACGGGCGGTGAACTTCGGAGACCTCGCCGTCATGGATGTAGAAAGCAATATTGAAGGCAAGCCTTTCATCCAGCAAAAGGGTACCCAGTATGAAATTGTCAAGGACTATCCGGTGCCCCTTGCCGGATTTGCGGAACAGCTGGTTGGAATGACTAAAGGTAGTGAGAAAGAATTTACTCTAAAAATTCCGGAGACATACCCGCGCAAGGAACTGGTTGGCAAAGAGGTTGCTTTTAAGGTTAAAGTCAGCGAAGTAAAAGAGGAAAAATTACCTGAGCTTAACGATGGACTCGCAGCACAGATAAGCCCCGAACTCAAGACAGTGGCAGCGCTACGCGAAGAAGCTGCCGCCAAACTTAAAGCACGCGCTGAAGAACTGGCAAATAATTCCTTCGAAGATAAGGCGATTCAGGCGGTAGTTGATGTCGCCAAAATAGAAATTCCTCCTGTGATGGTCGAAGAAGAAATTAACCACATGCTCAATGACCAGGTGCGGCGGTTACAGTGGGACGCTCGCCAGATGGAAGCATATCTCAAAAGCGTGAACAAGACGGGGCCGCAACTGCGGGAGGAAGTACGCCCGCAGGCAGCGAAGCGGCTGAGCACATCGCTGGTACTGGGCAAGGTTGCTGAAGCGGAGAAAATCGAAGTAACTGATGCGGATATCGACGGCGAGATTGAAAAGATGACCAAGACCGCCGGCGAGAAAGAACGAGAGGCGCTCCAGAAGATGTTTCAGGGTGAGGAGTCCCGTAACTATGTTAAGCAGCTGCTCATGACGCGCAAGACAATCGCGCGTATTGTTGAAATTGCGAAAAGTACGGAAATAAAGGGGGAAAATAAATGACATACCCGAAGAACGTAGTTCCTTTTGTTATCGAGAGCGGCGCCCGTGGCGAGCGGATGTTTGATATCTACTCTCTCCTGTTGCGGGAGCGCATCGTTATACTGGGCACGCCCATCAACGACCAGGTGGCAAACGTGATTGTTGCCCAGCTGCTCTATCTCGATCGTGAAGACCCGGATAAGGATATCAGCCTCTATATCAACAGTCCCGGCGGCGTCATCAATGCCGGCCTGGCGATTTACGATACCATGCAGCTGGTCAACTGCGATGTCTCCACGATTTGCGTGGGGCTCGCCGCCAGTATGGCGACGGTCCTGCTCTGCGCCGGTGCCAGGGGGAAACGGTTTGCTTTACCCAATGCC
>JAQTQH010000047.1 GCA_028712355.1 Dehalococcoidales bacterium
GGCATATAGCGGTGCATCCCCGTCTGATTACTGTTCGCCAGTTTTTTCAGCTCGGTGGAAAATTCGGGGGGCGGCTCCATGATGGGGTTCCCCAGCGATAGTTCAAAGACGTTCTGCTCGCCGTGCCTCTGCTTGAGGACAGCACCCTCTTCGAACATGCGCCGTATCCAGGAGCCCTCCGCCATTCTCTGGCGGACTTTTTCAGAGATGCCCATCCCGGACTTCCTTTCTGCCGCGGTCGAAGGCGGTCATATTGATAGTGTGTAGTTTTTCCGGCAGGTAGCGGGCGATAACCTCCCGCCACGTCTCCAGCTTGAGCGGCAGGAAGTGGGAGAGGCAGCCCAGCATGAGGATGTTGACCGTCCGCACATTGCCCAGTTCCTGCGCCAGCTTCGTGCCGTCGATGAAATAAACACGGTCGGTGCGCTGTTTTAAGATTGCAGTTACTTCTGTGTCAGTGGGGTACGCTGTTTTGCCCAGGCTGACCGCCAGCGGCGGCTGGGCGTGGTTATTGATGATGGCGATGCCGCCGGGCTTGAGGTAATAGCCCCAGCGGGCGGCTTCCAGTTTCTCGAAAGCAAAGAGTATATCCGCTTCGCCTTCGGTGATGAGGGGCGACCAGACTTTCTCGGCGATACGCAGGTTGCTGACGACGCTGCCGCCGCGCTGCGCCATGCCTAAAGTGTCCGTCTTTTTGACGTCATAGCCTTCGGCAAGCGCCGCCTCGCCGATAATATCGCTGGCGAGGACCACCCCTTGTCCCCCCACCCCGGTTATCAGCAGGTCGAGCTTCTTCACTTCATTTCCTTCTTGAGCGGGGCGATTGCCTGCTTTGGGCAAATCTGCTGGCAGACGGTGCAGGCGTCCCCGATGCAGAGCACGGCATCGATGCTGACTTTATCGCCGGACTTCTGGATGGCGGGGCAACCGAGGCGCAAACAGGCGCCGCAGGCGTTGCAGATTTCCGCATCAATGGCGCGCGGATTGACCTTCTTCGGCTGGCGTACGGCGCAGGTGCCGCGCGTGATAATCACGGAAAGCTCATCGGCGGCGAGCGATTCTTTGACTGCGCTCCGTAACAATTTCATATTGAAAGCGTCCACGATTTTGACATTCTTTACGCCGATGCCGCGCACCAGGTCTTCCAGTTTTACCGCTGGGGCGGCTTCGCCCTGTGCGGAAAAGCCGGTGCCGGGGTGCTCCTGGTGGCCGGTCATAGCGGTGGTGCCATTGTCCAGGATGACGATGGTAATTTTCGCCTGGTTGTAGACCGCGTTGACCAACCCGGTGATGCCGGAGTGCAGGAAGGTGGAATCGCCGATGACGGCAACGACCTTCTTGCCGATGCCCGCCTTGGCCATGCCCACCGCCTGCCCGATACTGGCGCCCATGCAGGCGGTCGTATCCATGGCGTTTAGCGGCGGGTAAGCTGCCAGGGTGTAGCAACCGATATCGCCGGTAATGATAATTTCCGGTTCTTTCGGCGTGTTGTCTTTCGCTTCCAGCAATTTGGCGCGCTGCCCGATGGTGCTCAGGGTGAAGAACATGGCGGCGTGCGGGCAGCCCGGGCAGAGCAGTGGCGGGCGGCGGGGCAGTCCGGGTACTTCAGCGATTTTCACCGGCTCGCCGGCAAGTAGCCCGGCATTACGCGCAGCGTCCGCCACGATACGGGCGGAAAGCTCGCCAATGCGGGGGATTATTTCTTTGCCGCTGACGGTAATCCCCATCGCCTTGATATTTTCTTCGAGGAACGGGTCGAGCTCTTCAATAACGATAAGCCTTTTCACCTTGCCGGCAAAATCTTTAATGAGCTTGCGCGGCAGGGGATACGTCATACCCAGCTTGAGAATTGAGGCTTTCGGGAAAACCTCGCGGGCGTACTGGTAAGATATGCCGCTGGTAATAATACCCAATTCTTTGCCGCCTTCACTGACCTGGTTAAGCGGCGAGGTCTCGGCATATTCCGCCAGTTCCACCAGCCGTTTTTCGATTTTGGGCCGCTGGCTGCGGGCGTTGACCGGAAGCATGACATACTTGGGCACATTGTAATAAAAGGCGGGATGCTTCGCTTCGGCAGGACGCTTGCCGCTGGTTTTGACCGCTGATTTGGAGTGCGAGATACGGGTGGTGGTGCGCACCATCACCGGCGTATCAAACTTCTCGGAGAGGTCGAAGGCAATGCCCATCAGGTCGTAGGCTTCCTGGCTATCGCCAGGCTCCAGCACGGGTATCTTCGCCAGCTTCGCATAGTGGCGGTTGTCCTGCTCGTTCTGGGAACTGTGGATGCCGGGGTCGTCGGCGCTGATGATGACCAGCCCGCCGTTGACGCCCGTCGTGGCGGCGGCCAGGAAGGGGTCGCTGGCGACATTCAGCCCCACGTGCTTCATGGAAGCCATGGCGCGTACGCCGGTATAGCAGGCGCCCAGCGCCACCTCCATGGCGACCTTCTCGTTGGTCGCCCACTCGGCATGCAGGTCTTTGAATTGCGCCAGCGTCTCCATGATTTCGGTGCTGGGGGTGCCGGGGTAGGCAGCAGCAACTTTTACGCCGGCATGATAAGCGCCAAGGGCGAATGCCTCATTGCCGGAAAGCAGCCTCTGATTTTTAGGATTAGTGGTCATTTGTAATTCGATTCTAGCATACCAGAGTGTGCAGCACAAAATAGAATGCACCAGGGAAATAGTTCGGGTGTTAGGTGAGGGCAGCCTGCATCAGTTGTCCGCGCCAGCTTCCGTGCTGGTAATCGCTGCAGATACGGAATCCGGCGCTCAAAAACGGGGCGCTGGCGTGCCAGCCGTACTGGGCAAAACCTTCGCCGATGGCTTCCATGCTGGTGTAGCCCTTACTGGTTGCCCACTTTTTAGCGCCTTCGATAAGCTTAACGGCAATTCCCTGCCCGCGTTTGGATTGGGCAACATGCAGGCAGGTTGCCACCATCGTCCGGTCCAGGTCTTTATCCCCGGGCAAAGTATAAAATCCCAGCCGGCGGGCAATTGTCTTGGGGATGAAAATGATGAATCCGGCAACCTCGTGATCTTCCAGTGCCAACAGCGCCATCGTGCCGAATCTCTCGGTCAGCTCCAGGTAGCGTACCTGGCGCTTTTGCTGCATGCTGCGCTCATCGGGGTCGGTGCTCCAGTTTTTAGACGGTAATTTCGCCAGGCAGTAAGCCCCCGGACCGATCAGACCTCCGGTCACATCTTCTTTGGTCAGCGGTCTTATCTCAATCATGGGCTTGCTCCTTTGCGGCGCGGAAAGCCGGTGCAAAACCCGCCCACCAGTCCACTTCTACGCCATCGATGAAACAAGCACCCGCCAGGAAACCTTCTTTCCCGCTCTGCACCGCGGCTATCTTGCGGCGGATATGAGCGGGCAGCGCAACGTCATCGGATCGGATTTCCCAGATATCGTATTCGTGTAGGGGAAAGCCATATTCCCGGGCAAGGCGGCGCACCTGCGGGGCTTCCTCGGTGCAGAAAGCGTTATAAATCAGTTCGACCAGCGGCATAGTGCTTTCCTTTCTCGCGGAGTCTCTTCGGAGAATGTTAGGCTAATTCTCCCCCGGCTGTCAATCCGGGTTCCGCTTGACAGATTACGACTCTTTGGTTAGAGTGATGGCGAACGGATATGAATACTAAATGGACCAAGCACAGCCTGTATCGGACGGTGCGGGAAAAGCTCGGTAGCCGGCTGTTTGTGGTGGTCTCCAACCGGGAACCGTATGTCCATACCATGTCCGGCGGGGCAATCAGCAGCTATCGTCCGGTGGGCGGGCTCACCCAGGCGCTCGACCCGGTGCTGCGCGCCGCCGGCGGAATCTGGGTTGCCCATGGCGGCGGGGATGCGGATAAGCTGGTCGTCGATAAGCACAACCGGGTGCGCGTCCCGCCGGAAAAGCCGGAATATACCCTGCGCCGCACCTGGCTGACGCGTAAAGAGATTGAGGGATTCTACCTCGGTTTTTCCAACGAGGCGCTCTGGCCGCTGTGCCACATTGCTTTTACGCCGCCGGTCTTCCGGGAAGCGGACTGGCAGTATTACCGCAAGGTAAACGGCATTTTCGCCCGGGCGGTCATGGAAGAGGTGGGCGATAAACCAGCGGTGGTATTCATCCAGGACTATCACCTTGCTCTGCTGGCGCAGATGTTGAAAGGGCAGAACCCGAATTTAATTGTGGGGCAGTTCTGGCATATTCCCTGGCCCCCGCCGGAGGTCTTCCGCACCTGTCCCTGGGCAGCGGAAATCCTGGAAGGTTTGCTCGGCAATGACCTGCTGGGCTTTCATACCCGGGAGTCCTGTGATAATTTTCTGGAAACGGCGCAGTCCCTGGGTGCCAGGGTCTACAAGAAGCAATCGGCGATTACCTATCAGCAGCATACCGTCCAGGTACAGCCGTTTCCCATCAGCGTAGATTTTACAGAAATCGCCGCAGGGGCGAAGAGCCGGTCGGTTATCCGGGAGATGGCGCGGTTGCGCCGTGAATTGCATCTTGGCGATAAATGGGTTGGTATCGGCATGGACCGGTTAGACTATACCAAGGGCATACCGGAGCGCCTGCTGGCGCTGCGCCGGTTTTTTGCCGATAATCCGGACTACCGCGGCAAAGTGGTCTTCATCCAGGCGGGGATGCCAAGCCGGACTGAGATTGAAAGCTACCGGGCGATTGACCACGAGATTGAGGAATTGGTTCGTGATATCAATCAGCGGTACGGGACCGGTTCCTGGCAGCCGGTAATCCCGCTGAGCGGGCAGCAATCGCCGGCGGCGCTGGCCGCCCTGCACCGGATTGCCGATTTTTGCGTGGTCAGTTCGCGCCATGACGGCATGAACCTGGTGGCGAAAGAATATGCCGCCGCGCGGACGGACAATAACGGAGTCCTTATTTTAAGCCGGTTTACCGGCGCTGCCGAAGAACTCTCTCAAGCTATTATTATTAATCCCTTCGATGTTGCCGGGTTTGCCCGGGCGATTAAAGAAGCAATCGAGATGCCCGCCGCGGAAAAACGGCGGCGGATACGGGCGATGCGTAAAACAATCGCGGAAAACAACATCTATCGCTGGGGCGCGGATATTGTTTCCTACCTTATTGCGCTGGCGGAGGGCTAGTGCAGCATTTATTCACGGCATGGAAGTCTCTGGCTGAGCAAGTCCGTGCCTCGGACCATATTCTGCTGGTAACGGATTATGATGGTACGCTCACCCCGATTGTCCGCCGTCCGCAGGAAGCGGTTCTTGCGCCTGCCGTCCGGAGCAAACTCGAAGTGCTGGCCTGCCGCTTGCACTTAAGTATCGGTATTATCAGCGGGCGTGCCCTCGCGGAACTGAAGGGGATGGTGGGGATTGCCGGTATTTACTACGCGGGAAATCACGGGCTGGAAATTGAGGGTGCCGGGCTGGACTTTGTTAGCCCGCCAGCCAGGAAAGCGCAGGCGGTTATCAGGCATCTTGCCGGGCAGCTTTGCGTTGAGCTGGGGCATATCCCCGGCGTAATCGTTGAAGATAAGAGACTTAGCCTGAGCGTGCATTATCGCATGGTCGCGGAAGGCGAGGTGAAAAAGGCGGAGAATATCTTTCGGGAAGCTACCTTGCCGCTGCTCGCAGCGGGTAAAATCAGAGTGACTGAGGGTAAGAAGGTCTGGGAGGTCAGACCGCCGTTCGACTGGCATAAGGGAAAAGCCGTTGAGGTTATCATCGGCGATGTCCAGACAAAGTTTAATCCGGCAAGGCTGACCGTCATTTATCTCGGGGATGATGTTACGGACGAAGACGTCTTCCGGATTTTACAAAAACCGCAGGGCTGGAGCGTCTTTGTTACCGGGGAAAACCTTAGTTCCGGTGCGGCATACTTTTTGAATTCTCCCGCGGAAGTTGAAGAACTGCTTTCCCGCCTGCTGGAGCTCACAGGATAGGGCGCGGCTGGCTGGATTTCACGGTCTCGCCGCTGGGGATTATCATGCCCGGAAAATCATCTTTGGCGGCGCCGGGAAACACCACGCAGTTGCGTCCTATCTCGATGCCGGAAGGCACCCTGGCACGCTTGCCGACCAGAGTTATCCCATCCGTCAGCCCGTGTTCCCTCCGGTTCGGCGGGGGGTCTTCGCCGGTGCCAATCCGGCAGCCGTCGCCGATGATTACTTCTTTATCGATGATAGAGCGGTCAACCACGCTGTCGTAGCTGATGAAGCTATCTGACATAATGATAGAGTCCTTGATGATGGCGCCCCCGGCAACCCGTACTCCTGAGGAAAGCACGGAGTGTTCCACCACTCCATCAATGATGCAGCCATCGGAAATCATGCTGTTGGAGATGCTGGCGGTGTTCGAGATAATCGTCGGCGGGCGTTCCTCCTCGTGGGAGAAGATGGGCCAGCTCTCATCGGAAAGAAAGCCGGGCAGGCTCTCCAGCAGGTCCATATTGGTCTGCCAGTAAGCCTGGACGCTACCGACATCCCGCCAGTAACCGGAAAAAGTATAGGCGAAGATATTGCACTTGTCTTTCACCATGCGGGGCAGCACGTTTTTCCCGAAATCGTGGTGGGATTCGTTGTCCCGGGCGTCTTCTGTGAGGTATGTTTTCAGGATTCCCGGGTTGAAGAGATAGACCCCCATTGATACCAGGTTGCTTTTCGCCCTTTTCACTTTCTCTTCAAAGCCGGTGACCCGTCCTCTCTCATCGGTGACGACTGTGCCGAAATGGTGGAGGGTTTCGGCAGGCATCGGCGTAATCGCCAGGGTAACGTCAGCTCCGTTCTCCCGGTGCAGTTTCTGCATATCGGCATAGTTCATTTTATAGATATGGTCTCCGCTCAGGATGAAAACCATCTCAGGGTTCTGTTCTTCCATGTGGAAGATGTTCTGGTAGACCGCATCCGCCGTCCCTTTGTACCAGTCGCCGGTGGCTTCACGGGTGAGGAAGGGCTGCAACAGGCGGACTTTCCCGCTGGGCGGATTTAATCCCCAGGGCATGCCGATGCCGATATGCCGGATGAGAGAATGCGGCTGGTACTGGGTGAGTATGGCGACATTGCGAATCCCAGAGTTGACACAGTTGCTCAGGGTGAAGTCGATAATGCGGTACTTGCTGCCGAAGGTGACGGCAGGCTTGGCGCGGTTCTGCGCCAGTACGCTCAGCCGCTCTCCCATTCCCCCCGCCAGTATGAAGGCAAGCAAATTGTTTATCATAGCTGGTAAATTATAATATCTCCCTGTAAGCAGGATGTCAACTGGGTGGCGGTCTGACGGTTAAAGTTGTAATATTAGGATAGTCTTTTATGAATTACTTTGCCTACGCCAGTAATCTGAGCAAAAAACAGATGCAGGAGCGCTGCCCGGGCAGCAAACCGCGCGCCACCGCTGTTTTGCCGAACTACAAGCTGGTGTTCGGCGGGTGGTCGCGGCAATGGCGGGGCGGCACCGCCAGTATCATACGCGCGCAGGGCGGCAAGGTCCCCGGCGCGGTATATGAAGTAACTGAAGAATGCCTGAAGCGGCTGGACGGCTACGAAGTGGGGTATCACCGGCTTAAGGTAATTGTCTTTGACGAAGACGGTAATGCCAACGAGGCGGTAACTTACATCCGTGCCTCTCAGGTCGAGGCGGCTCCGCCATCGAAAGAGTACGCGGCAGTAATCCAGCAGGGCTACCGGGAGTGGGGCATAAGTTGAAATACGGGTTGTTCGTGAGGTATTATTCAAAATGTGTGCGGCGGCGATTTGGTTTTAGGAAAAATTGTATGGAGAAAGCATGAGCTCGGTTAAATATGATGTTAAAGACCTGTCTCTGGCGGCGGCCGGCCGGCAACGCATTGAGTGGGCTTACCGGGAAATGCCGGTACTGCGGCTCATCCGGGAAAGATTTGCTGCGGAAAAGCCGCTCAATGGGGTAAGGATTTCCGCCTGTCTCCATATCACCACCGAGACTGCCAACCTGGGGCTGACGCTCAGGGAAGGCGGCGCTGATCTGGTTGCCTGCGCTTCCAATCCGCTGTCCACTCAGGATGATGTGGCGGCAGCCATGGTTGAGTACGGTATTCCCACCTGTGCCATCAAAGGTGAAGATGAAAAAACTTATTATAACCATATTATTGCTGCCCTCGAACATAAACCGCAGCTGACCGTGGATGACGGCGCTGACCTGGTGACGACGCTCCATACCAGGCGCAGCGACCTGATTAACGGTGTGATGGGTGGTACGGAGGAAACCACCACCGGCGTAGTCCGGCTGCGCAGCATGGCAGGAGAGGGAAAGCTGCGCTATCCCCTGATTGCGGTAAACGACGCCGAGACGAAATATCTTTTTGACAACCGCTACGGTACCGGGCAGAGCACGCTGGACGGCATTACGCGCGCCACCAATATTCTCCTTGCGGGGAAAAAGGTGGTGGTCTGCGGCTATGGCTGGTGCGGGCGGGGCGTGGCGCTGCGGGCGCGGGGGATGGGAGCTCAGGTGATTGTCACCGAGGTCAAGCCGGTGCGCGCCCTGGAAGCGGCGATGGACGGCAACCGGGTCATGCCCATCGCGGAGGCGGCGCGGATTGGCGATATCTTTCTAACGGTGACCGGTGATATTAACGTCATCGATGTTGAAGATTTTAAAGTCATGAAAGACGGCGCCATCCTCGCTAACAGCGGGCATTTCAATGTCGAAATTAACATCCCGGCGCTGGAAAAGATGGCGGTCAGCAAGCGCACCGTCCGCCCATTCGTCGATGAATATAAAATGAGAGACGGGCGCTGCCTCTATTTGCTGGGGGAAGGGCGGCTCATCAATCTGGCGGCAGCGGAAGGGCACCCCGCCAGTGTGATGGACATGAGCTTCGCCAACCAGGCGTTGTGCCTGGAATACCTCGTCAAGAATAAAGGCAAGCTAGAAGCGAAAGTCTATGCCGTGCCGGAGGAAATTGATAAGCAGGTCGCCCGGCTGAAACTCAGGGCGATGGGCATTGATATTGATACTTTGACTCCCGAGCAGGAGAAATATCTCTCCAGCTGGGAGCACGGTACATAGAGAGGAGAAGAATGGTCAACTGTTTTGAAAGCTCGCCGAAATACATGTTTACTTCGGAATCGGTCACCGAAGGGCACCCCGATAAAATCTGCGACCAGATATCCGATGCGGTGCTGGACGCCATTATGAAAGACGACCCTAAAGGCAGGGTCGCTTGCGAAACGGCGGTGACCAATGGACTCGTTGTTGTGATGGGTGAAATTACCACGAAGAGTTATATCGAGATTCCGGAGCTGGTGCGCAACGTCATCCGTGATATCGGCTATACCCGCCCGGAGTATGGCTTTGAATATCGCACCTGCGGCGTCCTGACCTCCATTAACAAGCAATCGCCGGATATCGATATGGGCGTGAGCAAGTCGCTGGAAGCGAAGCAGGGCTCCAAAGACGAACTGGACAAGGTGGGCGCCGGCGACCAGGGTATGATGGTGGGCTATGCGTGTAAAGAGACGCCGGAGTTGATGCCGATGCCCATCGCGTTTTCCCACCGCCTGACGCAGCGCCTGGCGCGGGTGCGCAAGGACAACGTTTTGTCCTACCTCCGCCCCGACGGTAAATCGCAGGTAACTGTGGAGTACCATAATGGTCAGCCGAAGCGGATTGCCAGCGTCGCCATCGGGGTGCAGCACGATCCCGGCATCAGCCACGAGCAGATTGAAAAAGACATTAAAGAGTGTGTTATTAAAAAGATTATCCCAGCGGAGTTGATGGACAAGAATACCAACTTTTACGTTAACGCCACCGGCAGCTTTGTCGTCGGCGGGCCGGTAGGGGATACCGGCTGCACCGGTCGTAAAATCCTGGTGGATACCTACGGCGGCTTTGCGCGGCACGGCGGCGGCTCTTTCTCCGGCAAAGACCCCACCAAAGTTGACCGCTCCGCCGCCTATATGGCGCGCTACATTGCGAAAAACGTGGTCGCGGCGGGACTGGCGGATAGATTGGAAGTCCAAATTGCCTATGTCATCGGTGTGGCGCACCCGGTCTCCGTTTCCGTAGAGACCTTCGGTACGGGTCATGTGCCCAGCGAGCTTATCCTGGAACTGGTGAACCAGCATTTCGATATGCGCCCGGCGGCAATCATCCAGAATTTCAACCTGCGGCGTCCCATCTACCTCAAGACGGCAGCCTACGGGCACTTCGGACGCACGGATATCGACCTGCCCTGGGAAAAGACGGATAAAGCCGCCATTTTGAAGAAAGAAGCGAAAGCGAAGAAGTAAATATTTCTTTTATAAATGGCTGAGCAGTCCTTCTTCGATTATTCAAGAGTTCGCTACCTGGGTGGAGCAAAATGGAAGTGCATTTAATCATTAACGGTTTCATGCAAGGTGCGCCAGCTCTTGTAGTTTGGATGGTAGCTCTGGTTTTGTCATCCGTTTTGATGCACAAAGGCAGCAGCAGAGCTAAACGCTTTCTGCTTACTGGTTCTGTTCTGATGTTGTTAAGCACGCTTCTCAGTATTCCTAAACCAGCCATTGCAGAATATCTTGGTCAAAGTAGTATGAGCAATGTGAGTGCGGCAGGATTTGTTTCCGCCTTCAATTTGTTTGTTGCTTTGATTAGCATGGCGGGAATAATCTGTCTTTTCTATGCCGTATGGAAGAAGTTCAGGGAATAGTTTAGTAGTGTTAAAGGGGGTAAGGCGCATGACTAACCCCATCAAATTTGGCACCGACGGCTGGCGCGCCATCATCGCCGAAGACTTTACTTTCCCCAATGTCCGCGCCTGCGCCCGGGGCGTGGCGGATTATCTCAAAGAAGCCGGACTTGCGGAGCGTGGACTTATCATTGGCTATGACACACGCTTTGCTTCGGAAGACTTTGCCGCCGCCGCCGCCGAGGTGGTTGCTGCCAACGGCATCAAGGTATTACTCTGCCCTAAAGCGACACCCACCCCAATCATCAGCTACGGCGTGCTGGCACACCGGTGCGGCGGAGCGATTATCATTACCGCCAGCCACAATCCGGCTGCCTACAACGGGTTCAAATACAAGACCGATCTCGGCTCCAGCGCCCCGGACGAGACGACGGCGAAAATTGAGCAGTACACCAACCGCGCCGCGGCAAATAACAAGATAGACCGTCTGCCGCTTGCCGAAGCCCTGGATTGCAGGCTGGTCGAGTATATTGACCTGGATGCGGTCTATTTTGACCAGATTCATAATCTCATTGATGTGGAGCCGATAAAACGGGCAGGATTAAAGATAGTTGTGGACTCGATGTATGGCGCCGGTTGCGGTTATCTCAAAAAGCTGCTGTCCGGCGGCAAAACTAAAGTAATTGAAATTGATGGCAAGCGCAATCCGCTTTTCCCCGGCTTCGCGCGTCCGGAGCCGATTGCCGCTAACTTAAAACAGCTTACTTTGGCGGTGAAAAGACATAAGGCAAGTGTCGGCCTTGCTACCGACGGCGATGCCGACCGTATGGGCATCATGGATGAGAACGGGGTTTTCCTGACCCAACTGCAGGTCTTCGCGTTGCTCTGTCTCTACCTTCTGGAGGTGCGCGGCGAGCGCGGCGCCATCGTTAAGACGATTACGACTACCAGCATGACCTACCGTCTGGGCGAGCTTTTTAAAGTGATGGTCTTTGAAGAAGATGTGGGTTTTAAGAATGTGGCACCGGTGATGCTCAGGGAGAACGCCCTTATCGGTGGGGAGGAGAGCGGGGGCTACGGCTTCCGCGGGCATGTCGCCGAGCGCGACGGCATTTTGGCCAACCTGTATTTTCTTGACCTGATGGTAAAGACCGGTAAAACGCCCTCTCAGCTTCTTGATTATCTTTACCGGAAGGTGGGTCCGCACTACTACGAGCGAGTGGATGTTACCTTCCCCGAAGCCGACCGCCAGGCAATCATCAGTCGGGTCAGAGATAATGCCCCCCAGGTGATTGGCGGCGTGAAGGTGGTGCGGCTGGATACCGGGGACGGCTTCCGGTTTATCCTGGCGGACAACAGCTGGCTGCTCATCCGCTTTTCCGGCACCGAGCCGGTGCTGCGTGTCTATTCCGAGACCGGTTCTACGGCAAGAGCCCGCAGGATGCTGGACTTCGGGCGCAAGCTAGCGGGAGTATAGGGGGTGAATCATGGGCGATATAAATCTTGACGCATCGGCAGTCTACCAGAAATACGACCCTGATAATATGCTTGCCCGCATCCACGAACTGCCTGCCCAGTGCGAGCAGGCGTGGCAGGAAATTTCCCAATTCAAACTGCCGGCGGACTACGCCATGGTAGATAAGATAGTAATCCTGGGCATGGGCGGCTCGGCAATCGGCGGGGATTTGGCGGCCAGCCTGGCTTTTAGCGAATCCAGAGTGCCCGTGACCGTCAACCGGGACTATCACCTGCCCGCTTCTGTTGATAAAAAGACGCTGGTCATTGCTTCCAGCTATTCCGGCAATACCGAGGAAACGCTGACTGCCTTCAAAGATGCGCGGAAAGCCGGGGCGAAGCTGCTGGCGGCAACCACCGCCGGTGAACTGAAAAACATCGCCGGAAAGGAGAGCATACCGGCTTTCATCTTTGGCTACAAGGCACAGCCGCGCGCCGCTCTCGGCTTCAGCCTGCTTCCGCTGCTCGGCATCTTGCAGAAGCTGGGTTTTGTCAAGGATAAATCGGCGGATGTTGCCGAAATGCTCAAAGTGATGCGCGGCCTCGCCGAACGAATTAATGAGAACGTGCCGACGGCGGGCAATCCTGCCAAGCGGCTGGCTGCCGACCTGCACGGGAAGATACCGGTCATTTACGGTTCGGGCATCCTTGCCGATATCGCCCGCCGCTGGAAGACGCAAATCAACGAGAACAGCAAGGGCTGGGCTTTCTACGAGGTGCTGCCGGAGCTCAACCACAACGCGGTCGTGGGCTATCAGTTTCCCGCGGCACTGAAAGATGCTATAAAAGTCATCATGCTCAGGTCGCCGCTGCTGGAGCCGCGCGTGTTGCTGCGCTACCAGATAACGGGCGAACTTCTCGATAAGGCAGGGGTGACTCATGAAGATGTGGCAGGGGAGGGGAGCAGCGCGCTGAGCCAGATGATGAGCCTGGTGCTCTTCGGTGATTATGTGAGCTACTACCTGGCGATTCTCTATGAAGTTGACCCTTCTCCGGTGGCGGTCATCGGCTACCTCAAAGACAGGCTGGCGAAGGGATAGTTATAGACTTCCTGAGTGTCATTCCCGCGAAAGCGGGAA
>JAQTQH010000048.1 GCA_028712355.1 Dehalococcoidales bacterium
TTTCTCGGCGACTGCCGCCAGATAGAGCACCTCGTTTTCGGTCATGCTCCCCATCGCCAGTACATCGGTCACGGATGGTTCACCCCGCGTCAGCGTACCGGTCTTATCGAAGATGACCGCTTTGAGCCGCGCCGTCGCTTCCATCGCGTCAGCGCCCTTGAAAAGGATGCCGTACTCCGCCCCCTTGCCGCTCCCCGCCATAATGGCACTCGGCGTCGCCAGTCCCACGGCGCAGGGGCAGGAAATAACCAGCACGGTAATGGAGGTAAGCAGGGCGAAGCCGAAGACGCCCATATTCATCAGGGTATAAGGCGTCAGAATGAGCCGGCTCTCCGGGACAAACCACAAATCGTAACCGATAAAGAACCAGAAAAGGAAGACCAGCAGAGAGAGGGCATGTACTCCTAAGATAAAATGCCCCGCTACCTGGTCGGCGAGCTTCTGAATGGGCGGCCTGGTGGTCTGGGCATCTTCGACGAGTTTGATAATCTGCGCCAGCGCGGTATCCCGCCCCACGCGGGTAGCTTTGAACTTGAATGCTCCGGTCTTGTTGATGGTCCCGCCGATGACCTCGTCGCCGGTTTTCTTTTCCACCGGGATGCTTTCGCCGGTGAGCATGGACTGGTCGACCGAAGAATAGCCCTCGGTGACTACGCCATCGACCGGGATGGCTTCGCCGGGGCGCACCAGCAGCAGGTCGTCAATCTGCACTTCCTCGGCGGGGATTTCGTTTTCCTTGCCGTCACGGAGGACAGTCGCTTTACGAGGCTGGAGCTTCATCAACCGGCGGATTGCTTCGGAGGTACGCCCGCGGGTAATGGCTTCCAGGTAGCGCCCCAAGATAATGAAGGCAGTCAGCAGCGCCGCCGCCTCATAAAAAGTAGCGTCATGCCCGCCGAAGCCGGCATTGGGCCAGAAGGTGTTGATAACGGCAATCAGATAGGCGGCGCCGATTCCCGTGGCGTAGAGCAGGTTCATATCGGTCAGCCCGCGCCGCAGCCCGTTCCAGCTCTTGATAAAGAACTGCCGACCTGGCCCGAGCACGATGGGCGTGGTCAGAAAAAAAAGAAAAACTTTGTTATTCATCCAAGCCGGAATAAAATTCGGGAAGAACCAGTAGGGCTGGAAAGTGCCTATCATGACAATCATACCGATAGTCCAGGCGATAATCAGATTGCGCCGCTGCTGGCGGATTTCCTTCTGCCGCGCCTCCCGCTCGCGGTCGAGAGCTTCCTGCCCTGCCATTCTTTCTTCTACTCCATAGCCGATCTCTGCGACAGCTTTCTTGATTTCCGCAAGCGGTGTGATGGACGGCTCATAAGCCACGCGGGCGGTGCCGGCGGCAAGGTTGACCACCACATCCGCCACACCGGGCAAGTCGCCCACCGTTTGCTCCACGTTCGCCACGCAGGCGGCGCAGTGCATCCCCGTTACGGTGAGGTCTGCCATGTTCAGCACCACCCGGTAGCCGATATCTTCCACCGCCTTCTTGATAGCGGCCAGCGTCGTTTGCGCCGGGTCATATTCTAAGGCGGCTTTTTCCACTGCCAGGTTGACCACCACGTTTTTGACCCCGGGTAGCATCTTGAGCGCCTCTTCCACATTCGCCACGCAGGAAGCGCAGTGCATCCCGCTGATAGACAGGGAAACCGAAACTTTGCCCGAATCTTTGTCCATATCAATACCTGTAAATATTTAATCCCTGATTTCAACATAACACAGAATGCAGGATTAGTGAATACCCCCTTCTCCTCTCCTGATAGCTGAAATGCGGTTCTTCCCAATCACGGTTGTCATTGCGGTGAGCTAAGGCGACGAAGCAATCTTTTTCCTGCTCGGGATTGATTTGCTATCTTGATCTGGAAGGATAAGCTCCCAATGGCGATAGCCAACCAAATTGAGAAAAAGACCACACTCGCCTTGACAATACGCCGTTAAATTTCGTAAATTTAAAGACGTCCTTTTTTTGGAAAAAGTGGACGCGAGAGCTACCAAATCATATCCAAACCGATAGGATACTCCGCATTCTAATGACAATAATCAGGCAGACAAGATGAAACTATTTGAGTACGAGGCAAAATTGATTTTGAAGCAGCGCGGGATTCCGGTACCGCGAAGCGAAAACGCAACCACGCCGCAACAGGCGGAGCAAGCTGCCCAACAAATCGGGGGGGCGGTGGTGATAAAGTCGCAAATCCTGGTCTCGGGGCGGGGCAAGGCGGGGGGCATCAAATTCGCCGATGATGCCGCCGCGGCAGGCAAAGTCGCCGCGGAACTGCTGGGCAGCACCATCAAAGACTGCCGGGTCAACAGCGTATTGATTGAAGAAAAGCTGGACATCGTTAAGCAATTTTACGTTTCGATAGCCGTCGACCGCCTGGCGAAAAAATATGTCGTGCTCGCCTCGACCAGCGGCGGCATCGACATCGAAGAAATAGCACGGACCGCGCCGGAGAAAATCACCCGGCAGTGGATTGACCCGACCGCAGGTCTGCAGAAAGCCGATGCGGAGAAGATGCTCTCCCGCTTAAGATCGGATGAAGACACCGTAAAACACTTCGCCGCCATCATTACGGAATTGTATAAAACATTACTCGACTACGACGCCGAACTCATCGAGTTGAATCCCCTGGCCAGGACATCCGCCGGCGAATTTATCGCCGCTGATGCCAGGCTAATCATAGATGATAATGCCATCTTCCGCCATCCCGAATTTAAGGAAAGAAGCCTCGCCCGGCCCGATGATACCCCGATGGAAAAGGAAGCCCGCAAGCTGGGATTTTCCTATGTCGACCTTGATGGCAACATAGGCATCATCGGCAATGGTGCAGGACTGATGATGGCGACGGTTGACCTGGTACAGACCATGGGCGGCAAGCCGGGAAACTTCCTCGATGTTACCGGCAGTGGCAGTAACATTAAGAAAGGAATTTTGTTTCTAATGTCCAAGCCGGAGAACAAAGCCGTATTCATCAACATCTTCGGCGGAATCACCCGCTGTGACGTCGTTGCGAAAGCCGTGACCGAAACACTCCGGGAATCCGGCGCAAATAAAGCCGTAGTGGCGCGCCTGATGGGGACGAATGAGGAAGAAGGCGCGCGCATATTGAAGGAAGCGGGAATTGAATGCTACCGCGACCTGGAAGAGGCGGTTGCGGCTGCCGTGAGAACCGCCGCAGGGGTGGAACAGAAATGAGAAACCTCCTCACTCAGGATACCCGAGTGGTGGTACAGGGTATCACCGGCACCGAAGGCAGGCTGCAAACAGCCGCGATGGTGCGTTACGGTACGAAAGTGGTCGCCGGAGTGACGCCGGGGAAGGGCGGGCAGGAGGTGGAAGGCGTGCCGGTCTATAACACAATGGCGGAAGCTGTGCAGCTGCAGAAAGCCAATACCTCGATTGTCTATGTGCCCGGCGCTTTCGTAGGCAAAGCCGCTTTCGAGGCAATTAACGCCGGCATCAAAACTCTGGTAATCATCACCGACGGCGTACCTCAAAAGGACTCCATCGGGTTCATCGACCACGCTGCTAAAAAAGGCGTCATCGTCGTAGGTCCAAACTGTCCCGGGCTTATCGACCCGCGTCTCAGGATGAAGGTCGGTATCATGGCCGGTCATATTTATACTCCGGGAACCGTGGGAATCGTCTCGCGGAGCGGAACGCTGACCTACGAGATCTCCTGGTACATCACCCAGACCGGGCTCGGGCAGAGCACCTGCATCGGCATCGGCGGCGACCCCGTCGTCGGGCTGGACTATATCCAGATGCTGGAAATGTTCCGCAATGACCCGGGGACAAAAGGAGTAATCCTCATCGGGGAAATCGGCGGTAATGCCGAGGAACTCGCCGCCGATTATATCAAGAGGACGAAATACCCCAAGCCGGTGGTCGCCTACATCGCCGGCAGGATGGCACCACCGGGAAAACGCATGGGACATGCCGGAGCGATTATCATGGGCAACTCCGGGACAGCAAAAAGCAAGACTGCTGCCTTCAACAGCGCCGGCGTACGGGTGGCGGAAAAACCGCGCGATACCGCCCGCATCATGAAAGAACTGATAGGATAATTGCACAGCAATTGAGAAATACCATGAAAACGACAAGAGAAGAACTCATTGCCAAGGCGCGCAAGCCTGCGGAAGACGCCATGAAGCTTCACCCGTTCTACCGGGGTAAGATGCAGACCATGCCTAAATGCGCCATCCGTGATTTTAACGATTTTGCCATCTGGTATTCGCCGGGGGTAGCGGCGCCATGCAAAGCCATTCAGGCTGATAAGGAAAACTCCTTCGTTTACACCAGCCGATGGAATACGATAGCCGTCGTCTCCGATGGGACGCGCGTCCTGGGACTGGGTGACATCGGACCCGAAGCCGGGATGCCGGTCATGGAAGGCAAGGCACTGTTATTCAAATACCTGGGCGGAGTGGATGCCGTTCCCATCTGCCTCGGCACGAAAGACCCCGAGGAAATCATCAAGGCGGTCAAGTGGCTACAGCCGTCCTTCGGCGGCATCAACCTGGAAGACATCGCCAGTCCCAAGTGCTTCTACATCCTGGACCGACTGCGCAAAGAAATGGAAATCCCGGTCTGGCACGACGACCAGCAGGGCACCGCCGTAGTTACCCTGGCAGGTCTGATTAACGCTCTCAAGGTAGTGGGCAAAAAGAAAGAAGATGTCAAGCTGGCGGTTATCGGCGTGGGGGCTGCCAATATCGCCATTCTCCGCGTGCTCTTCGCCGATGGTTTCAAACCGGAAAACACTATTATCGTGGACAGTAAAAGTATATTACACACCGACCGTATCGACCTGCGGGAGCGGCAGGACGAGAATCCGTACAAGTGGGAACTGGCGCAGAAGACCAACCCCGGCAAGAGCGCGGGCTGGATTGCCGAAGCTATCAAAGATGCCAATGTCTGCGTTTCGCTGTCCAAGTCGGGCCCGGACACCATTAAGCCGGAGTGGTTGAAAAAGATGGCGAAAGATGCTATCCTTTTTGCCTGTGCCAACCCGATCCCCGAAGTATGGCCATGGGAAGCCCGGGAAGCCGGCGTCCGGATTGTGGCGACGGGACGGTCGGACTTTCCCAACCAGGTGAACAACTCCGTCGGGTTCCCGGGTATTTTCCGCGGGGCACTGGATGTCAGAGCCAGTACGATTACCGATGAAATGTGCATCGCCGCCGCTTATGAGATTGCCAAATGCGCCGAAGACCGCGGGCTCAGCGAAGAATACATCATTCCCACGATGGCGGAATGGGAAGTATTCGTCCGCACTGCCGTTGCCATCGGCAGCAAAGCGATTGAGCAGGGCATCGCCCGCCTCAAGCTGACCCCGGAAGAATTGAGGCAGCAGGCGGAGAAGATGATTAAGGAATCACGGGAGACGACGGCGCTCCTGATGAAGGAAAAACGCATCCCTCCGGTGCCCGAGCTATAACCGGAAAGGAAACCCGGATGAGAGAGATAGATTGTAAAGAGATAACCGAAACGGTCGCCCACCTGTTCCAGGAGGCATGCCTGCGCCTGCCGGAAGACGTAATGACAGCGCTGCAACGGGCTAAAGAGAATGAACCATCTCCCGTGGCAAAGGACGTACTTGATAGAATCCTTGCCAACACCGAAGTAGCCGCAACAGAAAATATCCCCCTCTGCCAGGACACCGGCGCGGCGGTGGTGATGCTGGAACTGGGGCAGGATGTTCATATCACCGGCGGCGACCTTTACACTGCTATCGATGAAGGGGTAAGGCAGGGGTACACCAAAGGCTATCTGCGCAAATCAATGGTTCGTGAGCCTTTTGCCGCACGGGTGAACACCAAAGATAATACCCCGGCAATTATCCATGTTGAAATCGTCCCCGGAGATAAGCTCAAGATTACCGCCATGCCCAAGGGCGGCGGCGCGGAGAACATGACCCGCCTCGGCATGCTCCAGCCGGCGCAGGGACGCCAGGGCGTCATCGATTTTGTGGCGAAAGCGGTCGATGAAGCGGGCAGCAATCCCTGTCCGCCGGTCATCGTGGGGGTGGGCATCGGAGGCACCGCGGAAAAGACGGTGCTGCTGGCAAAGAAGGCGCTGCTCCGGAAGGTCGGCGCGCCCAATCCCGATGCTGAAGTGGCGGCGCTGGAAAAAGACATATTACAAAAAGTAAATAACCTAGGCATCGGCGCGATGGGCTACGGCGGCAGAATCACCGCTTTGGCGGTCCACGCCGAGGTATTCCCCAGTCATATCGCCAGTATGCCGGTAGCGGTCAATTTACAGTGCCACAGCGCCCGGCACAAGGAAGCAGTTCTCTAAACGGAGTGGAAAACTATGGCTGAAACGACGCGAATGGTTGATGTTTATGTGATGGGCAAGCATTATGCCGTACCGGAAGGGCTGACCATCCTGACGGCGCTGGAGTACTGCGGTTACCGAATGGTCCGCGGCTGCGGCTGCCGCGCCGGTTTCTGCGGTGCCTGCGCTACCGTCTATAACTTCAAGAACGACCCGCAGCTCCGCTTCGACCTTGCCTGCCAGAAGACCGTGGAGCAGGACATGTACCTGACCCAGATACCATTCTTCCCTGCTGCCAAGACGATTTACGACCTGGAAGAACTGCAAGCTAATGGAGACCAGGTCCTGAAACTTTACCCGGACATCATAAAATGCTTCGGCTGCAATACCTGCACCAAGACCTGCCCGCAGGAACTGGAAGTTATGTGGTACATGTCCGATGCCCTGCGCGGCGATATTAAAGAGGTCGCCAACAAGTCTTTCGATTGCGTCATTTGCGGCTTGTGCGCGGCGCGCTGTCCGCAGGGGCTGGTGCCCTACAATGTCGCCCTGCTCTGCCGCCGCCTGTACGGGCGCTACCTCGCGAAGCCATCGAAACACCTTGAAGAGCGCATTAAAGAGATTGAAGCCGGCAAGTTCGATGCCGAGCTCAAGGGACTGAAGAAAGCGAGCGAAAAAGAGCTGCGCGAGCGCTACAACAAGCGCGAGATTGAACCAGCCCTGTAAGGTTTCACGAAATTCAGACGAGTTTCCGGGAGGATGATTATATATGTACCCAGCCGATATGGAAGCCAGCGTTAAAAAGGTAGAAGCTACACGGGAGAAGCGGTTGAAGGAAACGCTACCCCGTCTTCAGGAAGCGGAGCGGCAGCCTTTACTGGAAAAATATCATCCCGACTATATCAAAGCCAGCATGCGTGAACTAAAGGTGGGGCCGAACAAAGGCGACCGCACTCCGCTGGAAATAGCGGACATTCTGGAAGGCAACAGCCGCATCGACCCCGGCAAGGTTGACCTGAGCAAAGCCGATTATGACGTCGATGTGCTGGTCATCGGCTGCGGGGGTTCGGGGGCTTCCGCGGCGCTGCTCGCCCGGGAAAACGGCGCGAAGGTACTCATCGCCACCAAGCTGCGGCTGGGCGATGCCAACACCGTCGGCGCCCAGGCAGGCACACAGGCAGCCGACCGGCCGCAGGACTCCCCGGCGCACCACTACATGGACACAATGGGCGGCGGGCACTTTACCAATATCCCGGAACTGGTAGAGGCACTGGTCAAGGACGCGCCTTCCGCCATCCAGTGGCTGGAGAAGCTGGGCGTCAACTGGGACAAGGAGCCGGACGGCACGATGCACGAGCTTTCCGGAGGCGGTGCTTCGAGGCGCCGCCTCCATTCGGCGCGGGACTATACCGGTCTTGAGGAGATGCGCGTCCTGCGGGATGAAGTGAGAAACAGGGGCATCAACTATCTTGAGTTTTCCCCCGCCATCGAGCTTATCATGGATGACAGGGGACAGATCGCCGGAGCAGTGCTGCTCAACCTGGAAACGAATGAACTGAGCATCGTGCGCGCCAGGGCGGTAATAATCGCGACCGGCGGCATGGGAAGACTGCACATCCAGAACTTCCCCACCACCAATCACTACGGCGCCACCGCCGATGGATTGGTGCTCGCCTACAGGGTCGGCGCGAAGCTGATTTTCATGGACACGATGCAATACCACCCCACGGGCGTGGCGCATCCCCAGCAGATACTGGGGCAGCTTGTTACCGAAAAGGTCAGAACGCTGGGCGCGCAGCTGGTCAATGCCGAAGGCGAGCAGTTCATCATGCCGCTGGAACCGCGCGACATGGTGGCTTCCGCCATCATCCGCGAGTGCAAGGAGCGCGGCAAGGGCATTACGACCCCCACCGGCGAGCAGGGCGTCTGGCTCGATTCGCCGATGATTGACGTTCTCCGCGGCGAGGGCACCGTTGCCCGCGAGCTGCCCGCCATGGTGCGGCAGTTCGGCCGGTACAACATCAACATATCCAAAGAGCCGATGCTGATTTATCCCACTCTGCATTACCAGAACGGCGGCATTAAAATCGATGCCTCGGGCGCGACCACTGTACCGGGGCTGTTCGCCGCGGGCGAGGCATCGGGCGGAGTGCACGGCCGGAACCGGCTCATCGGCAACTCAACCCTCGACCTGTTCGTTTTCGGGAGGCGCGCCGGGACTGCCGCCGCCAATTATGTCAAGAGCGCAAAACCGGGTAAACCAACGCTGGACCGCGTGCGCCGCTGGCAGGCGGAACTGGAGCAGGCGGGACTGGCAAAATCAAGACCCATTACACCCTTATTGCTGCCCAATTATGCCCGCCAGCCCTACGACTACCTGGCGGATTACACTAAAGAGATGCTAAGCGCCGGTCAGGTGAAACCGGCTTAACCGGGAGTTTTTTATGCCATTACGTATTCAGACCGATGTTAAAGACGTCGAGGAAATCTTAAATCAGGTCCTCAATACCAAGAGCCCGCCGGTGGCGCGCTGTCGTCTGCTTTCCAGCGGCTTTAATCCCGGCCATTCCTTAAACATTGCGGAAGATATCGCCGGGCACAAGGAATGCCTCGGCTGCGGCAACTGCGTAGACATCTGTCCGTTTGTCTACCGCGAGCCTTCCCGCCGCGAAAAGACCGAGCAGCGCACCTCGATGGCGCTGGAAAACATCGTCGGCGCGGACTGCGACCAGTGCGGCGCCTGCATCCTGGTCTGCCCGCAGGTCGATACTACCATCAAGAACTACGTGGTCAACCGCCGCATGGTCGAAGTGATGTCACGGCTGGAGCGGCGCATCGGCGATGAAGACGAGCCTGACCTCGATTTATTCCTCGAAGAGGCGGTCAGTTAAGAGAGAAAAATATGGACTTTGAGATACCGGAAGATTTAAAAATGATGCAGAGCCTGGTCCGGGACTTCGTCACCGACCAGCTCAAGCCCCTGGAAAGAGACCTGATGGGACGTGCCGCCGATTTGAGCGACGCCCGCACCTTTCTGCCCGAAGAAACCGAAGCTAAGCTGGTTAAAATGGCGCAGGAAATCGGGCTGTGGGGCACGGGGATTCCGGAGCAGTTCGGCGGGGCGGGGCTGGGCACGCTGGGCAGCTGCCTCATCGAGGAAGAACTGGCTCAGACAGTTATCCCGTTTAACTTCGGTGATGTCAGCCCCGTACTTTTCGATTGCAATGATAGGCAGCGAGAAAGTTATTTCAAGCCCGCCCTCAACCGCCAGAGATCTGTCTACATGGCATTGATGGAACCGGACAAATCATCACTTCCGGAAATGAAAACCACGGCATTAAAAACCGGTGGCCATTATATTCTCAACGGCACCAAGGTGTCATTCTCCCGCCCGGGCAAAGATTATTTTGCAATAGTCTTTGCCAAAACCGGGAATGGGACAACCTGTTTCCTCGTCGATAAGGACTTTCCCGGCTTTACCGTGAAGGGCAGCGATGAAATAACCGGCTGGCAATCGCAGTCCAAGCAGGCTCTTATGCTGACCTTCGATAATTGCAAAGTACCCGCCGAAAGCATCCTCGGCGAGGAAGACAAGGCGTTTCACCTGGGCAAAAAGTGGCTGCCGGCACAGCGGATTGTCCGGGGCGCCCGCAGCGTCGGCGTCGCCGCTAGGTTGCTCGAAGAAGCTACGCTTAAAGCACAATCGGCGGAATCCTTCGGCAAGTCCATCAGCCAGAGACCCAGCATCCAGGCGGCGCTGGCGGATATCGCCATGTCCCTCCATGCCAGCCGGCTCATGGTCTACGAAGCAGCATGGGAAGCAGATAAGGACGAACCGATAAAAAAGAAGGCTGCCATGGTGAAGCTGTTTACCACCCGTATGCTGTACGGAGTGGCAGACAACGTGGCGCATATTTTCAACGGGCCCGCCTACATTGCGGGGCTGCCCATGGAGCGGCTGTGCCGCCCCGCCCTAGCGACCAGCGCTACCGACCTCGCCTTGGAACTCCAGAGAAACATCATTGCCAGGGATATTCTGAAGGGACTGAAGGTCTAAGAGGAGCCATCCGATGGTCAAGAAAATCAGTCTACCTCTAACCGAAGCCACTTTAAAAGATCTTAAAGCCGGAGACAATGTGCTGCTTACCGGAGTCATGTATGTCGGGCGAGACGCAGCGCACAAGCGGCTGGTCGAGGCTTTAGACCAGGGAAAGCCTTTACCCTTCGATTTTAAAGGACAGACCGTCTATTTCATGGGGCCTTCACCCGCCCGCCCCGGCCAGGTAATCGGATCGGCGGGACCCACTACCAGCGGCAGAATGGATAGCTACTCGCCACGATTGCTCGCCGCGGGATTGAAAGGAATGATTGGCAAGGGAATGCGCTCGGCGGCGGTGAAAGAAGCGATTAAGAAGTACGGGGCAATCTACCTGGCGGCTATCGGCGGCGCGGGCGCCCTCATCTCTCAAAGCATCAAAAAATCAGATGTCATTGCCTACCCGGAACTCGGCGCTGAAGCGGTGCTCCGGCTGGAAGTGGCTGATTTTCCGGCAACGGTGATAAACGATATCTACGGCGGCGACCTTTACCAGGAAGGCAAAGCCGAATACCGCGTGGAGTAAAGGACAATTTCCCATGAATTCTTTTCCTTTCATAAGGGAGGCTGTTTCCCAAACAAGCTGAAGGGAGGTAGCGCTAATGATAAAGGTACTATTGGAACGCCGTATCAAACGGGCAGACTACCCCAAGCTGCTGGGGTACCTTCAAGACCTCCGGGCGGCTGCGGTGTACCAGCCGGGTTATGTATTCGGAGAGACGCTGGTCAGGGGTAAAGACCCTATCGATACCATAGTCATCAGTACATGGATGTCAGAAGACCACTGGAACGCCTGGTTGACTTCACAGGAGCGCATTGAGCTTGACAGCGCGATGACCCATTTGCTTCTGGAAGAACCAAAAATCAGGGTATATAAAATCCTGGGAACGGAAACCTGAAAAGCACACCGGCGCAGCTTCTCATGCCCTCTCCGATTAAAGATCGTTATTTTGCGTTCCGTTCATGACGTAGCTGAATCAACAGGCCACCTGTAGTAAAGAACCATGTTGCGGAAGCATTGAGTTGATAGAAATTAATTAAATATTCTCTGGTGGAGCTGAGGCATCAGCAGGTAGAGCTTTTAAGCACTTCGAGTTGACGTTCACTCTATGTAAATAAACACTTCAAGAACCGTACTAAACCGCCGATCTCACGGCTATTTTATCTTAATCCTGGATAGCATTTCCTGCGTTGATATGGTCCCGGACAGCAAAGATGCCACATCAGCAGCTTCTATGGTTACTTCCGTTACCGCTTTGTCTTCCGCCACCGGGATAATGATAATGGTAAGTGGTTTTTCCATAAAGCTCATGGCCACCACGGCAGCGTCGAGCCATTGCCGGACCAATGCTGATTCATTATCGCCCGCCCTTTGTTCATAAGTAATCGTAATCTTATCTTCAGCAATGCGGACTTCTGTAACTTCCAGTTGGGTGAGAGATTTTATCGCCGTTCTCATGAACTCTGCATCGCTGGGTTCATGGACTTCACCGGCCGTTGATTTAACTCCGCTGGCAGGTGCGGACGGGGCCGGTTTATCTCCTGAACAGCCGGTTATACCCAAAAATAACAGCGCTATAAGAAATATGGTGACAAGCGCGTTTTTCATAGCTTTCTCCCCATGCTCTGGGCCAGGAGGTAACGCTGGTAGGCCTGCTCGAACATGCTGAACATGACTCCCATCTGGGCTTCCCTTTCGATGCCGGAAGATGCCATCAGGGACGATACGCCGCCGGATGCGGCCTTGGCGGTGCCGATGTCTAGCTCCGGCAGTTCTCCGTCTCTCATGCGCTGGTAGATGGCATCGACGTTATAGCCCGCCTTTCGCTCTTCGATGTATGCCCGGGTCCGCAGCGCAAAATCCGTGTCCTGAAGGCCCCTTGCCATGGTCTTGATAGATTCCACGGCGAACTCCGCGCCGGCTACAGCGTATTGCCCTGATTCGGTCAGGTCGAACAGGTCTATGCCGGTCTGACTTTTAAATTCCGCCCAAGCTCTAGGTGTTGTCAGTTCTCCGCCATCGAATTGGTGTTTCAGGTCTCTGAACGAGGTGATGTACGTTTCAGAATCTTCAAGGGAGATGTCCTCGCTGGATAGGAAAATTTCAAGCGATTCTCCTGCCTGCCGCCATAACCACTGTCGTTTTTGGGTCTCGAGTGAATCCTGTATGTTTGACCAAATCTTGCCCTCTGTCCAGTCCATCAATGACTCCGGGCCTTCCCCCGCGTTAAGCTGTACGCGCAGGTCTTCCAGCACTTCGGAGGCTACCCGGTTCTGCATGTCTATATCCGCGTTGCGGGTACTGCCCGTGAAAAGGGAGTCCCATATCCAGTCCTTGGTATCGTCATAGATGTCTCCGACGCGTTCGCGGAGCGTAGGGTCAAATGCTCTCTTTAAGTCCGTATAGAAGTCCTCACCGTTCGTCGTGAACAAGATACGCCCTTCCGGTGTGACCATTACGCCTATTTTAGCAGTGCCGCCGCCGATAAGTCTGGCATCCACTGTTTCAAACG
>JAQTQH010000049.1 GCA_028712355.1 Dehalococcoidales bacterium
TCGTCACCAAGAAAGACATGGACAAGCTGACCCTTTCCGAGCCGAATCCGCGCGACATTCTGGAGTTCAGCTACAGCATTTCCAATCTCTACCGGACGCCGGTCAGCCAGATTATGCACCGCGACGTGGTGACCGCCAGCGCGGACATGACCGTCGAGGAAGCGGTGGAGCTTGCCCAGACGAAAAAGGTGGGTGCCCTGGTAGTGACGGAGGATAATCTTGTCGTCGGGATTGCCACCACCAACGACTTCTTCTACAAGATTCTCAACAAGGTGCTCGGCATAGGGGAGAAGGGCGCGCGTATCGAGGTAATCGGCGGGGGCGAGGGTCCGGCTCTGGAAAAAATCCTTTCCTGTCTGAACAAGGCGGAACTGAAGATTACCACTCTCCATCTCTATAAACCGGCGGGCAAGGCGAAGAAGAACGTTATCCTGCACCTGGGCACTGATGACCCGATAACCTGTTTCGATATGCTCAAAAAAGAAGGCTGCAAAGTCAACATCCGCAAGCAGTAATTTATTTTACTGCTCAACAAAACTTGAAAGGCAAGGCTGGGTCCCCTAAAATAGCCTTGCCTTCTTGTTGCTGGGGTTTATTCCAGTTTTTTAGAGAGATAGGGACTTGGTTTGAAGCTAAATTAGTATTCAGTGAAAAACTGAATATTAGCAGAGCTAGGTTTAGCTATTATCTCCAATCCTTCACATGCTTTTATCAGTGAAGTAAAACGAGTGAAGTGTTTAAAATTATCTCTACATACTATCATAGGAAAAACTGTCCCCGTAAAGAACCTCTCTTTACGGTTTAACGGTAGACCACTATCAATCAATTCTTTTAGAGTCATTATTTCTTAATCCTTGTCTCATCATAACTAGCACTGAAGTGATTACTATTCGGTAAAACAATGTCTACATAGATGATTCCGTACTCTTGTTGTTCTGACGGTAACGCAGGACTTATTTCCTCCCAATTTATGTCCATAATACCCTTTGCACCAGTAACAAAAGCGTCATTGTCCCAATTCGCTAGTGAACTAGAGTTAGTGTAAATAACTCTAGCAGGTTTTAATGGATAAGTTTTACTTTCGGTAGAATATATTTTTATTTCTACAGGTATATTGACTTTGGTATACTCAATCATATTTTCATCATTATCTTGTAGCTCTACCCAAACCCGCAAACCATCATCTTCAGCATCAGCACCCCAATTATGTGAATGTGCAACTACCCAAGCTCTGTTTACTTGACCCTTCCATTCATTAGATTTTGGTGCTGACACTTCTTGAGATGGATTAGTTAATTGTGCTGGTAACGAAGGTGAAGTTGCTGGACTCGCACAAGCTATAAAGGTAAACAAAAATGCTATCAGCAGGATAGCAGTAATCCATAGTTTTCTCATATTGCACCTCCTTCTACGGATTCTAATGTACTCGCTTCCTAACTGTCAAAGGTGAGTAAGTCCGATGGATTGATTATGAACAGATACGCAAGTCACTTGTGGAGTTCAATTTTCAAACTTTTTTAGGGTAACGGTCTGGGAATCCGTCACACTGTTTACGCACGAATCCGCTTGTTTAGGTTATCAATTGGACTAGTTTTGACGTGAGCTTGTAAGCATACTATACCTGTAGAAACTTATCTGCCATCTCAGGTATAATACTTGTTGGTTGCTGAATCTGGGTGGGGTGTCCGAGCGGCTTATGGTGACGGTCTTGAAAACCGTTCTTGCCGGTAACGGCAAGCGTGGGTTCGAATCCCACCCCCTCCGCCATTAGTGCGGTTCAACAACTACCTTGTTCAGCTCGGCGATGCCCATCGGGTTAGGCTGGTAGCCTTTCACATAAGGCTTAATCAGGTAGTAGTTTTTACCAAACAGCAGCGGGATACAGGCGGCATCATCCACCAGCATCTGCTCCGCCTGCTGATACAACTTGAGAGATGCCTCGCGGTCCGCCGTTGTTGCCGCCTGCTCCAGCAGCCTATCCACCTCAGCATTACTGTATTCGCCGTGGTTATTATCCATGCCGGTATGGAACAGGATATCCAGGAAGTCCTGCGGGTGCGGATAGTCTGCAATCCAGCCCATCATGAACATCTGGTCGCGTTCTTCTTTGAGATTGTACAGGAAGCGCTGCGGCTCAATCTGGCGTATTGTTACTTCCACTCCTAAATTAAGCCGCCACTCGTTAACCACCGCCTCCAGCATTCCGGATACGTTACCGCCCCAGCCGGAAGTGGTGATGGTGATGGGCGGGAGATTCGCAGCACCGCCGTATTTCGAGGCAGCCAGCAGCTCCTTCGCCTTGTTGACATCATATTTCAACCCAATGAGGGCCTGGTTAAAACCCGGGATACCCGGCGGCAGGATGCCGTAAGCCGCCTGCACCATATCACGGTAGGTAATATGGGCTATCTTTTCCTTGTCTACCGCGATGCTGAAAGCCTGGCGCACCTTTACATCGTCGAAGGGCGACTTCGTAGAATCAAAGCCGATATACTGGAAGCTAAGCTCAGGAATCGCTGTCATTTGTGTGTAGTAGGGGCCGGCTTTATCGGTAACTTTATCAATATAGTTGGTGTAAACGGTGGTAACATCTATCGCGCCGGTCTCGTACAGGTTCATCGGCACGCCGCTCAGGATTTGAAAGACTATCGAGTTTACGAGAGCGACCTGCCCGTGGTAATCGTCATTCCGCGCTAGCACGATGCGGCTTTCTTTCTGGAATTCCTTGAGCTTGAAGGGCCCGGTGCCGTTCGGCTTCTGCCACCAGTTCGCCGTGCCGACATTGCTTTTATCCACGACAAACGAGGTAGGATAGGTCAGCTTGGAGAGGAAGTAGGACTTGGGAGCATCGATGGTGACCTCAAGAGTATAGTCGTTTATCACTTTGACGCCGCTGATTTCCTTAGCCCTGCCGGCGATGACATCCGCTACTCCCATGATATCACCGAGATAAGTCGCCGCAGTGTTCGAGCGGATGGCTGGATTACAGGCGCGCTCCCACGAAAACTTAAAATCGCTGGCTTTGACCCCCCTGCCGTCATGAAAGCGGACGTCCTGCCGCAGGTTGAAAGTATAAGTCCTGCCGTCGGCGCTGACCTGCCAATCCCGGGCGATATCCGCCACCGGCTCCAGGTTATCGTTCAGGCGCACCAACCCGTTGAAAATCTGGGTGATATAGCTGTGGGAGGTAGCATCTCCGGAAACGCCCGGATCAAGAGTGAGAGGGTCATCCCCGTAAAGGTTGAGAACGCCGCCTTTCGCTGCAGTCGGCACAACCGGGGCCGGCTGGCACCCTCCGAAAATCAGCCCGATTAAGAGAGTAACAAGTACCAGGAGACCTATTGTCTTTTTCATAACCAAGCCCTACAATGTGTTTACCTGATTCATATTAACGCGTATAACGACGCAGCGCAAATATGACGCTTTTTATCAACGAGGGGAAAAGATGTTTAACAAGATTCTAGTACCCCTGGATGGTTCGGTACTCGCCGAAGCAGCCCTGCCTTTTGCCGAAGAGGTTGCCGGCAAACTGGGATCCGAAGTTACCCTGCTCTATATCAGCGACCCGGTCAACGACCCTTACCGCCACATGTACGACCCTTATCTCCAGAAGATATCCGAGGCGGTAAAAGAGACCGGTAAAAACAGCCCGAACGGCAAAGAGATTAGCGCTGATTCCAGAATCATGGTGGGTGAAGCCGCCGAACAGATAACCAGCTACGCCGAAAACAAGGATATTGACCTGATTGTGATGTCTAGTCACGGCCATAGCGGCTACAAGCGCTGGACGCTGGGGCACATTACGGATAAAGTTATCCGTAATACCACCCGGCCCGTAGCGATTATCCGCAGCAAAAGCCATACCAAGCATGCGGGAATCTCCCGGGTGATGGTCACGCTGGATGGCTCGAAAGTGAGCGAAACGGCGCTGCCTTACGCCAGCAACCTTGCCGCCGGATTGAAAGCGGAGTTACTACTTTTCGAGGTGCTGACCCCCGATTATTACGCCTACACTAACGAGGCTTACAAAGAGCTTGCCGAAGCCAAGAGAGCCGCGCATAATTACGTGGAGAAAATCGCCGCCGATCTGAAAGATAAGGGGATTACTGTCAACACCGAGCTTCAGGAAGGACTGGTGAGCGACACCCCGGAGATGATTATCCAGATGACCGAAGAAGCAGAAATCGACACTGTTGTCATGGCGACCCACGGCAGGTCAGGACTGAGCCGCTGGGCACTGGGCTCCGCCGCCGAAAAGGTACTGCGCGGCATCGAAGCTCCGCTGATACTGGTTAAACCGCCATTACTTGTGAGATAAAAATAAACCCCCTTCCCGAAACTTGGGGGGAAGGGGGCATACAAGATAAGTTACAAACCTCTTTAGAAAATGTCTTTCTTGCCAATCCATGACGGATAGTACCGGTAGTACTCCGGCGGATTTGCCTTTGCCAGACCGACGAGTGTGACCCGCGCCATGGCGACTGCGCCTTTCTTATCGCGGTAGAGCGCGGCAAGGTTGTCCTTTTCCAGGCTCAGCAGGTGTTTGTTCAGGTCAGCATCACTGACATCCAGGAACTCCTTGAGGTCTTCCATCATCATATGAAGACCCGGATTGACGCGGTAGTTCTCTGCCAGTACCGTCAAGACGTCCTTCTCACTGGAGACCTTCTTCTTCGGTAACGGCTTGCCGACCGGCATCGGTACCTTCAGCTCGGGGTCGACGATACGCTGCGGCACCTTAAGGTCCGCCTGCATGGCTTTGGTGCCCATGCGATAGATAAGCAGACGCAGGACTTCGCTGGTACCGGCGGCAATCTGGTTGATCTTCATATCCCGCAGAATTCGCTCGACCGGATAGAAGCGCGTGGCACCGTTGCCGCCCATCGCCTGCACCGCTTCCACCGCGATGTTCATACCCTCGTCGACGGTGAACATCTTGGAGATAGCAGCCTCAATGGGAACATCCTGCTTGAGGTCGCAGCAATAGGCCGCGTAGTAGGTCATCAGACGCGCCATTCTCAGCTTCCATATCATGTCGGCAACCTTGAACTGGTTGGTAGCGATATCCCCGGTGGGAGCACGGAACTGGACGCGCCGCTGGATATGCTGCAGCGCATAGCGGATAGCTTCCCGGATTTGTCCCAGCGCCGGGGCAGCATTAAGTACGCGCTCCACATTGAGACCGCTCATCATGACGCGCCAGCCTTCGCCTTCTTCACTGAGACGATTAGCTACGGGCACCTTGCAATTGGTGAAATTCATATAGCCGTTGTAAGCGCCGTCATAGCCCATAAGCTCATTCACTTTCTCGATGCTGAACCCGGGCATGCCCTTTTCGATAATCAAAGCAGTCAGGTGGCGGTACTTAGTACGGTCTTCTGGCTTTTCGCTGGTCTTGACATAGGTCATGTAGACTTCGGCGGTGGCAATGTTAGTCTGAAACCGCTTCTTACCGTTGACGATGTAGAAATCACCGTCACGGACGGCAGTTGTTTCAATGGCAGCGATATCGGAGCCTGCGTAGGGCTCGGTCATAGTGATGGCGCCCATGCGCTCACCCGTAGCAATCTTAGGCAGCAGGCGTTGTCTCTGTTCTTCGGTACCATCGTGAAGAATCTGGTGTACTCCGCCGAACATCGTTGGCCCCAGCGGGATAGTAAGCTCACCCGCCCGCGCCGCTTCCTCCAGGATGATAGCAGCGCCGGTGACGCCCCATTCCTCTGCGTGTCCTCCGTATTTTTTAGGAATCTGTGCGCCGAACCAGCCCTGTTTCGCCATTACCTTGACGGCTTCCCAGGGATATTCTTTCTTCCAGGCGCTCCTTTCCGCCAGTGGCATCAGGACTTCATCGGTAATTTTTTTGGCATCTTCGGCAAGCTTTTTCTGTGCTTCATTCCACCATGGGAAATATTCCATAAGACAGCCTCCTTGAATTAATATTCGTATGCATTATGGCAATATCAGGTGCAGTTTGTCAAAAAACCAAGTTTGACATACCAATAACACTCAGAGATAATAAATCTGGAAAGATTAAGAATTTAGTAACCTAACCCTTCTGCCCTCTTCCCTGTAGTTTCAGGATGAGGGAATGTGAAAAAGAGGGGTAGCGAAGCCAACTAAAATATATTCATATTTGTGTGGGAGAATATTATGTCTATCGAAACAATCGTACGTACCGCCTGCCCCGCGCACTGCGGCAATAACGCCTGCGGTATTCTGGCGCATGTCTGTGAAGGCAAAGTCGTCAAGCTGGAACCGTCACCATTCCCGGACAACTACTACATGCGCATCTGCCAGAAAGGGCTTTCCGCCACGCAGCTCACCTATCATCCTGACCGGCTTCAGTATCCCATGAAACGAGCGGGCGAGCGCGGTCAAGGAAAATGGCAGAGAGTAAGCTGGGACGAAGCACTGGATTATATTGCCGCAAAATTGAAGGATATTGCCGGAAAATACGGCAGCCGCTCGGTCGCCTGGGCAATCGGCGGACCTGGCACCGGCACCGTCAAATTCGGCGCTTATACCCGTTTTGCCGGTTGTTTCCAGGGCACCCGCGTCTCCATGTGGGGCTACGGTGATGCCGCCGAACCGTGCGGCGCCAAGCCGACCTACGGCGTGAACCGGCTGCCGCCTTTCCTGTCCTCTTTTGACGAGCCGAAGTTGAATATCCTCTGGGGCACCAATCCCACCGAATCTAATCCCTTCCAGATTAGACCGGTTCTCGATGATAAAATGAAGGGCGTCAAGATGGTAGTCATTGACCCGGTCTATACCATCACTGCCTCTAAAGCCGACGAGTATGTGCCCATCCGCATCGGTACCGATGCCGCCCTAGCGCTGGGCATGATGCACCAGGTTCTACAGGACAGGATGGAAGACCGCGATTTCCTGCTGCGTTACACGGTAGCACCTTATTTAATTCGGCAGGACAATGGCCGCTACCTGCGGGAGCGTGACCTCATATCGAACGGCGGCGATGCTTACCTGGTCTGGGATAGCGCCGCGGGTAAAGCCGTAGCGGTGGACTCCATGAAAAGCCCTGCTCTGGATGGTTTATATCAAGCCGGCAACATCGCCTGCAAGACCGCCTTCCAGATGCTTGAAGAACTGATTCAGGAATATCCGCCTTCCAGGGCTTCTGAGATTACCGGCGTACCCGCAGAGCAGATTGTGCGCCTGGCAAGAGCATATGCCACTGATAAGCCGGCGGCAATCTATGTCAATAACGGCATGAGCCGCACCTATCACGGAGATCTCACCTTCCGCGCCGTAGGCACGCTGGCGGCGCTGACCGGAAACGTCAAGTTACCCGGGCCTGGCGGACACCGGGAAGTAGAATACAACTGGGGCCCATTTCTCAAACCCCGCGCCGATCAGCCATCCTATACCCGCATGGGAGTAATGAACCTTTACAACGCTATCGAAAAGGGCGAGCCGTACCCGGTGCGCGCCGCCTGGTTCGCCTTTACCAACTTCGTCAACCAGTGCACCAATAACCGGCGAATTGTCGAAAGGCTATTCCCCAAGCTGGAACTGATTGTCATGACCGAGATGTTTATGACCCCAAGCACAAAGTACGCGGATATCGTGCTACCGGTTGGCTCGTTTCTAGAGTTTACCGATATGGTGAACGGACCGCATCCCTATATCCAGTTACAGCGGCAGGTTATCCCGCCGCTTTACGAGGCAAAATCGGACGTCCAGATTCTTCGCGAGCTGGCGCCGCGCCTCGGCTTCGGCGAGTTTTTTAAAAGTGAAGAGGAGTTCGTCGAATTACTGCTCGCCTCCGGCGACTCTTCCGTAAAGGGAATCACGCTGGAGACCCTCAAGAAAGGACCGGCGAAGCTCAATTCGCCGCCGGTGATCGAGGCGCGCCCGGCAAAAGCATCGTTCAAGACTCCCACCGGCAGAATCGAGTTTTACCTGGAAAAACTGGTCTCGCTCGGCGAGGGACTGCCCGTCCATAAAGAACCTGTCGAAAGCCCGCTGTCGCCGCTGGCAGAGAAATACCCACTCTCCATGGTGTGCGTGCACAGCAAGTTCCACGTTCATTCTTCGTTCCAGAAATCGCCATGGATGCGGGAACAGGATCCGGAGCCGCTGCTGGAAATGAACCGGGCAGATGCTGACAGCCGTCGTATCAAAGACGCTGACCTGGTCGAAGTATTTAACGACCGCGGCACGGTCAAACTCAAGGTAAGACTCAACGAGGCAATCCAGCCAGGGGTGGTCAACCTGACGCATGGCTGGTGGCCTGAGGAATTCATCGAAGGTGACCTCAACCTTATCACCAACGACTATATCAATCCTGCCCAGAACATCACCTTCGAGCCGAATATGCCCATGAACGACAATCTCGTAGAAGTGAGGAAAGCCTGAAATGCCGCGCTACGGACTGATTTTTGATTTAGAGAGATGCATCGGCTGCCGTGCCTGTACGGTAGCCTGCAAGGCGGAAAACAGCATCGCGCACGGTTCCTGGATTCGTGTTGAAATGACTGGTGGACAGAAACTGGATACCGCGAAAGGCACCTATCCCAAAGTAGACCTGACCTATTTGCCTGTTACCTGTATGCACTGCGCCAAGCCTCCCTGTGTGGACGCCTGCCCGGTCGGCGCGATTTTCAAGCGTAACGATGGCGTAGTGATACTGGACTCGACGCAATGCACCGGCTGCGAAGCATGCCTTTCTGCATGTCCCTTCGGCGTCATCACCTTCAACGACAAGGACAATGTCGCCAGCAAGTGCCACCTGTGCGTTCACCGCATCGACCAGGGACTGCAGCCGTTCTGTGTCCAGTGCTGTGAAGGGCAAGCCATCAAGTTCGCCGACCTTTCCGATATCGGTAGCGAGATATCCAAGTCGATTGCCCGCCGCTCCGGCTATAACTTGAAACCTGAAGAATTGACCGAGCCGACGAACTACTACCTGCCGCCCATCCCCAAACGCCCGGTGTAAAGAGACAAAAGTTACATACTTGCCAGTTCTGGACATGTATTCTTTCTACAGGGGTGTAATATGAATAAACAGGTGCGAAAGATAGTCCGGATTTACGAGGAAAAATGTAACGGGTGCGGTGCCTGTGCCATCAAATGCGCCGAAGGCGCGCTCCAGATAATCGACGGCAAGGCAAAGCTTATCAGCGATAACTACTGCGATGGGCTGGGCGCCTGTCTCGGAGAGTGCCCGCAGGGCGCGATTACCATCGAGGAGAGATCAGCTGAGGCATTCGACCTGGCGGCGGTCCATCAGAGGGAAGCCGCCCATGTCCATGCCGCAACACCCTGTGCCTGTCCCTCCGCCACCCTCACCAGCTTTGCTCCCAAACAATCCGCAATAGCAGATACAACAAGCCCGTCGCCTTCCTATTTACGTCACTGGCCGGTGCAGCTTGCCCTTGTGCCGCCTTCCACGCCATTCTTACAGGACGCCGACCTTTTATTGACGGCGCATTGTGTTCCGTTTGCTTATGCCGGCTTCCACCGTGATTTCCTGGACGGGCATGCGCTGGTGGTTGCCTGTCCCAAACTCGATGATTTTGACGCCCACCAGCAGAAGCTGACTGATATTCTTACGAAATGCCGCATCAGGAGCCTGACCGTCGTCCATATGGAAGTGCCCTGCTGTTCGGGACTGGTTTACCTGGCGAAGCAGGCTATTAAGGCAAGCGGTAAGGACACTACGCTGCGGGAAGTAACCATCGGCATCCGCGGCGATGTAAAATCAGTGGTGTAAAATTTCCATCCTGAGAATGACTATTTTAAAGGCCAGAGGTATTCCTGTAAAGCCCTGAGCCCGAGGTAAGCCAGGGTTTCGTCTTCATCCGCTTTTCTGCCGCTGACCCCAATACCGCCGTAAGCCGCGGTTTTACCCGGTTCGATGATAGCCACTCCGCCGGGTATGTAGGTCTGGTCATCACCGGGCGGTTCATAGGCACCCCACTCCCCGGAGCGTTCCTTATTCATCCGTGCCTGGAAGTATTGCCGGGTATCCATCCCCCTGGTTGCCGCAACGTTGGCTTTGATAATCGCCCATTTGTTATACAGCGCGGTGGCGCCATCCATCCGGACCAGCGTGATTATGTCACCCCGGCTGTCCATCACGACAACGGTAACCGGCCGCGACGGTTCTTTTGACGCCTCTTTAATAATAGCCCTAGTCGCAACCTCCGCTTCTGCCAGTCCCAAAAATTTCTTCTCGTACATATCCTCGTCTCCTCGCCCTAGAAGATACTACTACGTTTCAGGCTTACGAAACTCTTATCACCGATGATAACATGGTCCAAAACTTCAATCCCCATAATGCGCCCGGCTTCCACCAGAGTTTCCGTCAGCTTGATATCATCAGCGGAAGCCTCCGGGTCGCCGGAAGGATGATTATGCGCGAAAATAACCGAGGCGGCGCTCGCAGCGAGCGCTTCTTTGAAGACTTCCCGCGGATGGACGATACTGCTGTCCAGGCTGCCAACCGAAATCTCCGCGACGCGGATAAGCCGGCTGCGCGTGTCCAGCAGCAGCGCCAGGAAATATTCTTTCTGCTTGCCCTTGAGCCGTCCCTGCACCGCCGCAAAAACATCTTCCGGCGTCTTGAGGGTTGTCTTTCCCGGTGATTCGGCATGGCTGCCCAGACGGTTTGCCAGTTCACAGGCGGCTTTAAGCTGACAGGACTTGGCAATCCCGATGCCCCGCACTTTTGCCAGCTCTTCCAGCGATGCCCCGGCAATACCTTTCAAGCTACCGAACTGGCTGAGCAAACGCTGGGCGGTCACCATAACCGATTCACCGGAAATGCCCCGTCCCAATATGATCGCCAGGATTTCCTGCGCCGAGAGCGCTTCCACGCCCAGCCTTTGTAACCTTTCCCGTGGTCTGTCTGCCGGAGGCAAATCATGGATAGTCAAAGAGGCGAGGGATTTTTCGACAGACTTTTCCATACGCACTAGTCTAGCATTCAACCGCAATTACCGCAAGAATAAAGTGGGGGGAATTGCTGGGTAATAACATCCAGTCGTTTTCAGGGATATCTCTTGATAAAATCTGGTGTCGTCCAGCTTATCCGCGGGCGACGGGTGCCTTAATATATGAGTACAAGCAGGACGTTGGTACTAGGAAGGAGATAACATGTTTTGCCACATTCGCTTCAAGGCATGCCGGAAATGCGGCGGCGATCTCTCGCTGGAACAGGACCGGTACGGAACATATTTCCAGTGCATCCAGTGCGGCGCAGTCTGGAACGAGACGGATACGAGATTGCCTTACGCTCCCGCTCCGAAGAGCAATTCCACGTTCAGCCAGACCCCGGTGCTGCTCAAATAATTAGGGCCGCCGGGAATCGGCCATTGTCATTCTAAGCACAAGCTGGAAGCGCGGTGAACGTGCCGGCTGCCCGCGGCACTTCCGGCACCACCGGCATCCATGCCGCCTTTTTAGTAAGATAAGCACGCCATAAAGAGTTCAATTCATCCATGTCAAAGCCATAGACCTTAACAAAAGCCTCATCGTAGCCACTGCCATGGCGGAATGTTTTCAGTAGTTCGAACATCTTATCTTTGCCGTAAGTGTCCGTTAAAAAGCGCACGATACTATAGCTCTGGGCGTAAGCCAGTCGGGACTCATCGGAATATGCGGAAAACGGACTGGCGATGCTGCGCACCGTAAGTAGCTTATTCTTGGCGATGGCATCAATTAAAAGAACGGTAAAATCAGGTTCGAGTTCCCCTTCGGTATTCATCGCCAGGCCTTCATCCAGCCAGGTCGGCATGCCGCCATATGGATTATAAGTCATCTGGTGGATAGTCAGGTGGGAGAGCTCATGGGCAATCGCTCCAGTACCCCATGAAATATTATTGGGCGCAATTCCGATTGCCAGAATGCCATATTCGGTAAAAGCCACCCCTCCCGTCCATTCCTGCGGGAATATCATCGAGCCGCGCAGGTCATCATAATTACCGTAGACGAATATTCTGACCGGCTGTTCCAGAGCCGCCCCGGTATCCGCCGCCAGGCGTGCCAGCGCTTCCTGGGTGGCTGTCATCAACCGGTTGGCGAAGACATCATCACCCTGGTACCAATAAATCGTGACTTTGCCCTGGGTTTTACTGCGCCAGGTAAAACGGTTGTCGTCCAGTTTTAACTTAGCACGGTCGGTAGCAAGTTGCCCGCCGCCGCTGTCTTTAACCGTCCACCAGTATTCCAGGTTGGAACCCGGCGGCAGGCCGCCGGTACGCCGCATGTCCCAGGTCCACCTCGCCTCCACCGTCTTTGCCGGTTGAAATTCAACATAAGCCTCGCTCACTACTCTAGCAAAACCCATGCGCTCGACAGTATAATGCAGGCGAATATCAGCGACTTCGGTATTACTTTTAACCGACAGCGCAAAGTCGATCGTCGCCGGGAAATTGACTTTGACCGAACTGCCCGTTACCGCCAACCCCGTACCAGTCTGTGCAGACACCGGACTGATTAAGACCAGCAGCAAACAAACAACCAGCGCCAGCAGAGCAATCCTGTTTTTCATGTTTCTTTCCCCAGTGTCGATCTTAAATAGTTCATGATAAATTCATCAAGCGCACCGTCCAGCACCGCTTCAGGATTGCCTGTCTGGTAGCCTGTCCGGTGGTCTTTAACCATTTTATAGGGATGCAATACGTAGCTCCGTATCTGGTTGCCCCACCCCGCCTCTATCCTCTCTCCTTTTAGTTTAGCACGTTCTTCCGCCCTTTTCGCCAGTTCCATTTCAAACAATCGCGACGTAAGTATTTTAAGAGCGATCTCCTTGTTCTGGTACTGGGAACGCTCCGTCTGCGAAGCCACCACCAGACCGGTGGGCAGGTGAGTGACACGGACGGCGCTGGAGACTTTG
>JAQTQH010000050.1 GCA_028712355.1 Dehalococcoidales bacterium
AACAAATTTTGAGGAGGAATCATTTGAAAGGTAAATATTTTAAGTTAATCACCAGTATCTGCTTAGTTGTGGTACTGGTAGGTGCCGTGCTGCTTTCGGCTTTCCAGCCGAAGCCTGCTCCCACCACTCCCGGAGTCACCACCCCGGCCGCAACTGTATATAATTGGCGTCTCCAGTCTCATGTGGCTCCCGGTATTGAGAACGGCTTCCTTCGTGAAGAAGCTGCAATGATTGAGGAAATGTCTGGCGGACGTGTGGTCATCACCGTGTTCGATGGTGGTGCTCTGGTAGCTCCTGAAGATGAGTTTACCGCATGTCAGCAGGGTGTCATTGAGTTCGCCCGTGCCTCCGGTACTTACTATAAGGGTTTTGTTCCGGAAGGCGATATCGAGGGCGGTATCCCTTTGATGTGGCGCAATATGCATGACGTCGAAACTATCTTCTATGATAGGGGATTCGGCGACTTGCTTCAGGAAGCATACAACGAGAAGGGCATTCGGATAATGCAGATCAGCGCCAGTGCTCCGTTCTGCTTCTGGTCCAAGAAAGACATCGGCGGCATCGAAGGGCTTAAGGGTCTTAAAATCCGCTCCTTCGGTCTCTATATGGAGGTCATGAAAGACCTCGGGGCTGCGGCAACGTTCATTTCCCATGCCGAGACCTATACTTCACTCGCGACGGGAGTTGTTGACGCATCCTCCACGGCGGCATATGCCTTCGGGGACCTAAAGAACTATGAGGTCTGTAAGCACTACTATATCAATAAATGGGGTATGCCTACCAGCGACGTCATCATGGCGACGAAGCTATATGACTCTATCCCCACGGATCTGCAAGCAATCCTGCGCCATTGTTTCCGGTACGACATGTATAACCAGGACAGAGTTTATGTTTCCATGGTCAACAAGATGGAAGCCAACATGACCAAGGATTGGGGCGTGACTGTTCATCGCATGTCCGATGAAGATATGCAGAAGGTCAGTGCTGCGGCTCTGCCGTACTACGATAAGTTTGCTGTACAGACTCCCAGAATGGCTAAGATGATTCAGATTGTCAAAGACTACATGAAGGAAGTAGGTTACCTCCAGTAAATCTGCTGAGATGCATACAGGTTACGAAGGGGTGGAAATTATCCACCCCTTTCCCCTGTCAGGAAGGTTAATAACACATGCAAATACTTAAGAGGTTGCTCTCCTGGATTGACAGGTTAAGCGATGTGTCGGGGAAAATCGTTGCTTTGATTATAGCACCGATAATCTTGACAATCGTATTTGAAGTAATTATGCGCTATGCCTTCAATATGCCTACTATCTGGGTCAACGAATTCAGCTGGTATCTTTTCGGCGCCCTTTTCGCTATCGGTGGAGCATACGGGATGCTGCATGGCTCGCATGTTAATGTGGAAATACTACAAATGCGCCTCCCGCGGAGAGTAAGAGCTGCCACTGATATTTTTACCGGGCTGCTTACCTTTCTGTTTATCGGCGTACTGCTCATCTGGGGCTGGCGGCTGTTTATGTCTTCCTTTGCTGTGCTGGAACGCTCGCATACTCCCTGGGCTCCTCCCGTGTATCCCATGAAGTTCATCGTGCCATTGTCTGCTTTCTTCATGATTTTGCAGGCAATCGCCAAATTCATCCGTGATATCTACACGGCGGTGACGGGAAAGGAGACCCTATGAGTATTGAAGTAACTACCGCTCTTCTCTTCGGTCTGATGATAGTTTTCCTGTTCCTGGGGATGCCGCTTTCCTGGGCATTGGGTGGGGTCGGCGTTATTTTCATGATATGGCTATGGGGCCCGCAATCCATGTTGAATGTGCCGCTACGGGCAGTCGGGCAGATGCGAACCTTCGTCCTTATTGCCATTCCGTTGTTCATCTTTATGGCAATGGTGCTGGAGCGTTCCGGCATTGCGGATGCCCTTTATGAAATGGCTTATAACTGGATGGGCGGTCTGCCGGGTGGTCTTGCTATCGGGACGGTGCTTATCTGCACTCTGTTTGCCGCGATGGCGGGCATCAGCGGCGCCGCCACGGTGACCATGGGACTCATTGCGCTGCCTTCTATGCTCAAGAGAAACTATGATAAAAACATCGCCATCGGGTGTATTGCGGCAGGCGGGGCGCTGGGTGTGTTGATCCCTCCCAGCGTGATGATGATTCTGTACGCCCTTTTTGCGGAAGAATCGGTGGGGCAGCTTTTCGCCGGCGGCGTGATTCCGGGCTTTATTCTCTCTGCTCTATTCTGCTTGTATATCGGTATTCGCAGTGCCATTAATCCCGCTCTTTGTCCGGTATTACCCAAGCAGGAGCGGGCGACCTGGAAGGTAAAATTTACCTCGCTAAAATCGGTCATCTTGCCGATTGTTCTCGTTATTGCCGTACTTGGCTCTATCTTTTTGGGAGTTGCTACTCCCACGGAAGCGGCTGCCGTAGGAGCGTTAGGTGCCGTGATTTGCGCTCTAGGCTTGCGCCGTTTCAGCTGGAAGCTGTTTAATGAAGCCGCCGTCAGGACGATGAGCCTGACTTCAATGATTATCTGGATTGTCGTCGGTGCTTCGGTCTTTGTCAGTGTTTATGACGCGGTAGGCGCCAAGGACCTTATCAAAGACCTGATGCTCGGCGCTAACCTACCGCCGATGGGAGTCATTGTTGTCATCCAGCTCACCTATTTCGTGCTGGGCTGCTTCCTGGATCCCACCGGAATAATCATGATTACCACCCCGGTCTTTGTCCCGGCAATAAAATTGCTGGGCTTTGATCCCATCTGGTTCGGGGTGGTTTTCGCGGTGAACATGGAAATGGCTTTCCTGACGCCTCCTTTCGGAGTGAATCTGTTTTATCTTAAAGGCATCGTCCCCGAAGGTGTTACCATGGGTGATATCTACAAAGCCATCATACCTTTCGTGGCGCTGCAGGCAGTCGGTCTTGCTATCGTAATTGTCTGGCCGCAGCTGATACTCTGGCTGCCCAACCTGATATTCAAAGGATAGCGCGAGCGCCGGGATAAGCGGTTGCTTTGTAAGCTTGAAAGAGGAGAATTCGTGGAACAGGCGCTGGCGGGGGTGCGGGTACTGGACCTGAGTCATTTTATCGCCGGTCCGTACTGCACAAGGATACTGGCAGGCTTCGGTGCGGAAGTCATCAAGATAGAAAAGCCCGGGCAGGGCGACATCGCCCGGAGTATCGGGCCTTTTCTGGATGACGAACCGGGTACGGAGCGCAGCGGCCTGTTCCTGTACTTGAACGGTAATAAGAAAAGTGTCACCCTCAACCTCAAATCAGCGGGGGGCGTAAAGCTCTTTAAAGAACTGGTACGAGATGCCGATATTCTGGTGGAAAGCTTTCGCCCGGGGGTGATGCGGAGATTAGGATTAGGCTATACCGTTCTGGAGAAAATCAACCCCGGACTGGTGATGACCTCGGTTTCCAACTTCGGGCAGAGCGGTCCATACCGTGACTACAAGGCATCGCATCTCGTCCTGTGGGGCATGAACGGCGGACGCTACACCAACGGCCAGCCGGAAATGCCGCCCTGGCAGGGGCCCAACTGGCTCTCTGATTACATGTCCGGCTGCCAGGCCGCCAACGGCACGATGGTAGCGCTTTACCAGAGGAATGCTACCGGCATCGGCCAGCATGTCGACGTTTCCATGCATGAAGTCATGATGCAGATGGTGCTGCATCCGGCGGTGATGTATTCATATCTCAAGAAGACGTATTTCAATCTGGCCATCTGTTACCTCGGCATTTTCCCCTGTAAAGACGGCTATATCGGCATCAATATGCTGACCCAGCCGCAGTGGCAAGCAATCTGCCGATTTTTCGGTATGCCGGAACTCGCTGAAGACCCCCGATACCAGAACCTGGCAATGATTGTAGAGCATCTGGAAGAGGTGCGCGCGCTGTTTGCACCCAAGATAGCCGAATGGAAGGCAAAGGAACTGTTCCAGGCTGCCGTGGAGTGGCGTATCCCGGCGGGGCTGGTGCCTACTGCGGAGGAAATTATCAAGTCCCCCCAGCACATCGCGCGCGGTTTCCTTGAAGAAGTGTGCCATCCGGTGATGGGCAAAGTCGTTATGCCGGGAGCGCCGGCTAAGCTGATGGAGAGCCCTTGGCAAACCAAGAGCGCCGCTCCTTTGCTCGGCGAGCATAATATTGAAATCTATAGCCGCCTTGGTTACGCGAAAAGCGATATGGTGCGGCTGCGCGAGAATGGAATTATCTGAAATGGTGAAACCAGTGCGGAAGAAAACCCCGGGGCTGCCTTTAACCGGCGTGCGCGTTCTCGATCTGACGGCATTCTGGTCGGGACCGTTTGCGGCAAGCCTGCTGGGCAGCGTGGGTGCCGAGGTTATCAAGATTGAATCGACCCGGCGCATTGACCCCTGGCGCGGCGCGGCGACGGCTTCTCTGACCGGGGAAAAGACCTACGAAAGGTCGCCGTTGTTCAATACCGTGAACCTGGATAAGCTGGGCATCACCATTGACCTCACCACCGCAAAAGGCGTGGAGCTGTTCAAATCTCTGGTCAGAATCAGCGATGTCGTCATGGAAAACTACACACCGCGGGTGATGAAGAACTTCGGGCTGGACTATCCCGTCCTACGTGAAATCAATCCCAAAATCATTATGATTTCAATGGCGGCGCATGGCTCTACGGGACCATGGCGTGAGTTTCCCGGCTTTGCCTATCCTATGGAGCAGATGTCCGGTATCCCGCAGCTGACCGGCGAGCCAGACAGACCGCCCCGGATGACGGATGTCTCTCCCAGCGACCCTGCCGCCGCCGTGAACGGCACGATGGCGGTACTCACGGCGCTGTTATTCCGCCAGAGGACGGGCAGGGGGCAATATATCGACCTATCGCAGGTCGAGGCGCTGACCTGCCTGGTCGGCGATGCCATCGTCGAGTACTCAATGAACGGAAGAAACCGGAATCGGCTGGGTAACCGTCATCCCTTTTGGGCGCCGCAGGGCTATTACCGTTGTAAGGGTGATAACCAGTGGGTTGGCATCACGGTTACTTCAGATGCAGAATGGGCGGCTTTCTTGAAGGTTCTCGGCAGCCCGGACTGGGCGAAAGACGGGAAATATGCGGACAGCACAGGTCGGTGGCAGCACCAGGACGAGCTCGACAAGCACATTGGCGCATGGACTGAACATTATGACCACTATGAGGTCGTGACTATGCTGCAGGCAGCGGGAATCGCCGCCGGACCGGTGCTTTCACCGCCGGAACTTCTTCAAGACCCCCATCTGAATGCGCGCGGTTACTTCCAGGAGGTGGAGCGGAAGCTGGTCGGCACGCATCGTTACCCTGTTCCCACCGCCGCCATGCGGTTTTCCAGGTGCCCTATCTCCATCCGGCGGCCGTCTCCCATGGTGGGCGAACATAACGAATACGTCTTCGGCAATTTGTTGGGCATGTCCCCGCCGGAAATCCAGGCGCTTGCCGATGAAAAAATCATCGGCACCACTCCCCTCGGCGATTCCATCTCAAAGATATAGTATTTTTACTACATTCTCGCTCGGTGCGATTTTCCAGAGGCGTTTCCTGCAATATCTCTACAGGTATTTGCCTTTATCTTAGTGCTATAATGGAGATAACATATTTTGGGGAGGATTGACATGGTTCGCCGCCTGCGCCTGGGTATGGTCCAGCTAAACACGACCGTGGGTGATTTTGCCGGCAACGCCGTCAAAATTCAGGAAGCGATTGACCGGGCGGGCGCACTGGGCGTGGACCTGCTGGCTTTTCCGGAACTGGCCACCTGTGGTTACCCTCCAGAAGACCTCCTTTTCAAGACCCGGTTTATTGAAGAAAATATTTCCTGCCGCAACCGGATTGTCCAGTATTCCGCCGGGCGGGAGATGGTGATTGTCCTCGGCTTTGTCGATGCGCAGGAAGACCTTTATAACGCTGCTGCTATCATCCACAACGGTAAACTGGTGGATGTCTACCACAAGATGTTTCTGCCCAACTACGGGGTCTTCGATGAATTGCGCTACTTCCGCGCCGGTAGCCGGGTTCCCGTTTATACCGTTGGCGGCGTGGGCATCGGCGTGAATATCTGCGAGGACATCTGGTACGAAGCCGGGCCCTCTACTTTGCAGGCGTATTCTGGCGCCGAGATTATCGTCAATATCAATGCCTCTCCGTACCACTACGGCAAGAGCAAACAGCGCGAGCGGATGCTCGCCGCGCGCGCCACCGATAATGTAGTGATTATCGCCTATAACAATTTGGTGGGCGGACAGGATGAGCTGGTTTTCGATGGCAACAGCATGGTGCTGGATGAGAAGGGCAAGGTCATGGCGCGCGGCAGGCAGTTTGCCGAGGACCTGGTGGTTGTTGACCTCGACTTGGAAGGGGTTTTCCGCACCCGTCTGCACGACCCTCGTTGGCGACGGGAGAGCCTGCTGGGTAGCCCGAAGTCAGAGGTAGTTAAAATCGTAGCAGCGGAGACATTATCCGCGAAACCCAGACTGCCACTGCCGGCACAGCAGGTCGAGGAGAAGGGTTTCCCCGGCGAGGTCTATGATGCCTTGGTGCTGGGGACGCGGGACTATGTGCAGAAGAACGGCTTCAAAAAGGTGGTCATCGGTCTTTCCGGCGGCGTTGACTCCAGCCTGGTGACGACTATCGCGGTTGATGCCCTCGGCAAAGAGAATGTCGTGGCGGTGGCGATGCCGTCGCAGTACTCCTCGGCTGGCAGCCTGACCGATGCGGAGAAGCTGGCAAAGAACCTGGGTATTAAAATGCTGGTCATCCCCATCGAAAAAACTTTCCACGCTTACCTGGATATGCTGTCCGATACGTTCAAGGGTAAGCCGGTTGATGTGACTGAAGAGAACCTCCAGGCGCGTATCCGGGGTAATATCCTCATGGCGCTCTCCAACAAGTTCGGCTGGCTGGTGCTCAACACCGGCAACAAGAGTGAGATGGCGACCGGATTCACCACGCTCTACGGCGATTTAGCCGGCGGTTTTGCGGTGATTAAAGACGTGCCCAAGACCATGGAATACAAGCTGGCGGAATACCGTAATACGTTAGCCGGCTTTGCTTTGATACCGTCCACGGTGCTGACCAAGGAACCCTCGCCGGAGCTGGCGCCGGGGCAGAAGACCACCGATGTCCTGCCGCTGTATTCCGTGCTCGATCCGATGCTCGTCGCCTATGTTGAAGAAGACCGCAGCGTCGAGCAGATTATCGGGATGTGCGATAACGAATCGCTTGCCAAGAAGATGGCGAAGATGGTCGACCGCAGCGAATACAAGCGACGCCAGTCGCCGCCGGGAGTCAAGATTACCTCCCGCGCCTTCGGGCGGGACCGCCGCCTACCTATTACCAATGCCTTCCGCGAATGGTGATTCGTGGCGCTGATTAGCCGGTAAACAAAAAGCCAGCGGGTGAATGCCCGCTGGCTCAAATTTTAGTTCTGTCTTTCGCTCACTTGACGATGAGTTTGATAACCGGTTTTACGATAACCTCATTTTTGCCGGTGACGTTTACCGATTTATCGGCGTCAAAATCAATAACCAGGGTGGTGCTCTTGCCTGCCGCAATATCAAAGGGGTGCACCAGTTTGAGTTCTCCGCTCGGTACCGTGGCGGGTTTCAGCGCCCCGCCGCCCAGGGATACCTCAACTGTATCCACGGTCAGGCGTACCTGAGTGTATTTGCCGATGGGCATTTCGCTGGTGCCGATGGTCTGCTCAATGCCTTTAATCTTGAGCAGGTCAAAGTTATTCAGCCCGGCGGGAATTTCAATGGCGAACCATTCGCCGCCTTCCGTGGTGTTATCGCTCGCCTGCGGCGTGGTCCGGTTATCGCTGGTCATATTGTCAGTGGGGGGTACCGGTATTGCCGCCGCACGGTGAATTTCCACCTTTTTCAGAGTAATCATGATGGCGGTTACGTTATCCGCCGCCGGCGCATCGGTAACACGGACTTCGATAGTCCCTTTAGCTGCCGGCATTGGTGCGGGCGGCAGTAGTGGGGTTGTGGTTGATGGTGGCGTGGTTGTTGATGGTGTGGTCGGCACCGGGATTGATTCACAGCCCATCGCCAGTATGGTTACGATGAGCAACAAGACAATAGCGGACAGGGTGACCGGTTTGCTTTTCATGAGAGACGCTCCCTTTCGTTTTTACTGTTCTCATCTATTATAACGGCATTTTTTCACTTAAGGATAGCAGGACGAAGGTACCAGAAAACGTTTTTGCAATACGGAGCACCTTTTACTATAATCAAGACATAGCCCCGCAAATCACGAAAGCAGGTGCGCCTTGAAAAAGATATACTATGGCTGGTGGGTGGTGGTGGGCGCTTTTCTCCTGTTCTTCTGTACTTCCGGCAGCTACTTTTATTCTTTCCCCGTGTTTTTTGACGCTATTCTGCGGGACAAGGCCTGGTCACGGACGGAGGTCGCCGGCGCAATATCCCTCGGCATGGTGGTCTCCGGGTCAATTGCCCCGTTAATCGGCGTGCTTATCCGCCGGATGCGTATCTGGCACATCATGATTATCGGTAGCCTCATCGCCAGCCTGGGATTCTTTCTACTTTCTACAACGAGCGAGCCGTGGCATCTGTATGTCTACTATGGTCTGGTTGTTAGTGTTGGTATTCCCGGCATCCAGCTGGTGCCTAATTTTACGCTCATCGGGCACTGGTTCTTCCGCAGGAGGAGCACAGCGCTGGGAGTTGCCGCCGCCGGTATCGGGGTGGGCGGAGTGGCGATGGCGCCGGTAGCCAGCTGGCTCATTACAGTCTACGGCTGGCAGAAGGCTTTCCTCTTTTCAGCGGCTCTGGTGGGCGTTATCGGGACTCTGGTCAGTGCTTTCATCATGCGCACGCCTGTGGAAAAGGGAATGGACACCGGTGAAGAGCAGCAAGGTTTACGGGCACAAAATACGCTGACGGTTGTCTCAGTGACCTTTCGGGGAGCTCTCAGGAAGAAGGTTTTCTGGTTCATTGCAATTGGCGGATTTCTCTGGGGCTGGGCTTATACTGCGGGATTGATGCACCAGGTAGCTTTCGCGGTGGATATCGGCATCGACCGGATGGCAGCGGCGACGGCGGTTGGCATGCTGACGGCGTTCAGCATCGCCGGACGGCTGGGTTTCGGTCGGCTCGGCGATATTATCGACAAGCGTTATGTCTTTATTATGGGCTGCGCTTTACAGGTCGTTGCCTTTACTATTCTCTCCAATACCACTAACCTGACGATGCTCTATATTTACTCGGGCTTGCTGGGTCTAAATACCGGTGCGATAACGCCTATCCTGCCGGGGCTGGTCTCCGATTATTTCGGCAATAAGGATTTTAGCATTATTTATGGTGCTATTTTCTTCTGTTTCACCGTCGGGCAGATGGCGGGACCGGTTTACGCGGGTATTATCTTCGATACCACCCAGAGTTATATCAGTGCCTTTATGACCAGCATCGTACTTACGGTGGCGGCGATTATCGTGATGTACCTGGTGGGTAAGCCGCCCCGCACCAGGATTACCTGAGGTCGCTACATGTGTGGTAGAATGAAGCGGTCAATTTAACGGGTAAATTCGTTGAGCAGAGATATTTCCATAATTGTCCCGACCTATAATGAGGCGGATGCAGTGACGCCGCTGGTGGAACGTCTCCATAAAGTCCTCTCATCGTACAACTACGAGGTTGTCTTTGTGGATGATGACAGCAAGGACGGCACCGCCGCTAAAATAAAAGCTCTTGCCGGGAAATATCCGGTGCGGGTAATTGTGCGCCAGGGCAAGCGCGGGCTGGCCACCGCCGTCGTGGATGGGCTGCCGTACGCCGAAGGCAGGATTATCGGCGTGATGGATGCCGACCTCCAGCACCCGCCCGAAGTGGTGCCTGCTCTGCTCAAAGCTATCGAGGACGGCGCGGATTTAGCCGTCGCCAGCCGGTACGTGAAGGGTGGAGGCTGGGCCGACCAGGACTTTTTGCGTGGGCTTATTTCCAAGGGGGCGACTTTTATCGCTCACCTGTTCCTGCCCTCGAGCCGCCGCATCAGCGACCCCATGTCCGGCTTTTACCTGTTCCGCAAAGAAAGCGTTGACGGCGTGGCATTGAAGCCGCGCGGTTACAAGATTCTGCTGGAAATGGCTGCCATGGGACGGTTCGGCAGAGTAGCGGATGTCCCCTTTATTTTCGAAAGCCGCCGCCTGGGCAAGAGCAAGCTGAATGCCCGCCAGCAGATAGAGTACCTCAATCACATCTTCAGCCTGATGCGGCGCAGCGGCGAGTTGCTGCGTTTCATCAAGTTTTGCCTGGTAGGGGGCAGCGGGGTGGTCGTGAATGAAGGACTGCTGTGGCTGCTCACCGAGCATGGGGGGCTGTTTTACCTGGTATCTTCCGCCATTAGCATCGAGACGTCCATTGTCACCAATTACACGCTTAATGACTTCTTTACTTTCTCGGACCGACGCACGCGGGGTTTCAAGAGCTTCCTTAAGCGCCTCGGCAAGTTCAATTTAGTCAGCCTGGTGGGACTGGCGCTGAACTGGGGCATTCTCGCGCTGCTCTCATCAGTACTCGGTCTGCATTACCTACTTGCTAATTTGTTTGGCATCGCGGCGGCGATAATATGGAATTATCTGGCTAACCTATGGTGGACATGGAAGTAGCGAAGCGCGGACTTGTCAGGGCGGTCCGCTGGGAGTATTTCTGGCTCCTGCTCATCGTACTTGCCACCCTTACGGTACATTTCATCATCATTAATACCCCCACGGAAATCGTCTTTGATGAACTGCACTATGTCAAGGATGCCCGTCTCATCCTCGACGGTCAGGGTTCGGAGCGCATCGAACACCCGCCGCTGGGCAAGCTCATTATTGCTCTGGGGATAAACATTTTCGGCGATAAGCCTCTGGGTTGGCGTATCTTCCCGATTGTCTTCGGTACGGCAGGCATTATTTTGTTTTATCTTATCTGTCGCCAGCTAAGAATGTCCCGGCTGGCAGCTAACCTGGCGACCTTCCTGCTGGGTACCGAGAACATGACTTTCGTACAGGCTAGTATAGGCATGCTGGATGTTTTCAGCGTGACCTTTATGCTGGCTTTTTTCTGGTGTTATCTGAAGAAGAACTATCCGATTATGGCGGTGCTCATGTCCCTCGCCGTTCTTACCAAGGTAACCGCTGCGCTGGCGTTTCCGGCTATCGGTCTGCACTGGCTGCTCCTGCGGCGTGACCGCCCTCCGCATTTCATACTGTCGCTTTTACTGGCGGGACTTCTCTTTATCATGCTTTATCTGGCGCTGGATTCGATAATCTTCCACCGGCTCGTTGACCCATTTGCCACGATATGGCGTCTTTACACTATGAGCGGCAGTCTGACGTTTGAGAATACAGTCCATCCCTTTGCCAGCCGCCCCTGGGAGTGGGTTGCTATCCCTTATCTGGTGGCTTACTGGTATGACCCGCACTATACCGGCAGCGTGAACTTCGCTCTCTGGGGTGCGATAGTCCCGGTCTTCGTTTATTTGACCTACCGGTTATGTCGGCGTATCGATGCGGAGGTGTTTGCCTTTCTGTGGTTCGCCAGTACCTACCTGCTGTGGATACCGCTGGATGTTATCACGGACCGGATAACCTATCTTTACTACTTCTACCCCAGCGTCGGGGCAATCTGCCTCGGCGCGGGACTGGTGCTGGCGAGGTTCATCAACTTCTGGCGGACAAGGCGCACCGGCAAGCTGCGCTGGGTGGCGATTAGCTTTGTTGCTCTGTTTCTGCTGGCGCATATTGGGATTTTTGTCACCTTTTCTCCGATGACGGACTACTGGAAATTTCCTATTCCGCAGAGTGCGGCGACAACTATCACTGTTACTCCGACCAGTGATACAATGCCTCAGTAGCCTTATTGTGAAACTACGGGATGTGACCAAAGTCATATATGTTTCAGACTGCATATAATATGATTAAGTGTAAGTACGGATTGTCAAACCAAAAACCAATGCGGTAAAATAGATATTATAGTAGGAGGTGTTGATATGGGTTGAGCGCCGTTCAATTGGAGTCTCGTGCGAGAACTCGAGGAAAAATTGGCTAAGGAAAGGGCCGAAGCCGCGAAGAAATTGCAGGAAACCGAAGGCGAGAAGAAAGAAGATAAAGAAGGGTGCGGTTCTAAAGACGGAGGGTGCGGCTGCGGCGGTTGTTGCAGTTAACTCTCAAGACAAGACTTTTTCTTAATTAATCTGGTAGAACAGTGAGTAGCGTTGCTCGTAGTGAGCGGCGCTACTTGTTTTTTGTGGCTCTGGCGCGGCGTATTAGTACCATTGCCGTCAGGGCGGCGGCGTACATCACGAATAACAGGGTGAAAACGCCGTGGTAGGTCTTCGTGCTGTCATACATGAAGCCGGCGACCAGCGGACCGAAGGCAACCCCCAGGTTGACAAAGAAACTGATGGCGCCGAAGATGGCCCCATAGGATGCCAGCCCGAAGTAGTTACTGGTTATCATGGACATATTGGGCACCCAGCCGCCGATGCCCAAGCTGAAGGGGATGACATAAAGCCAGACCATGCCGGCGGGCGATGCTTCGGTGAGGTTAATCAAGGCAACCAGACCGATGACCTGCAGGGTGAAAGCGGTGATTGCCATGTACCTGGCGGGGACGTAATCGCAAGCCCAGCCAAAAAAGAACTTACCGATAGTACCGCCCAGTCCTACCATACCCAGCGCCACGGATGCTGCGGCAAGGGGGACCCCCAAGTCGGTGAGGAGGTTGACCTGGTGCTGGACGACAGTGGTGTGGCTCATATTG
>JAQTQH010000079.1 GCA_028712355.1 Dehalococcoidales bacterium
TCTTGGTCTCATCCCGGGGGCCGACCTGCCGCATCTCCACGCGTGATTTGAGCTTCCGGCTGAGTTCCCGCACCAGTTCACGGAAGTCCACTCTCTCCTCGGCAGTAAAGAAAACCGTCACCCGGTTGCCTTCGAGACTGCATTCCGCCAGTACTGGCTTCATAGTCAGGCCAAGCTTGGCGACAAGTTGGTTGCATTCGCTAAGCGCCTCGGCTTCTTTGGCGACCCTTTCGCCGTCGTTATCCATATCCTTCTCAGAAGCCCGGCGCAGCACCGGCTTAAGCGGCTCTTTGACTTCTTCGTCCGGAACCATTCTGGGAGCAACTACCACCCAACCCAGTTCCTCTCCCCGCGCCGTACCAACCACCACCGGGTCGCCCTTTTTCATATCGATGCCCACCGGGTCGAAGTGATAGAGCTTGCCCGCCGTCCGAAACCGCACTCCCACTACACTAGCCATTCTTTACCTCCGGAATATTCAGGGCTAAAACCTCAAGCACCAGCCTGGGGCTGGCGTTTTGCCTGAGCTCGGCCTCGGCCCTTTCAATATCCCCGATGAATTTTCTGATATTTTCCAGCTTCATCCCCGAAGCCATCTCATTAATCTCAGCCAGTCGGTCAACATTAATTATCGATTCACTGATACCGAGTTTGGCCAGCATCAGGTCACGCCACCAATCACGCCAGATTTCCAGAATCTCACTCGCCTTCTGCCGGTCACGGCCAAAAATCCCGGCAAGTTCGGCAGCATAATCCAGGCGCGCCATTAATCCGTCCCTGACAACACCAATCAAACGGTCTCTTAATGTCAGACTGTCAGACACCAGGCTTTCATCCGAGGCGGCATCCAATGCCCAGCCCACCAGTCCCCGCGCTAACCGCCCCAGCAACTTTGCCCGGTCTGGCTCTATTTCTTTTGCTAAAAGCGCCTGCTCAACTTCGCCGGCGGGCAACGGTCTCAGTTCAAGCCGCTGGCAACGGGAAACAACCGTAGGGAGCAGTGCTTCTTCGTTAGCCGTAAGCAAGATAAAAACTACTCCGGCTGGCGGCTCCTCAATCGTCTTCAGCAGGGCATTGGCCGCCTCCCGGGAAAGCAGTTCAGCCTGGTCAAGGATGAAGACCCGGCACCTGCCCTCAAAAGGTGCTAACGATGCTGTGTGCTGTAACTCCCGTACCTGCTCGATGCTGATTTCTGTCTTGGGGCGAGTCTCGTCGCCGCCTGCCTTTTGCAGTCCCACGACCTGGACATCGCTGAAATTTCTCCCGGCAATCCTCTGGCAGGCCGGGCATTCGCCGCAGGGGGGAGTTGCAGAAGAGCAGTTAAGAGCCTGCGCCATTGTAATGGCAAAAGTCATCTTGCCCACGTGTCGTGGGCCAACCAGAAGATAAGCGTGGGCAGCGGCACTTTGTCCGAAACTCTTTTCAATCAGCGAAACCGCTTTTCGCTGTCCAATCACCGGCCACAATGGTGATAATCTCCTTAATCGCTGTCGCAGCGGACAAGGTCGTCCAGCGTCTCACGGCGCCGCACCAGCCTGGCCTGACCATCTTTTACCATGACAATTGCCGGCTTGAATGAGGCATTATAGTTTGAGGACATCGGTACGCAGTATGCCCCCGAGACAGGCAAAGCAATAATATCTCCCGCAGAAACCGGCGGCAGGTTGATATCTTTCACCAGGATGTCTCCGGACTCGCAGAACTTACCGGCAATGGTGACTTTAGTATCCGCCTTGACGGCCATATTGTTGGCAACCACCGCTTCATAGGCCGCCTGGTAAAGCGCCGGGCGGATGTTATCGCCCATGCCGCCATCAACCGAGACGTAACGCCTTATGCCGGGGATTTCTTTTGACGCACCAGCGCGGTAGAAAGCTACTCCTGCCTGGCCAACGATTGCTCTTCCGGGCTCGGTAACCAGCCTGGGCAGGCCAAGACCAAACTCGCGACACTTAGCAGCAAGCTGGCTGGCAATCACTTTTGTAAACTCGGCAATCGGGGGCACCGGATTGTCCAGCGTGTACTGGACAGCATAGCCCCCGCCGATATTCATTTCTTTGAGTTCAAAACCGTGCTTGCGCTTCATCTCGGCAGCGAATTTTAAGACCACCTCAACCCCGGTCCGATAAGGCTCGGTTTCGCTAATTTGCGAACCCAGGTGATAGTGTAGTCCAAGCAGATTCAGGTGCTTTGACGCCATCGCCCGGGCAATCGCCTTATCCGCTTCCGGCGGAGCGAAGCCAAATTTAGAATCAACGATGCCGGTGGCGATGTAGTGATGGGTATGGGGGTCAACTCCCGGCGAGATGCGAAGCAGAATATCCTGTTTTTGTCCCATGCCGGCGGCAATGGCATCGAGCATTCCAGTTCGTAAGCGTTATCAACTACGATATGGCCCACGTGATATTTTAGAGCCGCGGTAATTTCCTCCGCCGATTTGTTATTGCCGTGAAAATAAATGCGGGCGGCGGGAAAACCACTCTTCCGGGCGATGCCGAGCTCGCCGCCTGAGACTACGTCCAGCCCCAACCCCTCTTCAGTTAGTATCTTCACCAGCGCCCCGTTCAGAAAAGCTTTCGCGGCATAAACTACCGAACTCGCCGGAAAAAGTTTGCCAAAAGCCTCGCGGTATACGCGGCATCTGGTGCGAATGGTGAACTCGTCAAAAACGTAAAGCGGCGTACCGAACTCGCTGACAAGCTCGGTAGTATCACAGCCGCCAATAGTCAGATGCCCCTTTCGGTTAACCTCAGCCCCAAGCGGCATCAGAGCTATTCTTTCCATCATTCCACATATTAGCAACCACAGCCAGTCCAAGTCAATTCGGGTCGAGACCAAGCAGGGAATTTCAGTTGACAGGCGTCTCAGATACCCATAGAATTGTCAGTTAATGTTTATCCCCAGGAGATGATTTTGCAGAAGACTACGCTTGATAACGGCTTACGCCTGCTCACCGAGAGCCTTCCCCACACCCGCTCAGTTACCGTCAGCAT
>JAQTQH010000080.1 GCA_028712355.1 Dehalococcoidales bacterium
TACGATACCGCTTTCGATGTCTGCCATGGCCACATGGTTAACAACTTCAGCGGTGATGTCAAGCATATCGCCGTTGCCCCTGGTATCAATCGTTATCTGGCTGGTGATAACCATAATGCCCCCGCAATATTATCTAGCAGGCAACCTCATCCCACAAGACGTCGCCCAACTGAAAGACCGGCCCGTCGCGGCATACCTGCTTAAGTCCCTCCCGCGTCTTTATGGTGCAGGCGTAGCAGATGCCAAGTCCGCAGGCCATCCTTACTTCCAGCGAAACCTGCACCGGCCTGTTTTTTAGCTCCGGCATCTGCGCCATCGTCTTGTACATCGGCAGCGGCCCGCAGGCGAAAATCTGGTCAGCCCAATCAATATAGGTCTGTGCTTCTCCTTCAATATTCCGGGTAAGCAATTCCGTGACCATGCCGCTTTTGCCATCATGAGAACATTCAATCGTTTTGAAATCCGATGGTTTCATCTTTGAAGGCAAGAGATTTACAGGATAAAGCTGGCTTGGATTAGCTTTGTTGTATGACTGATATTCCCCCGAAGCTCCTTGAAGAATTTTAACCGAATACATATGACTCAGGGCTTCTTCGGCTAAAAAACGCAGGGGGGCTATGCCAATACCGCCGGCAATTAATAACAGTCTTTTTGAATTCGAGTTTATTAGAAAACCATTCCCTAACGGCCCTATTATGTCAACAATGTCACCAGGTCTGCGTCTGCTTAGCCACCGCGTTCCTTTCCCATCCTCCCATACAGAGAAAAAAAGAGCGATGCCCCTATCATTAGCTAAATGAATACTAATTGGGCGGCGGAGTGTGCAGTCCGGCCCGCAACTTACCATCACGAACTGCCCAGGTATGGCTTTTGGGGCAACTTCAGGGCATTCAAGCCATATAATCCAGCTAGCTGAGACATTTCTCGGAGGGTTTGCGTGTCTTATCGCCGGATTACGCACCAATTCACCAAGAATTTGTTCGACGCTAATTACTCTAGCTTTTACTGTTATCACACTGACTTCCCTTTGCGGTACTGTGGCAGAGGCAACACGCTGGTATTTGCCTGACCAGCTCCGGAACTCTGGACAACCGCTTTTGCCGTGTCCAGCGAAGTAAAACAGGGGATACGCCGCTCGGTGGCGGCACGCCGGATCTCGAAGCCGTCTCTCAGTGGCTGACGGTCACCGGAGACGGTGTTAACCACGCCCTCCACCACGCCTTTGTGGATAAGGTCAAGGACGTTAGGATGTCCCTCATGCAGCTTCTTGGTGATTTTCTTCACCGGCAAGCCCGCAGCCTCAATCATTGATGCTGTACCTTCAGTAGCATAAAGCGTGTATCCCATTTTTGCAAACTCGCGGATGATTGGCAACGCTTCGGGCTTATCGCGGTCGGCAATGCTGAAAAGAACACTGCCTCCCGGTTCAAGCATCAGGCCTGCCGCCTGTAACGCCTTGGCGAGCGCCGCCTCAAAAGTAAAGTCTATTCCCATTACCTCGCCGGTAGACTTCATTTCCGGGCCAAGATATGTGTCAACCCCGGGCAGCTTCGACATCGAAAAGACCGGCGCTTTGATGCCGACCAGTGGCCGTGCAGGCCACAGTCCCGCTTGATAGCCCTGCTCCTTCAGACTCTGACCCAGCATCACTTTAGTAGCCACCCTGACTATCGGCACACCGGTCACTTTCGAAAGGAAGGGCACAGTGCGGCTGCCGCGCGGGTTCACTTCAATCACGTAAACCGAGGATGGATTACCCGGCATAACCACAAACTGGATGTTCATCAGACCTTTGATTTTCAGCGCCAGCCCGATTCTAACAGTGTAGTCAACAATCATTGATTTCTCATCATCGCTCAATCCTGGGGCGGGATAGACCGCCATCGAGTCGCCGCTGTGCACTCCGGCACGTTCGATATGTTCCATAATGCCGGGTATAAGCACAGTTTCGCCGTCGGCAATGGCATCAACTTCGCACTCTTTGCCTTCCAGATATTTGTCAATGAGGATAGGGTGCTTGGTATCAAGGTCAACCGCTAGCTTGAAGTAGCGGGCAAGCTCGCTGGCGTTTCGGACGATTTCCATCGCCCGGCCGCCCAGAACGTAGCTGGGGCGCACCAGCACCGGGTAAGCCAGAATCTTCGCGATACGCAGAGCTTCATCAATCGAGGTCAGCGTCACCGCCGGCGGCTGGGGAATACCCAGCCCGTCCATGAAATTTTCGAAACGACGGCGGTCTGAAGCCAGGTCAATGGAGTCAGCGCTTGAGCCGAGCAGCGGCTCACCATAGAGTGATAGCGGCTGCGAAAGATTAATGGCTGTCTGCCCGCCGAACTGGACGATTGACGGAGTCGTCTTCTGAGCCTCCCTGGCTTCGTTTTCCAGAATGTCGCGGACACTTTCCTCGTCCAGCGCCTCGAAGTAAAGGCGATTCGAGGTGTCGAAGTCGGTGGAGACGGTTTCCGGGTTCGAGTTAATCATAATGCTGCGGTAGCCAGCTTCCTGGAGCGCCCAGGCGGAGTGCACGCTGCAATAGTCAAACTCAATTCCCTGCCCGATGCGGATGGGACCGCTGCCGATAACCGCCGCTTTCTTTCCCTCAATCGGCGTAGCTTCGTTTTCCGGCTCGTAAGTGGAGTAAAAATAGGGGGTGGCGGCATCGAACTCGGCGGCGCAGGTGTCCACCATCTTATAGGCAGGTTTGATATTCCAGCTACGGCGCAGCTCGCGAACCTGCTCCGGCAGCCGGTCGGCGAGCGTGGCAATCTGTTCATCGGCAAAACCCAGGCGCTTGGCGCTGAGCAGTATCTCAGGGTTAAGCGTCTTCGAGAGCAGCTTAATCTCCATGTCAACGATGTTTTTCATCTTGTGCAAAAACCACGGGTCAATGCATGTGCACTTGGCTATCTCCTCGACAGTTACGCCTCTCCGCAGCGCGGCCATTATCGCCCAGAGCCGCAGGTCATTGGGATGCA
>JAQTQH010000051.1 GCA_028712355.1 Dehalococcoidales bacterium
GGTTATGTGGAGCGCCGCGACAATCCGGACGACCGCCGCTCGCTACTGCTCTACCTCACTCCGAAGGCGCGGGCGGTGGGTTCCCGCATCTTGGAGTTCGCCGACGAACTGGATGCCGCATTGCGGAAGCCTTTTTCGCCTGAAGACATGGATACTTTTGAAAAGGTGTTGCGCACCCTATCCGAAGCCCGTAAGGAGTAAAAGCTATGGCTAAGGACAAACTTACCAAGCAGGTCATAGATTTCTCCCGCGAAAAGGGTGCTGACCTGGTCGGCATTGCCTCGGTAGACCGCTTCGAACATGCCCCCGAACACCACCACCCTCGCTATTTTCTGCCCGGCGCGAAATCAGTCGTGGTAGTGGCAATGGAGATAGCGCTTGGTCCGTTGCAGAATGTCGCTGCGGGTAAGGAGAACCTTTCCTATTGCGGTTTCGGCGTCAAGTTTGTCAACGCCGAGCTCGACCGCATCGCTTATGAACTGGCGAAATTCCTGGAGCGACGGTGCTATTCTGCCTATCCCATCCCCGCCAATGCCCCCCGCGACCCGATGTTCCGCTGGGGACTGTCTCATCGCCACGCCGCGCTGGCGGCAGGCATGGGAGAGATGGGGACCAACCAGATATTGCTGACTCCACAGTTCGGGCCGCGGCAGAAACTGGTGAGCATCATTACCGAAGCGCCTTTGGAGCCGGACCCGCTGGTGAAGCATGAAATCTGCGACCACTGCCAGTCCTGCGTTAAAATCTGTCCCAGCGGTGCCCTTTCTGCCGATAGGGTTGATACCGCCGAGATTGGCGGGATGACTTTTGAGTACGGCCACCAGACCAAGTGGAAGTGCATCTTCGGCTGCGGCGGACTCATCAGCAAGGGTACTTTTGCCGCCACGGATTTTACCATGCCTGAGATGCGCCCGGACACGGAGCAGATGTTTGATTACTTCGCTCATCTTGACCGGAAGCAGGATTTTTTGGAACATGAAACGGGTAGCAAAATACCGTGGTGCGCCAGATGCCTGGCCGTCTGCGCTCTGCACCATGATGCCAAACGTAAGAAGAACAAGCGGAGGGAATAAAATGTCACTGACTTCGGATATCAAAGATTTCGCCTTGGATTTAGGCTACAGCGGCGCGGGCATTACCTCTGCGGCAGGCTTCCCGGACTATGCCGCCGAGCTGCGCAAGCGTAACGAGATGTACCGCTTTTACACCGAAAGCACCCTGCGCCCCCTGGACTGGACGGAACCGCAGAAGATGATGCCCTCGGCGCGGTCTATCATTGCCGTCGTTTTGGATTGTGCCAGAGAGGCTGTGCCGGAAAAATTCGCCGGCAAAATCGGGCGGATTTACCTGGCGAGGGCTTATATCACACCCCGCGCTCGCATCAACGGTATGCGCCGCCAGATGATGAAAGAATTCCTCGAAAAGAACGGCATGGAAGTGACCGTAGCGCGCTCCGTTCCGGAAAGGCAGGCTGCCGCGCGGGCGGGCATCGCCACCTACGGCAAAAATACCTTCGTTTATTTCGACGGCATGGGTTCCTTCGGGCTGGTCACCACCTTCGTCGTCAATGCCGAGCTGGAATATGACTCACCCACGATGACAGTAAACTGCCCGCCTAACTGCACCGCCTGTATCGATGCCTGCCCCACCGGAGCCCTCTACGAGCCACTGCGCATGGACCCGCGCCGCTGCATCGCCTATAACTGCTTTACCACCATCGATGGCAATCCCGGCGGCGTGACCAGTTACATTCCGCCGGATATCCGTGAAAAGATGGGCAGCTGGATTCACGGCTGTGATGTCTGCCAGACCGCCTGCCCGCGCAACCAGAAGCGGCTGAAGATGAAGCTGCCGCCCGGCGCCTACCTGGAAAGGAAGGCGCATGAGTTCGACCTGGTGCGGGTGCTCAATATGACGGACGAATACTACCGGCAAAGCATCCAGCCGCTCACTTATAACTACATCACCGAAAAGAAATATCTCCAGCGCAACGCCGCCATCGCCCTGGGCAACACCTGCGATTCCGCCTTTATCCCCGACCTGTCCCGGGCGATGTCTGACCCCGCGCCGCTGGTGCGCGGTTATGCCGCCTGGGCGCTGGGCAGGATTGGCGGTAAAGCGGCGAAGCAGACGCTGGAAGACAGCCTGGGCCGTGAGACGGAAGAGTCTGTCCGCCGGGAAATCAAGTCGGCACTGGCAGGAACTTGAATTCTCTTTCCACCGCGGGAGAGAGAAAAAGAGTTCTTAATTTCTATTTTCCGCTGCTTCTCTGTGGGCAGGAGGGCTGCCAGCGCTGGATGCCGCAGACGTTGCATGCCTGGTAGCGGCAGTCTTCCGTGATTTCACCCTTGACCGCTTTTTGATATTCTTGCTTGAGAAAATCCACAGCCACCCCGGAATCGATGTGTGACCAGGGCAGCACCTCGTCCAGCGGGCGTTCGCGGCGGGCATAGAAATCGGGGCTTAGTCCTGCTTCGGTAAAAGCCTTCTGCCAGTTTTCAAACTTGAAATGCTCCGTCCACGCATCGAACCGGCTGCCCAGCTTCCAGGCATTGTAGATTACCCTGCCCAGGCGCCGGTCGCCGCGGGAGAGCGCCCCCTCCAGCAGACTGGTGCGGGGGTCGTTCCAGGAAAAGGCGATATTCTTGCGGTGCAGCAGCGCCTTCTGTAAAATTTCCTGCTTAACAGTCAAGGACGCTTCCGGCTCCTGCGCTGCCCACTGGAACGGGGTGTGAGGCTTGGGCACGAAGGTCGCCACGCTGATGCGGATGCGCGGGATGCGGCGGCTGGCTTCCCTCGCCATTGCGTACACTTTGTCCACCAGCTTCACGATATCCGCTACGTCCTCCGGCGTCTCGGTGGGCAGACCGACCATGAAATAGAGCTTGAGGGTCGTCCAGCCCCGCTCGAAGGCGAGGGCTGCGGTCTCCAGAAGGTCTTCTTCGGTGATGTTCTTATTGATGACGCGGCGCAGGCGGGCGCTGCCCGCTTCAGGAGCGAAGGTCAGCCCCGTCTTGCTGCGGGTGGGCAGGCAGCCCAGTAATTTAATCGCCGAGGCGTCCAGCCTCAGGCTGGGCAGGGATACCGCCATATTGGGATATTGTTTTGCGATTCGGTTAACTAACTGATGAATGCCGGAATAATCGCTCGTATTGAGAGAAACGAGGGATACCTCGTCGTAGCCGCAATCGGTAATAATTTTCTCGATTGCCTGCATGACTTCATCGTGTGAGCGCTCACGTACGGGTCGGTAAATCATGCCCGCCTGGCAGAAGCGGCAGCCGCAGGAGCAGCCGCGCTGGATTTCGATGGCGCCGCGGTCGTGCGTCACTTCCACGTAGGGGACAACCATCTTCGTCACCGGCGGCGGGAGCGCGCCGACCAGCCGGCGGTTGATGACCGGACTGATATTTTTGGCAAAGGGCGTGATGCTTTTTACGGTGCCGTCCGGCTGGTACTCTACCTTGTACAGGCCGGGGACATAAACGCCGGGAAGCGCGGCAAGCATTTTAAGGAGCTGATTTTTGCCGCCCTGCTTTGCCCCACTCTGCCAGGCGCGGAAGCAGCCGACCAGTTCCAGGGCAGCCTCTTCGCCGTCCCCGATGACAAACGCGTCGATGAAGTCCGCCATCGGCTCCGGGTTGAGCGTGCAGCTGCCGCCGGCGATAATAAGCGGGTAACTATCATCTCTGGCGGAAGCCAGCACGGGGATTCCGGCGAGATCGAGCATGTTGAGGACATTGGTATAACCGAGTTCATAGCCCAGCGAAAAGCCGACCATGTCGAATTCTTTCAGCGGGCGTTTCGATTCCAGGGCGTAGAGCGGGATACCGTTCTGGCGCATGAGGGCTTCCATGTCCGTCCAGGGTGCGAAAGCCCTTTCCGCGAGGACATCCGGCTGGCGATTGAGCAGTTCATAAAGGATGGGCAGCGCCATGTTGGACGTACCGATTTCATAGGTATCCGGGAAGCAGAGCGCGACTTTAATAGCAGTCTGGTCCCAGTCCTTGACGATGCTGTTCCATTCGTTGCCGGTGTAGCGCGCCGGCTTGCCGACCCGGTGCAGGACGGCATCAAGATTAAAGTTTGATTGATTCATGATTTGAATTACTCCGTTCGTGTTCCCAGATGTCATTTTCCCTTAAACGACGCAGAAAAGCAAACGATTGCGTGGCGGTCACTACTCTAGCCCAGCGAGCGTAAAAGCGGGGGAGCGCCATTACGTTGACAGCTTTATTCGCGGGCGTTAAACTGAAAACGAATGGACAAACTCCTGCTGGCGACCAACAACAAGGGCAAAGTCATAGAGTACCGCAGCCTGCTGCAAGGTGTCCCCTACCGGCTGGTCACGCCCGCCGAACTCGGCATAACGACGGTGGTCAGGGAAGAGGGCAGCACCCTTGAAGAGAACGCGCGCGTGAAAGCGGTGACGCTGGCGGAGGAAAGCGGGCAGCTTTCCCTGGCGGACGATTCCGGGCTGGAGGTGGATGCGCTGGGAGGCGCCCCGGGGCATTTTTCCGCCCGCTTTGCCGGAGAAAATGCTACCGACAACGAGCGAGTCAGCTACCTGCTGGCAAAGCTTGAAGGCGTACCTTACGAGAAACGCACCGCCCGCTTCCGGGCCGTGATTGCCATCGCTGTCCCCGGCAGCGGCGTCGAGTTCTGCGAAGGCGAGTGCCGGGGCTATATTACGCTGGCGCCGCGCGGCGCGCAGGGCTTCGGTTATGACCCTGTGTTCTATCTGCCCGAGCTCGATAAAACGGTGGCGGAGCTCCCGCTGGAAGTGAAGAACCGCATCAGCCACCGCAGCCGGGCGGCTCAGAAAGCCCGTGAAGTGCTCCTGAGAATACACCGCCAGCCGGCAATGGAGTCGAAGGCTTGACCGGACTTTACGATTCTTTCCAGCGCCCGGTCAATTACCTGCGCATCTCCGTGACCGACCGCTGCAACCTGCGCTGCATCTACTGCATGCCGGAGGACGGCGTGCCCCTGATGTCCCATGACGACATACTCAGCTACGAAGAAATTTACACCATCGCGAGAGCCGCCGCGGGAATGGGTATTGAAAAGGTGCGGCTTACCGGCGGCGAACCGCTGGTTAGAATCGGTCTGCCCGTGCTGGTCGAGATGCTGGCAGGCATTCCCGCGATAGATGAAATTTCCCTAACCACCAACGGCACCCTGCTGGCGGAACACGCCGCAGAGCTGAAAGCCGCGGGATTGAAGCGTATCAACATCAGTCTGGATACCTTGAAGCCGGAACGGTTCAAAGAAATCACCCGGCGCGGCACCCTGGAAGATACTTTGAAAGGCATTACGGCGGCGCAGGATGCCGGGCTCGAGCCGGTCAAGCTGAACACGGTCGTTATAGCGGGTGTCAACGACGATGAGATTCCCGATTTTGCCGCCAGGACCGTAAACGATGGCTGGCACGTGCGCTTCATCGAACTGATGCCCTTTGCCGGCAAAAAGTCCGCCGGTTCCGGATTCGTCCCGGTGAGCGATATGCGGCAGCGTTTAGAAAAGCTGGGGAAGCTGGAACCGGTATTGCATACTACGGGTAACGGCCCCGCCAAGTATTACCGTCTGCCCGGCGCGAAGGGAACCATCGGCTTCATTACGCCGGTGAGTGAGCACTTCTGCTACCGGTGCAACCGGCTGCGCCTCACCGCCGACGGCAAGCTGCGGCCCTGCCTGATGAGCGACCGCGAGATTGATTTGAAAACTGCCTTGCGCGGCGGTGCAACAATGACCGGGCTGAAACGGCTCATCGAGCAGGCGGTCGCCGCCAAGCCGCGGAACCATCATCTCGCCGAGGGAGACATACCGAAGTGGCGGACTTTTTCCCAGATCGGGGGATGATTATGCCACGCAGCAAGAAGGTTCTGACTCACCTGGATAGCGCCGGCCGTCCGAAAATGGTAGACATCGGCGGAAAGCCGGACACCCTGCGCGAAGCGGTCGCCAGAGGCACCGTGAAGATGCTACCGGCTACGTTCAAGCTGATACAGCAGGGGCGTATCGGCAAGGGGGATGTCCTCACCACCGCCCAGCTTGCCGGTATCATGGCGGCGAAACAGACCGCGAACCTTATTCCCCTCTGCCATCCCATTCCTATCGATGAAGTCAGTATCTCATTCGACCTGAATGAAGCAGACAGCACCATCGGAATTACCGCGACTGTAAAGAGCACCGGCAAGACCGGCGTTGAAATGGAAGCCCTCACCGCTACCGCGGTAACCGCGCTGACCATCTACGATATGTGCAAGGCGGTCGACCGTGCCATGCGCATCGGAGACATCCGGCTGGCGCGCAAGAGCGGCGGCAAGAGCGGCACGATAGCTCTTGAATAGTACCGTCTATTGTTATATACTCTGCATTACCATACATAACTGCTTTTGAGGGGTGAAAGATGAAATTATCATGCTTGCAGGAGAACCTGAACCGGGGTCTGGGCATCGTGGGAAGGGCCGTCGCCACGCGCAGCACCCTGCCGATAACGCAGAACATTTTTCTTACTGATGACCAGGGGAGACTCAAGCTGGTGGCGACCAACCTGGAAATGGCAATAAGCTGCTGGCTCGGCGCCAAGATAGAAGAAGGCGGCGCCATTACCGTGCCTGCCCGCCTGCTCACCGAGTTCGTCAGTTCCCTGCCGAATGATAAGATTGATATTAACCTTTCCGGCAAGACCCTGCGCTTGAAATGCGCCCGCTTCGAGGCGCGCATCAGCGGAGTAGATGCCAAGGACTTCCCCCCGATTCCCGCCATATCCGAAGGTATTACGACTAAAGTAGAGGTCGAAGCGCTGCGCCAGGGTATCAACCGCGTCATCTTCGCAGCGGCCACCGAGGAATCGCGCCCGGTGCTCACCGGCATCGATGCCCAGTTCGAAGGCAGCCTCCTGACATTGGCGGCGGCAGACGGCTTCCGCCTGGCGGTCGAAAAGATACCCCTCGCCACGCCGGTCGCCCAGAAGACCGAGGTCATTATCCCCGCCCGCACCCTCGGCGAGTTGAACCGGCTCATCGGCGAACAGGAAGAGCCGGTGGAAATCACGGTCAATCCCAATAAGAGCCAGATACTTTTCCGTATGAAGAGCACCGAGCTGGTCTCCCAGCTCATCCAGGGCAGCTTCCCCAACTACTCGCAGCTGATTCCCAAGAGCTATGCCACAAGGCTCGTGGTCAATGTTGCGGAGTTCCTGCGCGCCACCAAGACCGCCTCTATCTTTGCCCGCGACGGCAGCGGCATCGTGCGGCTGATGATGACGCCCGGCGCCAAGTCCGCACCCGGCAAGCTGACGGTCTCCGCCCGCTCCGAAGAAATTGGTGATGACACTGGCGATATCGATGCCGCCATCGAAGGCGAGGAGTCCAAGATTGCCTTCAACGGCAAGTACCTTATCGATGTCCTCGGCGTGCTCCGGGAGGAACAGGTGGCGCTGGAAACAACGAACCCCTCCAGCCCAGGGCTCATCCGCCCGGTCGGCTCAGAAACCTACGTACACGTAGTCATGCCGATGTTTGTCCAATGGTAATAAATTATGCTTAACGGTTCACTTTTTGACAAACGGGAAGGTTCCTACGCCTCTCTATACTTTGTAACACCAGTTCGATAATTCACCAATCAAGAAACATAATACGAATAGTTGTTAGCTACGGTCAGCCTTGATATAATCATCTTGGTCATTGTTCGTGTGCTTTTCTTTTCGCATATCAAATCCAGTTAAACTCATCTTTTCTGCGAAGAGCTTTCCATATAGGAGTAATCAACGATGAAGCAGCTATACTACGGCTGGGTCATGGTGATTCTGGCTTTCATTGGCTTGGCTGTAATAGGTATACAGAATTATTCATTCGGCATTTTCATGAAACCGGTAGCAGAGGAACTACACGTCACGAGGGCAGCGTTGTCGCTGGCTCTAACTCTACAAGGCATCCTGGGAGGAATTCTCAACATTTACGCGGGAAGACTAACTGATAAATATGGACCCAGGTTTCTCGTCACAGTTTGCGGAATATTAGTAGCTACAGGATATTTCTTGATGTCTCAAGTACACGCCCTCTGGCAGGTGTATGTAATCAATATGCTTCCTGTGGCAATCGGCAACGCAGGTGGTTATCTTCCCATAGTATCAAACCTGTCCAGATGGTTCGGGCCACGAATCCGGGGACAGGCTGTCGGGATTAGCGTCACAGGATTCGCGGTTGGCGGAACATTCGGGCCGATTTTGCTCCAGGGGCTAATATCCTCTCTCGGTTGGCGGTCAGCGTATATCGTTCTCGCCTCCATCTTTCTTGCAGTCCTGGTGATTGTATCACAGTTCATGAAACACAGTCCGGAAAGAATGGGGCTAAAGCTACAGGGAGAAGAGAAGTCCTCAATAGTTAAGCTTTACTATTCTACGGCAGATGGGATGTCCCTCCTCCAGGCCGCCAAAACAGCGAGGTTCTGGGTTTTCAGCATTATAACTATCATGTTCGCTGCTTCCTACTGGGCAATGGCGCAGCACTTCGCACCCTACGCTACCGATATCGGAATACCAGCAATGGTAGCTGCCAGCCTGGTGTCCGTCATCGCAGTGGGTGCTATCATCGGCAAACTATTCTGGGGTTTTGTCGTGGGCAAGACAGGAGTTAAAAAGACAGTCTGCATTTGTTTTATCATTCTTACCCTGCCTCAGTTGCTACTCATCTTTGCAGCAGGAACCTGGACCCTGTATCTGTTCTCCGCGATTTTTGGTTTTGCTTATGGCGGCCTCATGACCATGGCCAACCTGGCACCGGGAGAATTCTTTGGTGTTAAGTCCGTTGGTACGATACTCGGCATTTTTATCTATTGCTCTACGATAGGATCGGTGATAGGGCCGCCTGTATTCGGATATATATTTGACGTTACGGGCAGCTACTACCTGGCTTTTCTCATTAATCTAGCCCTTTCAGTTGCAGCTTTTTTCTTAAGCCTGTTGCTGTTACGTTCAAAGGAAAGAATAACCTAGCTTTGTATCGCTTTCGCACATTTAAATACTGCGCAGTTGCGCAAATGCTCATTACCGCATTTGTTATTGCGAGGAGCGAATCGACGAAGCAATCTCCTTTCCCTTTTGCCTGGGATTGTTTCGCTGCGCTCGTAATGACACGGGATTCACTGGTTTGACACCGCGCGGTAGAATAGATTATATCACCACTATTTCCGAAGTAAGCAGGGTACCATGGGACTTCCTCAAATCAGCGGACTGGTGGGCGGTGTGCTGGCGATACTGGCGGGCATTATTATAATCATCAAGCCGCAGATTATCGCGTGGATTCTGGGCATTTACCTGATTATCTTTGGGGCGTTTGCGGTGCTGGCAGCGGTCGCGGGCTTTTATCTCTCTCTTACTTAGCCAATAGAAGCCTGAATTTGGCGTCCTGGCGCGGCTCAGGGCAGGTGGAGTGATGGGGTGAGGGGAAAAGGGAGGAACTTGATAAGGACGGGGAATGAAAAAAGATAAAGAGGCCGTCTTAAAAAAGGCATATGAGATGGGATTCTACTATTCCAAAGAATACAAAGGGTGTTCGCAGTCCGTGATTGCGGCAATCCAGGATGCTCTGGGGATTGAAGGCGATGCCGCTTTTGACGCGGTTTTCAAATCGGCGACTTGTATGGCCGGCGGCCTTTGTTCCACCGGAACCAGTGCATGCGGCGCGTTAAGCGGCGGCGTCATAGCGATTGGCTATATCTTTGGGCGTGAGAGAAGCAACTTCAGAGATCCCCAGAATATTCGCCTGAAAGCCCGTGATATAGCTATGAAGCTCCATAATAAATTTATGGAATATTACGGAGGTAGTATCTGCCGGGACGTTCAGAAGAAAATATTCGGCAGGTCTTTTGACCTGTTGAACCCGGCGGACCGGGAAGCATTCGAGGCAGCCGGGGCGCATAGTGATAAATGCCCTTCTGTTGTGGCTAATGCCGCCCGTTGGGCAACGGAAATTATCCTGGAACAAGAGGGAATCAATTAATTTGGCAATAGACAGAGATAATAGCTGCTCACATAGTTTGGTTTCTACTACCAAAAGATAGTAATTTTCGATGTGACGCAATGTTCATTCGTGCTTGATGGCATGTAGTAATATCTAGCTAATGAATCCCACCAAGAATCATTTCTTATATTCGCCTTTGTAATATAGGCCAACTCGATGGAACGTAAATCTTTTCCGGTTTTCACACGAGCAATCTTATCTGGAGCTTCAGTACAATCAACATATACCAATCCATAGTCAGTTGTCAGGAATGCATTTAAAGCGTGGCCTATCGTATCATTTTCGAACCGGGCATGAACTTCCGCAGTACGAATTCCTTTGGCCTCCGCGTTATTATGAATATCCCTCGAAAATTGTGAACAATCGTAAACGTTCGCAATATAAGAATTGTTCTCAGTCTTGTCCTGGGAGAGGAAAGTTATTAACTGGTCAAAAGTGGGATCATCTGCCTCAGGGTTGTCAATCAAGTGCACATCATAACAGGTGTTGCTCGCTTGCAGAGTAATTCCCAAGCCTGTTAAAGTCTCTCGATATATTGTCAGTTGTTGTTGTGTGCTCGACAACGTGGCTTGAAGATTTGCCGTGGCTTGCTGAGCAGATGTCAATTGATTTTTGGTGCTGGCCAATTCACCTTTCGTACTGGTTAACTCGGTCCTGGTACTGGCCAATTCACCTTTCGTACTGGTTAACTCGGTCCTGGTACTGGCCAATTCACTTGTAACGTTGGCGAGCTTATTTT
>JAQTQH010000005.1 GCA_028712355.1 Dehalococcoidales bacterium
CATGAGATTGACCACCATCATGGGACCGATGGTGAGGTAGCCCCTCCCCGGAACCCCCGGCGGGTAGTTGAGCGGGCGGATGATGGGCATCTGCCCATCGAGGTGGGTAATAATCTCCCTCTGCGCCCAGATGTGGTTGCCCGAGGTGATGACATCAACACCGGCATCCAGAAGTTCGCGGGCGGTCTCGACGGTCAGCCCAAAGCCGCCGGCGGCGTTTTCGCCATTGGCGATAACAAAATCCAGTTCATATTGCTCGCACAGATCCGGCAGGAAATGGCGGATTGCCTTCCGTCCCGGGCTGCCGACGACATCGCCGATGGCAAGGATGGATACTATCTCGTCTGAGGCGTGCTGCGCCATTCTACTTGGCATAGTCTACTGCCCTGGTCTCGCGGATGACAGTTACTCTTATCTGTCCCGGGTATTCCAGCGATTCTTCGACCTTCTTTACGATGTCGCGGGCAAGCCGCATGGCGCCCAGGTCATCGATGTCCTCCGGTTTAACCAGGATGCGCACCTCGCGGCCTGCCTGGATAGCGTAGGATTTATCCACTCCCTTGAAGCTGTTAGCAATGTCTTCGAGGGCTTTTAAGCGCTTGATGTAGTTCTCCAGCGACTCGCGGCGAGCGCCGGGGCGGGCGCTGCTTATGGCGTCTGCTGCCGAGATTATGAAGCCCCAGACGCTGGTGTTGCTGGTCTCCAGGTGGTGCTCGGCAACGCCTTTAAGCACTTCCGCTGACTTGTCCCACTGCTTCACGATGTCCGCACCAATGGCGGCGTGATTGCCCTCTATTTCACGGTCAACGGCTTTCCCGATGTCGTGGAGGAGACCGGCGCGTTTAGCCAGAGTTACATTGGCGCCGAGCTCGGCGGCAATCATGCCGGCGGTATAAGCCGTCTCAATGCTGTGCGTGAGGACGTTCTGTCCATAGCTGGTGCGGAACTTAAGCCGCCCCAGCAGTTTGATGAGCTCGGGGTGCAGACCGTGGACGCCTACCTGTATCGCAGCCTGCTCACCGGCGTTCACGATAGCGGCATCGACTTCTTCCTTCGCTTTGCCGACTACTTCTTCAATGCGGGCGGGATGGATGCGCCCATCCAGAATAAGACGGGTCAGGACGAGGCGTGCCACCTCACGGCGCACCGGGTCGAAGCTGGACAGCGTGACCGCTTCCGGCGTATCATCGATAATCAAATCGACGCCGGTAGCCTGTTCCAGGGCGCGGATGTTGCGTCCTTCCCGCCCGATGAGACGCCCCTTCATTTCATCACTGGGTAGCGGTACCGTCGACACGGTGGACTCGGCAACAATCTCCGAGGCGCTGCGCTGAATCGCCTGCGCCAAAATTTCCTGGGATTTCTCGTCCGCCTCTTCCTTCAGTTTGCTTTCCCACTGCCGCAGGCGGCGGGCGCCTTCCTGGCGGATTTCCACCTCCATGGTGTCCAGCAGCATTTTCTTGGCTTCGTCGTTGGTCATGCCGGAGATGACTTCGAGTTGTTTGAGCTGTTTGCCTTTGAGCTCCTCGAGGCTGTTGCGGGTGGTATCGATATCTTTTTCTCGGTTGATGAGGTTGCGTTCCCGCTGGTCGACACCTTCCAGCTTGCGTTCCAGCGTCTCCATCTTCTGGGTGAGCCGCGTCTCCTGGCGGTGCAGCTCGTTGCGGCGCTCACGGTACTCATTTTCTACCGCAGTTTTCGTTTTTTGTGATTCACCCTGAGCTTCCTGGATTACTTTCTCAGCCCGTCCCTTGGCTTCTACGATGATGCGGGCGGCTTTTCTTTCCGCGATGCGCAGTTTGCGGTTGAAGACCATCTGTCGCGAGAGGAAGGCAGCCATGCCGCCGAAGATAGCGCCAATCAGGAAGGCGAAGAATATCGCCAACACAATTTCAATTCCCAATTTTAACTCCTTTCGTTAACCGTTTAATATTTCATCTGCAGCAGATTATTAAACTTCAAAATCACGGAGTGGCTTTGCAAAGCTATCCGGAACCGCTCCCGCGTTCCTGCCACATCCGTTGCACCACATGTGTAATCACTTCGTAACCGAAGCCGCGCCGCCGCAGAAAGTCGCCAAGGCGTCGCCGAAAAATCTGGTAATCATCAAGAGGCAAAACCCGCGCTTTGTTTTGCGCGGCACGGTAAGCATTTTCCTCGTCATCAAGAGCAGCAACCGTCTGCGCGATAACGGCGTCGTCAATTCCTTTTTTCTTCAGTTCCTGTATAGTCAGCCATTTGCTGCGCGGGCGGAAATTAGTGCGATCTTCCTGCCAGAAGCGGGCGAATTCAGTATCGTTCAGGAGCCCGCTTTGCTTCAAGCTTTCCAGTACCGATGTAATATTTCCCGGGTCAAAGCCCCGCCGCCGTAATTGCGTACCAAGTTCAGATTCGCTGCGGGGACGGTAGCTTAAATAGCGTTGTGCCGCGTTCAGGCAGCGCTGTCGGTCATCGTCTTTTTTCAAAGATTCCAGTACAAAGTTATCGACTTCCTGACCCACCCGCAGCCCGGCGCGGAAGGCTACCTCGGCTTCCAGTTGAAATGCTGGTTTGTCGTCCAGGTACAGTCTTATTTTTTTTCTCCTGCCCACCGGCAGGCGTGTAATCTTACTCATTCTGTTTTATTTTGCCTGTTCTAAAACACAAAAGGCTGAAGCTTTTGCCTCAGCCTTTCTTTACTCACTATTGACGGGATATAACTGGTATCAGATGGAACTAATTATTATTATCGCTGCCGGAGCCATTGTCGCCGGCAGTGTCACTATCGGATACTGCATGATGAGTAGAGAAGGCTGAATTACGGATATTCTGTTCGATTTCCTTGGCAAGTTCGTGGTTCTGCGCCAGGTATTGACGCGCATTTTCCCGGCCCTGCCCCAGGCGGATATCGCCGTACGAGAGGAAAGCACCAGCCTTCTTGATTAAATCCATTTCCAGTCCCAGGTCGATAAGGTTGCCTTCCTTGCTGATGCCGTGATCGAACATGATGTCGAACTCGGCGCTGCGGAAGGGCGGAGCCACCTTATTCTTGACAACCTTCGCTTTAACATGATTGCCGACTGCCTCGTTGCCCTGTTTAATGGTCTCGACTCTACGGAGCTCAATCCGGACGGAAGCATAGAATTTGAGTGCCCGCCCGCCCGGCGTGACTTCCGGATTGCCAAAGACGATTCCCACCTTTTCTCGGAGCTGGTTGATGAAGAGAACGGCAGTTCCCGACCGACCAATGGCGGCGGCCAGTTTTCGTAAGGCCTGGGACATCAGCCGTGCCTGAAGACCGACATGGGCATCACCCATTTCTCCTTCGATTTCAGCACGGGGAACCAGGGCGGCTACGCTGTCCACCACAATCACGTCAATCGCACCACTACGCACCAGGGCTTCGGTAATTTCCAGGGCTTGTTCGCCGGTATCAGGCTGCGAAATCAGCAGGTCATCGATATTCACGCCGCAAACGCCCGCATAGGCGGGATCCATGGCATGTTCGGCATCGATGTAAGCAGCCGTACCGCCTTGTTTCTGCGCCTCAGCAATGATGTGCTGGGCTAAGGTTGTCTTGCCTGACGACTCGGGCCCGAAAATTTCGGTAATGCGCCCGCGGGGGATTCCTCCGATACCCAGGGCAAGGTCCAGAGCCAGCGAGCCACTGGGGACTGCCTCTACCTTGGGCATCGCCCCAGGCTCGCCCATCTTCATGATGGACCCTTTGCCGAACCTTTTTTCAATTTGCCCGATGGCTAATTCTAAGGCTTTCGCTCTCTCTGTCGTCATATCCTACTTAACCGCATAATAGCATAACAAACATAGTAAAACAAGTGTTCGTAGAGGGGTAGCAGGCTGGGTTAAATCCTCCTTTTTGCATATGTGAGTTGTGAGGTAGTATACTACCGAACAGTTAAGAGTTCAACATGCCAAAAGCGGATTTAGTCCTCAAAAACGCCAATATCATTACGATGGACAGACGGCAGCCGTCCGCTGGCTCCCTGGCAATCAAAGGCGGCCGAATTCTGCTGGCAGTGGAGAAAGATGTTCCTGATTGTGTAATCGGGATGGGGACAAAGATAATCGACTGCGGCGGCAGGACGGTATTGCCTGGCTTCATCGACGCGCATTGTCACCTGTTTTCTTTTATCCGTAAGATGCTTAGCCTCGACCTGAGTCCGTCCGTGGTGCGTTCTATTGAAGATATTAAGACGATTATCCGACGTAAAGCGCAAGAAACCCCGCCCGGTGCATGGATTGCCGGCACCGATTACAATGATTTTTACCTTGCCGAAAAGCGGCATCCCAATCGTCAAGACCTCGATGAAGCAGCGCCGGATAATCCGGTTGTGCTGAGTCACCGCGGCTTGCACTGCTGCGTCCTCAACAGCATGGCGCTGGCACTGGCGAACATCAATCGCGAGACGTCTGATCCGCCCGATGCCACTATTGAGCGCGACCTTACCACCGGAGAGCCGACCGGCGTGCTGTTCGAGATGCTCGGCTATGTCCGCGGCAAAATCATTCCCCAGTTCACTGATGAGGAGCTTAATCAGGGGATGATTCTGGTCAACCAGCAATACCTAAAATATGGCATTACCTCTATCCATGATGCCACCGTGAGGAACGACTACGAGCGCTGGCAGGTCATCCGTCGGTTCAAGGATTCCGGAAGGCTCAAAAGCCGCGTTTATATGATGGCAGGCTTGCCTCATTACACGCGATTTGCAGAGCAAGGCATGAAAACAGGCGACGGGGATGCTGATTTAAGACTGGGCGCCGTCAAAGTAATGACATCGACAGCTACGGGGTGGTTATTGCCCGAACAAAGAGAGCTAAACCGCATTGCCTTTGAAATCAGCCGGGCGGGCTTTCAACTTGCTTTTCACGCCGTTGAAGAAGAAGCGGTTATCTCTGCCGTTTCCGCTCTGGAATATGTTGCTGAAAAACCGACTCAGAAGAACCGGCGACACCGCATCGAACATTGTTCAGAATGCATCACCTCGCTTATCGAGAGAATGCATAAACTGGGTACGGTTGTTGTTACCCAGCCGCCGTTTGTCTATTACAGCGGCGAACGGTATCTTGCTACTTTGACTCCTTATCAGCTATCTATGCTGTACCGCTTTAAATCTATCTTCGGTGGCGGTGTGCCGGTCGCCGCCAGTTCCGACTCCCCGGTAGTCGGCGGGAATCCATTGGTAGGCGTCTATGCCGCCGTGACGCGCAAAGCGGAAAACGGACAATCGGTCTTGCTTGAGGAAAGTATATCAGTAAAACAGGCGCTGGAAATGTACACCATCAACGCGGCTTATGCTTCCTTTGAAGAAGATGTCAAAGGCTCAATTATTGCCGGGAAATTAGCAGATATGGTTGTCTTGAGCTCCGACCCAACCCAGGTACCGCCTGACGCGCTAAAAGATATTAAGGTGGAGATGACCATAATCGGGGGCATGGTGGTGTGGGATAGTTGACATAAATTATTCGACGCCGGTGCTGAAGACGGAAGCTACCGCGTAATCCCGGGAGTGGGAAAGGCTCACGGCGATATCGCTTAAGCCGAGTTGATTGGCGGCTTTAAGCGCGCCGCCGGACAACCTGACAAAGGGCTTTCCTGTGTTGTGAGAGAGGATTTCAATATCGCGCCAGCAAACGCCGCGCACGCCGGTGCCCAGCAGCTTCATGACGGCTTCCTTGCCGGCAAAGCGCACCGCCAGCACATTCGGCTTGTTCCGGCACAATCGCAATTCCGGCTCGGTGTAAATGCGGCTCAGGAAGCGCTCGCCCCAGCGCAGCAGTGCTTCTTTGATGCGTGGTATTTCGATAATATCAATGCCGGTATAATGTTTCATCTGGAAACTGTTTTGGCCGGTTGGGGCTTCATCAGACCCAGTTCCTTGAGCAGGCCATCACAAATTCGCTCAATCGTGCGGAGCGGCGGGCGGCGGTGGAACGAGGTGTAAATAGGTGTGATGGAAATATTGCCATGTGTTACCGCCCACACGTCGGTGTCTTCCGCAACGGCATTGTTGGTCATCTGGCGCACCAGGCAATAGTACTTTCCCCTGCCGTCATTTCCTTCTTCAACGGTATTGATGTGGCTGCGGTGAGCAAGGCGGGTTATCAGCGCGCCGCGCATTTCCGTCTGAGGACGGTCCGGAATATTAACATTGAGAAAGAGGTTGGGTTCTGCCGGCGCTTCCACAATACCTTTCGCGATCAGTGCCGCGATTCTAGCCGCGGACACCGGTCCTTGCCCGTTGCGGAATTCCATCGAGACCGCCAGGGCGGGAAAACCGCGCAGATAACCCTGCAAAGCAGCGCCGACGGTTCCGGAGATATGGGTATCTTCTCCCAAATTTAAGTCCTGATTGATACCGGAAACCACCAGATCGATTTTACCATGCGCCAGCTTGCCCAGTGCGAGGATAACTGCATCGGAAGGAGTGCCGTCAACGGAATAGGCGATAACGCCCGGCACCTCTGGAACAACCTCGTTGACCCGCAGTGTCTGGCGCAACGTAACCGCCGTGCCGATGGCGCTCCGTTCCCCATCCGGTGCGGAGACTACCACATCGGCAATTTGTTTGAGCTCTTTGACCAGCGCCCACAGCCAGGGCGATTTGATGCCGTCATCATTGGAGACCAGTATTTGCATACGGTCTGAGTTTAACACAGGCGGCGGATTAGCGGCAAACAGTTTCTGGGTTTTAGATACAAAGATTTGCCGCCATAAGCAGCTTTATGCTAGAATTTTTAGTAGAATGAATACTTTTATTGATGAAGTCAAAGCTACTCCCGGCGGCGAGAACGTCCTCGCCTGTATACAGTGCGGTATGTGCAGCGGCAGCTGTCCAATGGCTAACCAGATGGAATATGCGCCGCGCCAGCTTATCGCCATGATACGGGCAGACCTCAAGGATGAAGTCCTTTCCTCAAACTCAATGTGGTATTGTCTTTCCTGCTACCTCTGTACGGCGCGTTGCCCCAAAGGGGTTAAACCCACAGACCTGGCGCATGCTCTGGAAAGTCTGGCGACCCAGCAGGGCTACCGTACGAGGGGTAACAACAATCCGGAGATGTACCGTGCCTTTGTTGGCTCCATCAAGAGCAACGGGCGGGTGCACGAGTTTGGAATGATGATGAAGTATTACCTGTCTACCAACCCGTTTGCCGCTCTAAAGGTCGCTGCCGTGGGTTTACAGATGTTTATACACAGCCGGTTGCCGCTGAAAGCCACGAAAGTCAAAAACCGGGGCGATATACCCGCCATCATTAAAAAATTCAAGGAAGTGAGGAGTAAATGAAATACTATACTTACTTCCCCGGTTGTTCCTCGGAAAGCACCGCCCTCGGCATGAGCATTTCCCTTGAGGCGATTGCCGGGCCGCTGGACATGAAGCTGGCGGAGATGGAAGACTGGACCTGCTGCGGTTCGACACCGTACGGCTCGCTGGACGAAATGGAATCACTGGTGATTGCCGCGCGCAACCTGGCGCTCGCCGAAAAGATTGGGCTGGATATGGTTACGCCGTGCAGTTCCTGCTATGTCACCCTGAACAAAGCCAATCATCATCTGAAAGAGCATCCGCAACTGATGGCGCAGGTCAATGAAGCGCTGGCGGTCGCTAAAATGCAGTACAAGGGCAGCGTTAAAGTCCGCCACATCGTTGATGTCCTTTATACTGATATTAAACCTGAATCTATTGCGGCCAAAGTAAAACAAAAACTTGCCGGTTTGAAAGTAGCCGCTTACTCCGGTTGCCAGCTCGTGCGGCCCGACTACGGCTTTGACCATGTGGAATTTCCTGACAAGCTGGATGAACTGGTCAGGTGTCTCGGCGCAGAGGCGGTTAACTTCCCGCTGAAATCACGGTGCTGCGGCAGTTCTTTGAGTATATCCGAGACGGACAAAGTGCTGGGCTTGATGGAGAAACTCTTCGCCAACGCCGCTGAGAACGGTGCTCAGTGCTTCACAACCCCGTGCCCCCTTTGCCAGACTAATTTGGATGCTTACCAGAGCCTGGTCAATGCGAAATTTGGTACTCATTATAACCTGCCTGTTTTCTTCATCTCGCAATTAATCGGGGTCGCCCTTGGGATGGATGAAAAATCGCTGGGGCTGGACAAAAATATCGTTTCTCCGCGGCCGGTTTTGCGGCAGTTAAGCGAGGTTAAAAGTGGAACCTAGGATTGGCGTTTACGTTTGTCACTGCGGTAGTAATATTGCCGGTACGGTAGAATGTGCTGAAGTAAGTAAATACGCCCAGAGTTTGCCCGGTGTCAAAGTGGCACGCGATTATAAGTTCATGTGCTCCGACCCCGGACAGGAGATGATTAAGAAAGATATCCGCGAGATGGGATTAAACCGGGTCGTGGTCGCGTCCTGCTCACCGACGATGCATGAGCCGACCTTCCGCCGCGCCTGCCAGGACGCCGGACTGAATCCCTATTTCTTTGAGATGGCAAACATCCGCGAACACTGTTCCTGGGTTACCGAAGACCATAAAGATGCCACTGAAAAAGCCAAAGCGCTGGTAAGCGCGGCGGCTTATCGCGTTTATTATCACCAGCCGCTGGAAAAACGCGAGGTGGAAATCAATCCCAACACCTTGATTGTGGGCGGCGGCATCGCGGGCATCCAGGCAGCGCTCAAAATTGCTGATTCCGGCCATAAAGTTTTCCTGGTCGAACGGGAGCCCAGCATCGGCGGACACATGGCGCAGCTTGATAAGACTTTTCCCACACTTGATTGCTCCGCCTGTATTCTGACCCCCAAGATGACGCTAGTTGGCTCGCATCCTAATATTACCCTGCTCACCTACAGCGAAGTCGAGCAGGTCGGCGGCTACGTGGGCAACTTCCATGTGAAAGTCCGCAAGAAAGCGCGGTATATCGACTGGAACAAGTGCACTGGCTGCGGGCGCTGCACGGAAATATGCCCCACCAAGGTGCCCAACCTTTTCGAGGAAAAACTAGGCGAGCGACGTGCCGTTTACAAACACTTTGCCCAGGCGGTGCCCAACCGTGTTGTCATTGACGCGGAAACTTGCCGTCACATCCAGGGTCTCAAGCAGGGTAAAGACCTCTGCCGCCTCTGCCAGAAGGGTATCGAGAAGAAGGGCATCGTCGGCTGCGAGACTGGTGCTATCGATTTCAATCAGAAGGATGAGATTGTGGAGCTTGAGGTCGGCGCCATTATTGTCGCCACCGGCTTCAATTTGTTCGATGCGTCGAGGATTTACCAGTACGGCTATGGTAGATATGATAATGTACTGACTTCTCTCGAGTTTGAGCGCATGATTAACTCCGCCGGTCCCACGGGCGGGCATGTCAAACTCAAGAACGGGAATGAGCCGGAAGCTATCGCCCTCATCCATTGCGTGGGCAGCCGCGATGAAAAATACCATGCCTACTGCTCCCGTGTCTGCTGCATGTACTCCATGAAATTCGCCCACCTTCTAAAAGAGCACACCCATGCTGCGGTATATGAGTTCTATATCGATATACGCAGCTTTGGCAAGGGCTACGAAGAGTTCTATAATCGCATGCTCAACGAAGGCACTGTCTTCATCCGCGGCAAACCGGCGGAAATCACCGACGTTGCCGAAAAGCCGGAGGAAAAAGGTAAGCTGGTTGTCCAGTTTGAAGATACCCTGGCAGGTAAGCAGCGCCGCATCCCGGTAGATATGGTGATTCTGGGTTGCGGGCTGGAGCCTCAGGTAGACACCAACGATGTCGGCCGTATGTTCAATATCAGCCGCTCCGCCGATGGCTTTTTTCTGGAAAAGCATCCCAAGCTTGACCCAGTAGCTACTATGACGGATGGCATCTTCATCGCTGGCTGCTGCCAGAGCCCCAAGGACATCCCGGATACAGTTGCCCAGGCTTCTGCCGCCGCCGCCGAAGCCCTGTCGCTTATCGACCGGGGTAAAGTAGAGGTAGAAGCGGCTACCGCAGTTATTGATGCAAAACTCTGTTCAGGATGCCGACTGTGCGAATCGGTCTGTCCTTATACCGCCATCACTTTCGATACGGCGAAAAAGGTTTGTCAGGTTAATGCCGCGCTTTGCAAAGGCTGCGGCGCCTGCGTGGGCGGCTGTACCGCCGATGCCATCAGCCTCAACCACTACACCAACGAGCAGATTCTCGCCCAGATGGAAGGCGCTCTGGCGTAGCGGCTTCATTTTAAAACTAAAGCATCAGGAGGGGACGCCAGTCCCCTCCCTTAGTATCCCCCACGTATTGACTAATTTCTGAAGCAAAGATAAGATTAGCACGAGTATATTTCACGGAGGTGTGCTATGTCGGATAAGAAAGTAACCATTTACTCGACCCCGACCTGACCCTACTGCACCAAAGCGAAAGAGTATCTTTCGCAGAAGGGTATTGCCTATGAGGAATTCAATGTCGCCTCCGACCGGGCGAAAGCCAAGGAAATGATAGAAAAGACCAAGCAGATGATGGTACCTGTCATTTTTGTAGACGAGAAATTTATGGTCGGTTTCAATCCGATGAAAATCGACGAGTTGCTGGAAATAAAACCGAAGGCACAGTAATGTACGAATTGATGATAATCGGCGGGGGGCCCGCCGGGTTGTGCGCGGCGGTCTATGCCGCGCGTAAAAAGATAAATACCCTGCTCATCAGCACCGATATCGGCGGTCAGGTGAACTGGACGACCAAGATTGAAAACTATATGGGTTATCAGCTCATAGAGGGTCAGGAGTTGATTGATAAATTCCAGAAGCAGGTGATCCAGTTCCCCATCGATCAGAAAATCGGGGAAAAGGTGAATCGATTGGAATGGTCGGATGCTGGTTTTACCGCCCTCGGCGAGAGCGGGGCAAGATACCAGTCTAAGGTGGTAGTGCTGGCGACCGGTAAAAAGCCCCGTCGGTTGAATATTCCCGGTGAAACGGAATTTACCGGCCGGGGCGTGACCTACTGTTCGATCTGTGACGGGCCGCTTTTCGCGGGACAGCGGGTGGTGGTAGTGGGAGGCGGTAATTCCGCAGCGGAAGCAGTGCTTGACATGGAGAAGATTGCCGGCCATATTGATCTCGTTTCACTCACGCCGCTCACCGCGGATCCGATACTCGTAGAACGAATGTCTGCCATGAAGAATCTGACCATCCATATTGAATATCGGTCGGAGAAGATTGAAGGCAAAGATTTCGCCGAGGCACTCGTTATTAAAAAATTGAAAGATAATACTGAAAAAAGGCTTGAGGCTGCTGGTGTCTTTATCGAAATAGGGGTTGAACCTAACTCTGATATGGTACGCGCCTTACTCAATCTCAACCGTTTCAACGAGGTGCCCGTCAGCTGTTTCTGTGAGACGACGGTGCCCGGGCTCTACGCCGCCGGAGATGTGACGGATGTGCCGGATAAACAGATTATCATCGCCGCCGGCGAAGGTGCTAAAGCTGCTTTGCAGGCGCACCGCTATCTCCAGAGGATGGACAAGTAATAATTTATTTACATGAGGAGAGAGCATGGAAGATATTCATAAACTGATTGTGCAGATTATCGAAGAGCATAAAGCCGTTTTTGCCAAGATGAAGAACATGGAAGCAGTTGCCAATGATTATCAGGCAATCACCGGATTAGAAGCATCCAAAGAATCATTCATGCCCGGCCGTCCCGACCAGAGGCAAGGACTGGAAGCGCTGCAGACAATGCTGGAAACTGTCAATACCGGACTGGGGGAGCATTTTAAGCGTGAGGAAACCGCCTTGCTGGCAGCTTTCGAAAAGTACGGCGACCGTGAACTGGCGACTTCATTGCACTCCCTGCTCCTTGAACATGAAGATTTAAAGGGTCGATTGGCTCTTTCCAAAAATCAGGTTGGTGAGCTTCTCGGCAGCGACCTGTCGCAGCATATCTGGGAATCTAAAGCGCACGATATGCGTGCTCACCTGAGCCATACGAGGAAATTGCTGGAAATACATGCTGCGATTGAACAGGAGCTTCTCAAAAAACTGGAGGCTATCATCAAAGCGAAAGAGAATTAGTACCGGGGTATTCAATATGGCAAAACAGGTGAATCTCATCGTAAATGGTGATGCTGTCGAAATGAATCCCTTCGTGAGAACTTTCGTAGAGCAAGTGGTAAATGGCGCGGTAGGGGCGTTACGGGGCACCGGACAGATTGACAATCTGGATCTGTCAATGACAAATGGACAGCAGGTCAATCTTACCTTGAATAATGCTCAGGTGCCACTGAGCCCCTTTGCCGGTAAAATAATTTATAGCACCATCGTGGGAATGGTAAGTTCGCTGAAAGATACCTGCGGTATCGAGAGTCTGAAAATATTGATAAAGTGTTGAGAAACTAGACCGCCGTCGGGCAGAGCTTGACCTTGCCCCAGACCCCGATTTTTTCATCTTTGATGATAACAACTCCGCTCAGCCCCGGGATTTTCCCGGCAAATTCGAGTGCCGGGTCAATGTCTTCCGTAGTTTGCACACGGTTGGCAATCGCAGTTGCCGAGGCATCCGCCAGTATCGTTGATTTGGCAATCGTGACTACAGCATCCGCCTTGCCGAAATTTATCGAATGTCCCACCGTTCCCGAAGAAGTACAGACGCCAAGCGGAGTATCCGCGGCGCTGATTTCTACCCCGATTTTACCGGTGAGCGGAGATTTGCCGGCATAAATCCCCACCACCCTGGTTTTGAGGCTCTTTAGAAAAATTTCGCCGCCGTTTTCCACGATAATCTCCGGGGTAAATTCCAGCAGGTCGCGCCCGATAAATTCGGCGATGGCTCCGGAAACTGCGGTCATCGGCCCCACACCCACCTGTGATGCCGCTTCCATCATCCGGCGGGCAATTTGGGGCGTGTCATCGGTTATGGGAATCGGTTCCAGGGTGGTCAGGAAGAGGGGATTCCTGGCGATGTACGTTTCCAGAAACCCCCGGTATTTTTCGACCAGCTTATATGCCTTGCGCTCCAGATTACTGGCGGCGCGGATATACAGGTCGGTTTCCCTGACCGCAACCGTGAATGTGACCAGGTCTTTGCCGGATATCCAGTTACGGTAGATTTTGGGCGGCATGGTACTAAAAGTGTACTTCCATCGCATGGGGCGGGCAGGCTTTAATACACAGCCCGCAGGCGACACACTTCTCATTATCGAAGATGACTTTCCGGCTGCCCGGTTCGATACAGAAGGCATTCGCCGGGCAGATGGTGACGCAGGCGCCGCACTGGGTGCAGCGATCTTCGTTGCGGATGATGTCCTGGCTCAATGATTGTATTTTGACGCCCGTCTTGACCAGGAAATTGATGCCCTTATCGTAGTCTTCCTGAGTGCCGGTAAGTTCGATGACCATCAAACCTTCCTGCTCCGGACCGATAGATGCTTTGAGGATATTAAACTCCAGGGCGTAGTCACGCGCCAGGTGCCAGATGATGGGGCGGTCGATAGTCCGCCGGGGGAAATGTAGAACGATTCTCTTTGAAACAGCAGCCATCATCTCAACCTCCTCAATACTCCACCGGGCGTTCGTTGAGCGGTTTGAAGGTCACCTCGGAATCTACTCCCGGCAGCGGTGCCACCGATTCGGTCAGCAGGAAATCGCCTTTTTGGATCCATCCTTTAAGTATACCGGAGATTTCCACCGCCCGCGAGTAACTGGAAAGGGAGGCCGTGGGGACATTTTTTCCCTGTACTTTGATTGTGCCGCTTTTCAATTCGGCATAGCTGACTTCTCCCAGGATATCCGGTTTCATCTTGGGGTAGGCATCTGAATAATCGACCACCGCCGCGAATATCTCGCCATCGGTCGCAGCAGCGTGGCGTAAAACTTCCTCATCGAGAACGGGGATAGGTACGCCGATTCCCACACCGAGGCTGCAGCCATAGCCGAGCATGCTTGTGCCGACCAGCCAGTGCGGACTCATCTGTTTGAGGTCGCCGATGACTGCTAAGGTACCGGCGCCTCGCTTGGGTACACCGTTATCGCCGCGTAGTACATCCGGGTTATGCTGGGTGCCGTGCCAGGCAACATAGCCGATGCCGCCGCCGAGGAAAATGCGGGTACCAATGCCGATAGTCCGGTAATAGGGGTCTTTTAAAAGCGGCGAAAGCTGTCCTGCCGAACTATAGGTAGCATTGCCCAGTCTCGGTTTGAGCATTCCCATGTAGGTATAAATCAGCTTATCCGAGAGGTTCACCGCGACATTATAGTTCTGATAGGCATTTCTGATGTTGAGCAGGGTTGCCTGGTTGAGGTCTTTAATATTAACCCAGGTATCCAGCTTCTTGCGCGGGTAACAATCGGTGCCGTAAGCCGTCGCCGAAAGCCTGACGTCTTTGCCCGCTACCAGTTCTTCGATGACGTGACCGCCGCCGTAGTTGAACTCGCCGGGGCGAATACGGTTGCGGGGATCATCATCGGGCAGGGCGTTCGACCCGATAAAAAGATCGGCCGCTGCAAAACCGGGGTAAGCGAGCACGTCATTCAGGTAAGCCTTACCGCCACCCAGTTTAAGGCGCGGTTTGGTATGACCGATATTCAGATAGGCACCGGAGGAACACATTACGCCGAAGGTGCCGGTAGTTACCACATCAACTTCTTGCGCAGCGCGGGTAATGCCTTTCGTCCGCGCGATATCTATTATTTCTTCCGCCGTCACGACGACGGCTTTACCTTCTTTTATCCTTTTATTAATTTCTGCAATTGTTTTAGCCATCGTAACACCTCAAAAATCATATTCTCTCACGCCGGCCTTGTCAATTGCAGGCACATCAGATCAACATATTTAGGCTTAGTAATGTTGACTAATATAATCATAATTCTCCAGTATAACAATAATTGGTTTTAACTTTCAAGCTAACCTTTTAGTTCGCATAGAGAAAATCATACTGCTATATTATAATAAGATATTCGTATGGATAAGAAAAGTCTGGAAGTCTTGGAGTTTCCCAAGGTAAAAGAAATCCTGGCGGAATTCACCTCTTTTTCTGCCAGCCGGGAGCTTGCCCTCGAGCTTCAACCGTTGACCAGTTACGAGACGGTGGTGCGGCTTCTGAGGCAATCTGCAGAGGCGCGGCTGCTGCTGGAGCTTGAGCCGGGATTCACCATCGGTGGTGTCTTCGATATTCGCCCGCTGGCAGCGATGGCGGCGCGGGAAAAGATACTTGAGACGCTTGACCTGCTTCAGGTACAGCAAGTACTGATTGCGAGCCGGCACCTGCGCGGTAATCTCGCCAGAGTTGCTTCGGATTTTCCCATGCTGTGGGAGATTGCGCAGGGCATTACAGAACTCGGGCAGATTGAGCGCAACATCAGTCACTGCATCGGGCTTACCGGTGAGGTGCTCGATACCGCTTCGCCGCAACTGGCAACCGTACGCCGCAAACTCAATGACATGAAACAGCAGCTCATGGAACGTCTGGAGGCGTTCATGGGTTCAGCAAAAGGGCAGAAGGTAGTCCAGGAAGCCATCATTACCGAAAGGGAAGGACGATATGTTATCCCGGTCAAAGTGGAAGCCCGCCGTGAGGTTAAGGGTATCGTCCACGACGTCTCCAATACCGGTGCTACCGTCTTTGTGGAGCCGTGGGCGACTGTCGAACTGGGCAATACACTGCGTGAGCTTTCCCGTGAAGAGCAGCGGGAAATAGAGCGCATCCTGGGCAGTCTTTCCGGCGAAATCGGCGAGCATGAGGGAGAAATCGTACAGAGCATCACACGTATTGCGGAACTGGACCTGGCGCTGGCGAAAGCACGCTACGCCCGGCGCTTCCGCGCCAGTGAACCTAAAGTTACCGAATTTGATGGTAATACCTCCGGCGGGATTATACGGCTGGCGGAGGCAAGGCATCCGCTCCTTGCCGATAAAGCGGTGCCGCTTTCAGTGGAAATCGGGAGGGAATTTTCGGCGCTGATTATCACCGGACCTAATACCGGCGGCAAGACGGTGGCTTTAAAAACGGTGGGGTTGCTCAGTTTGATGGTGCAGTCCGGCTTGCCTATTCCAGCGCTGCCGGAAAGCCAAATGCCCGTTTTCGATGGCATTTTCGCAGACATCGGTGACGAGCAAAGTATTGAGCAGACTCTATCCACGTTCAGCTGGCACATGAACAACATTGCCCGCATTATTAATCATGCCTCGCGGAAAAGCCTGGTGCTTCTCGACGAATTAGGTACGAGCACCGACCCCGCTGAGGGCTCCGCACTGGCACGCTCACTGCTGATGTATTTCCTCGCGCGCGGGGCATTGATAGTCGCCACTACCCACTTCAGCGACCTCAAGGCTTTTGCCCATACGACCAGAGGGATGCAAAATGCCTCACTGGACTTTGACCCGGTTACGCTGGCGCCGACTTACCATTTGGTGCTCGGCATCCCCGGCGGCAGCAATGCCCTGGCAACGGCGGCGCGGCTGGGTCTGCCTGCCGAGATTATTGATAATGCCCGCAGCATGCTGGCGAAAGGTACCCAGGAATTTGAAACCCTGCTTGCCGACCTGATAACGGAGAAGCATAAGATGGAGGATTTGAGTGCAACTCTGGCGCAGGAAAAGGCCGAAATAGAAAAGCGCCTTAGCGAACTGGAAAATGAATTCAAGCGGGTCAAATCGGAGGAAAGGCGCATCGTTCTGGAGACCCGCGACCGCGTCGTAAGTGAAGCCGCCGAACTGCATAAAGCGCTGCACGACGCGGAAGCCGATTTGCGTAAAGAAAAGTCACGTGAGAGGGTTGCTGAAACGCGCAAGGTGCTGGCGGCAATCCAGAAGCAATTGCAGGGAACAACCTGGAAACCAGCTCCCGGCGAAGAGATGGCGGAAGAAGCTGCCGCCCGAATCGATGTCGGTAATACGGTCTGGGTTAAAGAAGCTGGTATTCATGGCACCGTCCTCGCGGTCAATGAAGATAAGCGGCAGGTGGAAGTGCAAATCGGGGCGGCGAAAATACGACTCGGACTGGACGGCGTGGAAAAAACGGCACCGCCAGAGGCCAAGATGTCTCCGCATTATACCGTTATCCAGCGACCGTCCGGCAGGATAGTCGCCCGTGAACTCGACCTGCGCGGCAAGCGGGCGGAAGCGATTGAGATGGAACTGGATACCTATTTGAACGATGCCGCCGTCGCCGGTTTGGGTGAGGTGCGCATCGTGCATGGCTACGGCACCGGCGCCGCCCGTAAGACTGTCCGCGAGCGGCTGGCGGGGCATCAACTGGTCAAGTCATTCCGCCCCGGGGAACGTGGCGAGGGCGGTGACGGCGTTACGGTGGTCAGATTATAGGTGAAAGGTAGGTTCAGCCATGCTTGTAGCGAGAGATTTTGCCTTGACCCGCCATAAGATGCTGGCATACCTCGCGGCGTTGGCCGCGGATGACTCTTTTACAGCAACGCGCTACGTTCCCGCCGGAGCATTACTGCCGGGAATCAGAAAAATACTTGAGGACGCACCGGAACTCCTGTTGCCGGAAATATCAGAGCGAGTAATTGGTTCATTTAACGGCGCAGCGCTTTTCTGGGGTAACAGCAGGACATGCCTCGTCCTGCCGCCCTTTCCGATTGATAAAGCCGAATCTTCAAAAGGCTGCAATATTGCATCGCTGAACGTTCAACTAACCAGAGATTACAATATCGGTATAGTGCTTATCCGGCTGGGGGCTTACGCCATCGGACTCTGCCGCGGCGAAAACATTGTGAAAAGCAAAGTGGGGACGGGGCTGGTGCACGCCCGGCACCGTCAGGGCGGCTCTTCTTCTCACCGGTTTGAGCGCCACCGCAAGAAACAAATCGAATATTTCCTGACGAGGGTCTGCGAACACGTCAGGGAGATACTGGAATCGGAGGCAAAGACTATCGATTATTTTGTCTTCGGTGGTTCTAGCACGGCAATCCAGTTTTTGCAGGAACAATGTTCGTTTCTGGGGCAGTTTGAGAAACGCAGTCTGCTGCCTTTATTGACATTGCCGGAGCCACGGCAGGCGGTACTCGCCGAAGCCGTTGCGCGAGTCTGGTCGAGCCGGGTCATTGAATGGCGAACGGAAAACTAGCCGCGCCGCTTTACCCCGATTGTACAAAGAGACTTACCTTGCTATAATCCTAAAAGACCGAAAAGATAAAAGAACCGTAATGAATTGTCCGAACTGTAAGCATGACATGATTGTGGTGGAGTACCACCAGATAGAGTTAGACTACTGCCCTAACTGCCGCGGCGTCTGGTTTGATTCCGGGGAACTGGAGCTTTTCCTTACGGCGGGGAAGCTGGGCAATGCACGGGAAACGGTGGCGGGGATTCTTATCATGCCGGAGCGGGAAACGCCGCATGCTGTCAGGAAGTGCCCTGTCTGCCACCAAGGCATGAAAAGAGTGGGCATCGGACATCCCCAGGTACATCTTGATGTCTGCCGCGGGGGTGACGGACTCTGGTTTGATGGTGGCGAGATACATCAACTGGTCAAACAACTGACCGGGCAGCCTTCGGTTACGGCAGACGTCCAGCAAGGAATCGTTAGTTTTGTAAACGAAGTATTTCAAGCTGAGCCCCGCAGCAATGAGCATTAATTACGATGACCATGATTATTGGAATTATGGCCATTTTAATAGTGCTGGCTATTCTTATGGCTCTCCGATAGCTTTATAATTATTTATTTAGGAGGTGTTTATGATAATCCTGTATATTATCCTCGGTATTCTGGCGATACTTGTGATTTTCTTCATTGGGGCGTATAACGGGCTTGTCGGGCTGCGCAACCAGACCAAGAACGCTTGGGCGCAGATTGACGTCCAGCTTAAGAGAAGGTATGACCTCATTCCCAATTTGGTGGAGACTGTCAAGGGCTACCAGATTCATGAACGGGAGACGCTGGAAGCGGTGACCAGGGCGCGCAATGTGGCGCAGCAGGCATCTTCTGCAAGCGTCGCAGAACGCTCCAAAGTTGAGGCAGAACTGAGTTCGGCACTGGCCAGACTGCTCGTCGTGGTGGAAGCCTATCCCGACCTTAAAGCTAACCAGAATTTCTTGGCACTCCAGGAAGAACTCACTTCCACCGAAAACAAAATAAGCTTTGCCCGCCAGTATTATAATGACTCGGTACTCAAGTACAATAACCAGACCCAGATGTTCCCGTCCAATATCGTTGCCGGCATGACGGGCTTCAAGTCGGGCGATTTTTTTGAAGTTACCGTTACAGAAGAAAGGGCAGCGCCAAAAGTAAAATTTAATTAGTTAACGGAAAGTTAGAATCATGTGGGAGCAAATCAGGGCGAACCGGATGCGGTCGGCAGTGCTCGTTGCCTTCATGGGCGGGCTGCTGTTGGCGGTAGGTTATTTCCTCGGTCTTGCTTTTCTGGATGATGCTTATGCCGGGCTAATCATTGCAGCGCTGGTCTGGTTGGTAATGAATCTAGTCGCCTATTTCCAGGGCGATAGTATTCTGCTTTCCGTTTCCGGCGCCCGGAAAATCAGCCAGGACGACCTGCCGCGCCTTTATAACATAGTCGAAGAAATGAAGATAGCCTCAGGGCTGGCGAAAATGCCGGATATTTATATTATCGACGACCCGGCACCTAATGCCTTTGCAGTGGGACGTTCGCCAGAGAAAGCATCCGTGGCGGTAACGACCGGTTTGCTCCAGCGCCTCAACCGCGATGAACTACAGGGCGTTATCGGGCATGAGGTCGCTCATATTGTTAACCGAGATGTTCTGTTGATGTCACTGGCGGGTGTGCTGCTCGGAACGATAGTCCTGCTCGCATGGTACGCCAGTCGGATGATGCTCTACGGTGGTATGTCCGGCGGAAGGAAAAGTTCCCGTTCCGGAGGCGGTGGTGGGGGACAGGCACAAATAATCATTTTAGTAGTGGGGCTGGTCCTGATGATACTGGCGCCGATTGCCGCCCAGTTGCTGTATTTCGCCATCTCGCGCAAACGTGAATATCTTGCCGATGCTTCTTCAGCCCTGTACACACGCTACCCGGAAGGACTGGCATCGGCGCTGGAGAAGATTTCCGCCACGCCTCAACAGTTGAGGACTGCTAATAAGGCAACTGCTCCGATGTTTACCGTGAACCCATTCCGTCGCGAAGGCAGGGCTGCTGCCGACCTGAGCAGCACTCACCCGCCTATTTCAGACCGGGTACGAATTCTCCGCTCTATGGCGGGAGTCTCCGCCGCCGATTACGAGCGTGCCTATGCGAAGATTAAGGGGAGGGGAGGGGTTGTTCCTGCCTCGGCGCTGAAAAGTACACCGGAATCCGCCGCGATACGTCCGCCTTCAGGGGAACCCGGCGAAGATACGGCGGCGCGGGTCCAGCGCACGCGGGAAGCCTCCGACGCAGTATGGCGCACGGGTAGCTATAAAACCATCGATTGTGATTGTGGTACGAAACTCAAAGTGCCGCCCAGCTTAAAGGGCGCCCGCGTTCAATGCCCGCACTGCGGACGGATTCACACCGTTTAGGTCAGCGCCAGATTAATATAACTCGCCACGGTAATAGCCGCCGTGTCTACCCGCAGTACCGCCTCGCCCAGTGAGACCGGAATGAAGCCGGTAGCCTGCGCCCGTGCGACTTCCTCAGGAGTGAAGTCTCCCTCCGGACCGATAAGCACCATGATATTATGCGGTTTCTTTTCGGCGAGTAATTCCCTCAGGTATTGTTTTTTGCCTCCTAGCGTGGGAATCAGCTTGAGGTCATAATTTTGTGAGTGTTCTAAAATATTACTAATATCCGTCACTGGCGCTATCCCGGGTATCGTGTTTCGCTGGCTCTGCTGCGTGGCACTCAAAGCGATTTTTTGCCAGTGCTGTTGCCGTGCTGTTTTTTTACGGTTATCCAGCTTGACAATCACTCGTTCGGTTTCCATCGGGATAATCATGTCTACACCCAGCTGCGTCAACTTATCCACGATATCATCCATGCGGGTCTGCTTGGGAATGGCACAGGCTATCGTAAGATGCACGGATTTTAACGCTGTTGATTTCCGTGCTTTGATGTCGAGGGATACCTGCTGCTTATCTATCTTCTCAATCGTGCAGAGATATTCATTGCCGGCGATATCAAAAGCAGCTACCTCATCGCCGACTTTCAAACGCAGTACTTCTCGGGCGTGGTGAAGCTGCTCCCCGTCATCGAGAATAATGTAGTTACCCGCTGGTTTATGGGTTACGTAAAAACGGTGCATCTAAATATGACTGATTCTAACGGCAATAGCGGCAAAGTGTCAAACACAAACCGGATTGTGCCTTGTAATTGAGTTGCGGCAGAAAAGAAGGAGGGGGCTTTCGCCCCCCCTTGAAGATTATTCGCTTTTACCTTGTTATTACGAGAGCAGGGAAGGAATATCTTTAGAGGCGTCTTCAATGACCTTGAGCTTGGTGGCGGTATCTTCCTGGCGCTTCCTCAACTCCGGGATAAGACTGGTAGATTTGGTGAAGTAGTTCCTGACCTTTTCGACATCACTTAACTCGGACATGATTACGGTCACATCAACCGAACCCTTTTCGCGGGGGTAATCGCCGTTGCGGATGACGGCTTCCGGCGTCACATCACGCATATAATCGCCGAGTTCCTTGACCATATCCATGTTCAACTCTTTGGCCGGACCGGAGACAAGGTACATCGCCCGGCGGGAATCCGCTGGATTGCACTTTAGGGAAAGTTCGCTCAGGGCTTCGTCCATTGCCTGGATACCCCTCTGGATTTCTGTGCCTTTCTTGCGGAAATCGCCTCCGGAAGTGGCAGGCAAACGGAAAAGCGGCACTTCAGAGCGTCCGTGACCTATTGCCGTCCAGCCGACGAGCGTCTGGATGATATCACCCGCATCCAGCAGCTTGGCGCCGATGTGTTTGGCTTTCTTTTCCTCACCGGCGCAGAGCAGGTTATAGAACGGTTCCACAATCAGGGAGTTTATTTTTGACAGGTTGAATTTGAGTGAAGAATCTTTACGGACATAGCGCTGGTTGTCAAACAGGAAGACAGCATCGGCTACGGAATAGCAGGATTTAAGGCAGGTAGCCACGTTGTAGGCGGTCCGCTCTTCGGTGGTTTCTTCATGTTCAAAAGGCAGGACGATAAGATCATAGACCGGTTTGTCAATATAGCGTTGCTTCAATGCCTGGGTGATAACAGCAATTGCTCCGGAGCCCGTGCCGCCCGCCGCACTTGCCGCCAGCAGGAAGGCATCCGCCTCGAACAGTTTCTTGGCGGTTCGGATGGCATCTACCACTTTATCGCTGTCTTCTTTGGCGACCTCAGCGCCTACTTCGTTGATTTTACCCACGCCATGACCGCCAGTCTTTCTGCCGCCGATGAGGATTCGGTTACGGTAACTCTTGGGGATGACGGAGAGCCCGCTTAAATCAGCGGCATCGGTATTAACAGCAAAAGCTCCCATTATGATTTCCATGCCACGTCGGCTGTGGGCTCGATCGTTTAAACGGGCGAATTCATCGACAATTCTGCCGCCGCATTGCCCCAGACCAACAACAACTAATTTCATGCACCACCTCTAATCATAAATTTCATACTCTAATTTTGCCTTTATTCTAAGCATACCTATTGAATATTGTCAATTTAATCTTCAAAATCAAGCTTTAATCTCGGGGTTGATAGCTTGGTATAAAATATTTTCAATATAGGAATTTAGTCTTATTGCAAAAGTACAGTGCGTGTAATAGAATTATGGCGCAACCTTAAGAAGGCTCGTAAGGAAAAAGGTAAAGGCAGTGTCTCCCGAAACATTAGAAAATTTGGAAGGCAATATCGGGGAATTTGAAAAGGCCGTCGCGCGGGCGGAAAAGTTGAACCGCGCCGCCAAAGAGGCGTCTGAAGCATCGGCGCGGGCGGCTCAGGATGCGGCACTCCGTGCGGAGAAGATAAGCCGGGAAGCCAAGGAGGCTGCGGAAGACGCAGCCAGGTCTGCCAGTGAAGCAGCTACCCGTGCGGAAGGAGTGGCGAAAGAAGCCCGCAAAGCAGCGGAAGCATCCATGAAGGCAGCCCAGGAAGTGGTGCAGCAGGCAGAGAAAATAAGTCGGGAATCCAGGGAAGCTGCCGAAGCCACGATAAAAAACGCCCGGGAAGCCATTGCTAAAGCAGAAGAAACCGCCCGCGTTCCCAAAGATACTGCGGAAACAGTAGCCCGGGCTTTTGATGAAGCTATCAAACGCGCTGAAAAAATGAGCCACGAGGCGATGGCGGCTGCGGAATCGTCGCTTACCGCTTCTCAAGAAGGATTAAGCCACGTTCAGGAAATGAGCCGGGAAGCTAGGGAAAGAGCGGAAGCTGCCAGAATGGCATCCCAAGAAATGTTAGAGAGAGCGGAGAACGCCAACCGGGAAGCGAGAGAGGCCACAGACATGGCGACTAAAATGACGCGGGAGACGCTGACTCGCGCCGAGCGGATGAGTAAGTCCGTTCGTGACGCCGCGGATGCGAACAGCCGTACGGCGAGAGAGGTGGCGGCGCGCGCGGAAAAAATCAGCAACGAAGCTCGTGAGACTGCGGAAGGTTCGGCACGGGTTGCTCAGGAAACCGCTTCTCGCGCGGAGAACACCAGCAAAGTCGCTAAAGATATTGCGGATACCTCACTGAGAACGGCTCAGGAAGTACGAACACAGATTGAGGCCCTGGAACGGGCAGCGAAAGAACAGACGGAAGCATCCGCCCGGACTGTGCAACAGGCAATGCGAAAAGCCGATGAAATCAACCAGGAACTAAAAGTAAGCGCCGAAGCTTCCAACAGAGCGTATCAGGAAGCAACTGAAAAGGCAACCCGGTCGGCTCAGGAAGCGACCGAGACAATGATGAAGACCTCACAGGAGGCAGTCTCGCGTGCCGAGAAAATAGTCCAGGAATTTAATGAAACGGTAGCCACGATTCGTAAATCCTTTGAGGACGCTATCCGTCAGGCTCAACAGGCGAGCCAGGAAGCTAAGCAGACTTCAGAAATGTCTGCCAGAGCTTCTCAGGAAGCCATCGCGCGTATCGAGATAATCAATAAAGAGGCAAAGGAAGCCGCGGAAGCTTCTATCAAGGCATCTAATGATGCGGCAGAACTGGCTATGAGAGCTTCTCAGGAAGCCATCGCGAAGGCGCAAATAACGGGCCGGGAATCACGAGCGGCGGCTGAGGCTGCCGCAAAAACGGCGGAAGAGGCAGCCCAGGCATCTCAGAAGGATTCACAGGCGGCAATCGCCCGTGTCGGAGAGATGATTGCCATGATGCAAAAAACCGCTCAGGATGCGGCGCAGGCGGTTAATGAAGCAACCGCTGCTGCCGTAAGGGCCTCCGAAGACTCGGTTAAGCAAATGGGAGACTTAAGCCGTCAATCTCGTGCCGCGGCAGAAAATTCGGCACAGGCGTCGCAACAGGCTGCGGATACCATGGCAAAATCGACCCGCGAATCTACGGAAGCCACAATTAAGGCGGTAACGGAAGCTACCGAAGCAGCCGCCAGAATTACCCGGGAGGCTGCCCGGCAATCGATCAATGCTTTTGAAAATGCCATTCGTACTATAGAAACGGCGGGCAACGCGGCGCATAACGCCGCAGAGACTTCATTACAATCCTTTATTAATATGCCAAATGACGCTCCGTCATTAATGGAGGCTTCGGTAGTTCAGAGTACTCCGCTCCTGGCTGCTCCCGATGATGAGGGGACGGAGATTCTGGAAGAAGAAATGACTCCGGAAGTAGACCGTGAAGAAAATGATGACGTCCCGGAAAAAGAGATTACTAAGACCGTGAAGGCAGAAAACAGCGGAAACAAGAAGGGGGGAGCAGCATCACGCAAAAAGATTGAAGCCCGGCTGGCGTTCCTTTCCAAGATGTATGAAGCAAAACAGGCAAATCAGGAGGAAGAAGATACCGAAGCAGAGGACGCCTGAGAAAACCGGGTTAATTCACCAATCGTAGAAAATGAGGGAAAACCACCTTGACATTTAAGTAGGTACACCATATACTTGCGCTTGAATAACACTAAAAATATTAAATAGTTTACAGGAGGTAAGGAGTGCCGAGTACATCAAAAGAACATGCCAAGAAAAGCGCCCCGGCGGAAGGGAAAGCAGCGCAGGCGATTGAAGAGCTCAAGGGACTGGCTGCTGGAGTTGAAGAACCCGCTTCCAATCCATTAGATGAAGTCCTGGGACAGGCGGAGCGGGCATATGCCGCTTACATGGAAGCGGAACGACAGGTCGCCCGGGCTTACCGCGAAAATGAACTGCGAGTTACCGGTGCTTATGGTAAAACCGAGCAGCAACTTCAGAAAGATTACGAGAAGGCGATAACCCAAGCATTGCAAGCGCGGAACGAAGCAATCGAGCAGGCAATGCGCAATCGAGAGGACACCATCCAGCATGCGGAATCCGATTTCAGGATTGCCCGAGAAGAGGCGGAAAAGGCTTATGAGACGGCAACGTCAGAAGCCATAATGTCGCGCCAGGAAGGCATTGAGAAAGCCCAGAAATCCCGCGATGATACTATTGCGCAGGCATGGGCGATTTATTCCAAGATGATGTCGCGGTAATTAAATACTTGCCTTAGCGCTCCAGAGATAGAACTGTAACAAACGTCCCCGCTTTGTTCTGGGATCTGCCGGGATAGCAAAGCGAGGACGTTTGTTTATTCTTATAGCAGAGATGGGATATCGTGAATGGTAACGTCGATGTCTTTCTGGCGGCTGGCGATGCCTTCCTGCCGTTTCTTGAGCGCCGAGATAAGTGAAATTGCTTTGGTAAAGTAGTTCCGGATTTTTTCGACATCAATTAGCTCGGAGAGAATCACGGTAACATCAAAAGACCCTCGCTCACGGGGGTAATCACCGCTCCGGATAACTGCTTCCGGCGCCATGCTCTTGAGGTAGGTGCCCAGTTCTTTGACAAGATCCATATTTATTTCTTTGCCGGGGGCTGAAATCAGGTACATGGCGCGTTTGCAATCCGTGGGATTGCACTTCAGGGAAAGATTGCTGATTGCCTGGTCCAGCGCGCGCGTACCTTTTTGAGTGTCGGTAGCTTTGTCCCGGAAATCGCGCTTTTCTCCGAAGAAGCTCTTGAAAAAGGAACTCTCCGACCGCCCGAAGCCAAGGGTCGTCCAGCCAACCAGCGTCTGGATGATATCACCGGCGTCCAGCATCTTGGCGCCGATATGCTTGGGGTCCTTCTCTTCACCGGCGCAGAGGAGGTTGAAGAACGGCTCGACGATGATGTGGTTAATCTTTGAGAGATTGCCCAGTATCGGAGCGTCCTTCATGGCGAAGCGCTGATTATCTACCAGAAAGATAGCATCAGCCACCAGGTAGCTTGACTTGAGACAGGTAGCCACATTGTAGATGGTGCGGTCTTCTGTGATTTCCTCGTGCTCAAAAGGCAGGACAATCAGATTGTAGACCGGTTTATCAATATAGCGCTCTTTTATCTGCTGGGTCATTACCGGTATAGAACCGGAACCGGTGCCACCGCCCGCGGATGCGCAGAGCAGAAAAGCGTCGGTTTCCGCGAAGCGCTTGGCCATACGGATGGTTTCGATGACCTTATCTGCATCCTCGCGGGCGACCTCGGTGCCGAGTTCATTTATTTTGCCCACGCCATGTCCACCGGTTTTACGGCTGCCGATTAGAATGCGGTGCTCGTAATCAGGGCGTATCGCCGTCAGTCCACTTAAATCCGCGACATCAGTATTGACCGCGTAAGACCCGGTGATAATATCCAGGTTGCGGAAAGTATGCGCCCGCGCATTCAAACGGGCGAATTCATCAGCGATTCTACCGCCGCACTGTCCCAGACCAACAACAATCAGTTTCATCCTTCACCTTATGATAGCAGAGTTGTGTTATTTTACGCATCTAAAGGAGAGTATGTCAATCATCCCGTCAGATTAGGCACGGTAAAGGCGGATAAAGGGAGGCGTGAAATCTTGCCTCCCCATACCTTTGTTCTTACTTTTGCAATCCAAAAGTAATAGGAGCCGGGTTGATTATAAACCCTTACGGGCGACATAAGCCGCCAGATCGGCGAGACGGCAGGAATAGCCCCACTCATTATCGTACCAGGCAAGCACTTTAATCATATTGCCAGCAATTACCATCGTGCTCGGGGCATCGACAATGGTGCTGGCAGAATTGCCTTTGAAGTCGATGCTGACCAGTTCTTCCTCGCAGTATTCGATGATTCCTTTGAGCGCCCCCGCGGCGGCGGTTTTAAACGCCTCGTTGACCTGCTCTTTGGTAACTTCTTTGTTCAGGTCGGCAACGAAATCAACTACCGAAACGGTTGGGGTAGGTACGCGGAAAGCAAGCCCGTGAATCTTTCCTTTCAGATCCGGGATTACCTGGGTGACTGCTTTAGCGGCGCCGGTTGTGGTAGGAATGATGCTGAGCGCGGCGGCACGTGCCCGCCGCAGGTCTTTATGGTAGACATCCAGGATGCGCTGGTCGTTGGTGTAGGAATGGATGGTAGTCATCAATCCTTTGGCGACGCCGAAGCTCTGGTGCAGCACCTTGACCAGCGGCGCGATGCCGTTAGTGGTGCAGGAAGCATTGGAGATGACTTTGTGTTTTGTCGGGTCATACATGTTTTCGTTGACACCAAGAACGATGGTGATATCTTCATTTTTAGCGGGGGCGGAAATAATAACCTTTTTCGCTCCGCCCTGGAAATGTGCCGCCGCCTTCGTACCATCGGTAAAGAGACCGGTCGATTCGATGACAATGCTGACGCCGTAGTCCTGCCATTTAATCGCAGCGGGGTCTTTCGTGGCTATTACCTTGATTTCACTACCATCTACAATAATTGCATCGTCTTTGGTGGTTATCTCACCGGGAAAGCGCCCGTAATTGCTGTCCCACTTGAGCAGATGAGCGTTAGTCCTGGTGTCCGTGAGGTCGTTGACCACCACTATCTCCAGTTCTTTACTATGGAACTGCCTGGCCGCCCGGACAAACTGCCTGCCGACTCTCCCGAAGCCGTTGATGCCGATTTTAGTCTTCATTGCCTGCCTCCTTATAAGTTTCGATATGGTCTGCTTTTAATTTTTTCAATCTCAGCATATCCAGGAATGCTTCGATGCGCGTGCGGTTGTGACTGTTCAACACGAAGTCATCGTTGCCTTCCATCGTGAGCACCGGCAGCTTGAGCGCATCCCGGAAGATGATATCGCCGATGCCACGGTGGCAGAAAGCCTGCACGTAGTGGATAACACCGTCGATACGGCGGCGCGCAATTTCTGTGTTGATGTCTCTTAGCCTGTCGTAAATGGAATAAGGATAAGTGTAATTTGAGTATTGCCCGGCGAGGGAATTACCGGGTTCCGGCATAGCGAACTGGCGCTGCACCTCGTTAAAGACCACCCTCGCGCGGTGGCTTTCAACAAAGCGATAAAGCCCGCCGGCATAGACCGAAGGTACACCGATATACGCCATCCGCAGAAAGTCCGACGGATACGGTTGGCGCTTCTGGTACTCCGCGATGAGCTTTTGTAAATCGGACTGGAATTTACGATAATCGCGGTTAAAATCGGAGGTGGAGACTAACCAGAGGTGGTTTTCGCCACCACTGACCAGCCCGTCTTTCCAGGTGAGTTCGTCAAGCTGGTATGCCATGGTACGCACCGGCGCCAGTGCTGTTCTGACTTTCTCAGCGGCAGCTAAAGTTGTCCCTAGCTTCTCTGCCAGCGCCTGCAAGGTATACTCCATTTGCTGAGGTTGGGGCTGCTGGGGATAGGCGAAAGGAATCACATTAAGCCCGCGTAGCTTGAGGACTTCCATCAGCATGATGGTATTGGAGCAATCGCCGCTGGTAACGCAGAGCACGTCGTTTATGCCGTAATCCAGGCAGACGCCGTAAATCCCCTTAATCCAGCTGCAGCAATTGAGGGGAAAGCCCGCCTTTTCTGCGATGTTGAGCAGCCGCGCCGGGTCGGGGTCGGAGATAAAGAGGTTGTTCAGGTCGACCGGCTGGTAACCGGCTGCTAAGAGTATTTCTATCGGAACAGTGGTGGTAATACCCAGTTGTTTCATGCTGTTTTCAAATTGGGAAACGCTTTGATTCCTGCGTATTTTGCCTTCTTGCCCAGCTCTTCTTCGATGCGGAGCAACCGGTTATATTTGGCGGTGCGCTCGGAGCGGCAGGGCGCGCCGGTCTTGATTTGCCCGGTGTTCAGACCGACAGCAAGGTCGGCGATGGTGGTATCTTCCGTCTCGCCGGAGCGGTGGCTGACCACTGCCGTCCAGCCTGCCTGCTGCGCCAGCCGAATAGCGGCGACCGTCTCGGTCAGGGTGCCAATCTGGTTCAGTTTGATAAGCACCGAGTTTGCTGCCTTACTTTCAATGCCTTTCTGGATGCGCTTGACGTTGGTCACAAAAAGGTCATCTCCGACGAGCTGGATTTGCTCGCCCAGTTTTTTCGTGAGCAATTGCCAGCCCGTCCAGTCGTCTTCCGCCATGCCGTCCTCAATGCTGATGATAGGGTATTGGCTGACCCATTTGACATAATAGTTGACCATCTCGGCAGAAGTAAGTGTCACACCTTCCCGCTTCAGTACGTATTTCCCATCCTCGTAAAACTCGCTGGATGCCGGGTCGAGGGCAATAAAACAGTCTTTGCCCGGGATATAACCGGCCTTTTCAATCGCTGCCAGAATCACTTCCACCGCATCTTTATTGGAGGGCAGGGAGGGGGCAAATCCGCCTTCATCGCCGACGTTGGTATTCTGTTTCTTGTCTTTAAGCACTTTTTTTAATGATTGATATACCTCGGCCCCCATACGTAGGGCGTCTTTGAAGGTCTTCGCCCCGGCGGGCGCAACCATGAATTCCTGTAAATCGGTCGAGTTGGCGGCATGCTTACCGCCATTGAGGATGTTCATCAGAGGCACGGGCAGGCTGCAAGCACCATCTTCGCCGGCGAGGTAGCGGTAAAGCGGCATGCCGAACATCTTCGCTGAGGCATGGGCTGCCGCCAGGGAAGCGCCTAAAATAGCATTGGCGCCAAGACGCGACTTGTTTTCCGTGCCGTCAAGTTCTACCAGGGCATGGTCGAGGGCGGACTGATCGGTAACCGCCATATTGACCAGCAGCTTGGCAATATCTTTATTGACGTTCCGAACTGCCTTCGAGACGCCCAGCCCGTTAAAGCGGGACTTATCGCCATCCCGCAGCTCGACAGCTTCATATTTTCCGGTGCTTGCCCCGGACGGTACCGAAGCGATACTCCGCGTCCCGTCAAAGAGCTTGATCTCCACTTCTACCGTGGGATTGCCGCGGGAGTCCAGGATTTCTCTTGCTATAATTGTTTCGATATATGACATGTTTACTCCTGAAAAAATTATACCATTTTCGGAGGTTTATACCTCTGAAAGCACACCCAAGAATAGACTATCGGTAACGAGCGGTTAAGTCAAGAGTAGCAGCTTTTATTTATGGTAACCTGCCCTTTGTATATAACTATAAAGAAGGGAAAAGGGGATGGGTCACATCAATTAAATTTGTTCATGGCGGCGGTCAGTCCTTCGGTAATGAGACAGGCCACAGCGTCAGCAATACGGGAAATCACTTCTTCGGCTACCGGTTTTTCTTCTCTGGTGAAGTCGCCGAGGACATGGTCGATTACTCCGGCTTCTTTATTACCGTCTTCATCTTCATCAGGCGGTCTGCCGATGCCTACCCTGATACGGTAGAAATCACGGCTGCCCAGCTCGCGGATGATGGACTCCACTCCTTTGTGCCCGCCGGAACTGCTGCCCAGCCGGATGCGGATTTTGCCCAGCGGCAGGTCAAGATCATCGTGGATAATGACAAGGTCACTGGGGGTAATCTTATATCTGTACGCCAGCGACGCCACGGATCGCCCGCTGATATTCATACCAGTCTGCGGGCGGGCAAGTACTACTTCTTCCCCGGCGATTGTACCGACACCGATGCGGGCGTTGTTCTTTTTCTGGTCGAGGCTGATATGGTGGATTCTCGCCAGTTGGCTGACACACATGAAGCCGATGTTATGGCGGTTGTTCTGGTAAAAGCGGCCGGGGTTGCCCAGACCTACGATAAGTTTCATTATTCTTTTTCACCAATCAGTTTTAAAAATTCAGCTTCAGTAAGTTGCTTGATACCCAACTCCTGAGCTTTTGCCAGTTTAGAGCCGGGCTCCGTACCAACGACGAGATAAGTCGTCTTCTTACTGACGCTGCCGCCGGCGGTCCCGCCCAGCACGCGGATTTTCTCCTCAGCCTCATGGCGGGAAAATTTATTGAGCGTGCCGGTGATGACGAACTCCATGCCTGCCAGCGGCTGTTTTTCTTTTTTTGCCTCTTCCGTCAGCCGTACACCGGCATTCTGGAGCTTTTTAATAATGTTACGGTTCTCTTCCTGCCGGAAGAAGATGGCGATGCTCTCGGCGATTTTGGGACCAATGGCGTCAATAGCCTTTAACTCCTCTTTTGCATCTAGAATCTTAAGCTCCTCTTTTACAGTTTTTCTCTTGAGCTTCTCTCTCATATCTAGAGCCTTAATCTCTTCTCTTGTAGCTTTAATCTTAAGGTTTTCTATTGCAGCTTTAACCTTAAGGTTTTCTCTTGCAGCTTTAGCCTCAAGTTTTTCTCTTGCAGCCTTAGCCTTAAAATCTTCTCTTGCAGCTTTAGCCTCAGGCTCCTTTTTTGCATCTAGAATCTTAAGCTCCTCTTTTACAGTTTTTCTCTTGAGCTTCTCTCTCATATCTAGAGCCTTAATCTCTTCTCTTGTAGCTTTAACCTTAAGGTTTTCTCTTGCAGCTTTAGCCTTAAGGTTTTCTCTTGCAGCTTTAGCCTCAAGTTCCTCTTTTGCAGCCTTAGCTTTAAGGTTTTCTCTTGCAGCTCTAGCCTCAAGCTCCTCTTTTGAAGCGTTCATCAATTCTTCAATGCTGTGAAATTCGCTCGCCAGAAGCTGAGCGACCTCCTCGCCGACGTGGCGGATGCCGAGGGCAAAAATAACCCGCGCCAGGGGGCGGTCTTTGCTCTTTTCAATCGCTTCCAGTATATTACCGATGCTCTTTTCGCCTTTTTTTTCAAGTTGAAGCAGCTGCTCCTTTTTATCTTTGAGGTAATACAGGTCGGCAACATCTTTGACCAGTCCTTTATCCAGCAGCAAGGCGGCGGTCGATTCGCCGATGCCGCGGATATCCATCGCAACTCGGGAAGTGAAGAGCTCCAACTGGCGTTGGAGCTGCGCCGGGCAGGCGGCATTGGAACAGTAGTACATCACCTCTTCTTCCGGCTGGTAGACCTCCGCGCCGCAAACCGGGCAAGCCGGGCGTCCCTTATCTTTATCATAAATTTTCTCCAGCAGGGAAAATTCTTTTGACGCTGCAGGGCGTTTTTCTTTGATGGGTGCCACGACCTCGGGAATCACCTGTCCGGCGCGCTGGACAATCACGGTATCTCCCTCCCTAATATCCTTGCGGCGGATGTCATCCTCGTTGTGGAGCGCCGCGCGGCTGATGGTGACGCCGCCCACATTGACCGGCTCCAGAATAGCGTAGGGGTTCAGCGTACCCGTACGCCCTACGCTGATGCCGATTTCTTTCAGAATGGTAGTTTCCTGGGTGGCGGGGAACTTGTAGGCAATCGCCCAGCGCGGCTCGTGTCCCACGTCGCCCAGCTCTCGGTGCAGCCGCAACTGATTGATTTTTATCACGGTGCCATCGGCTTCATAAAGGAGGCTCTCCCGGTTCATTAGCCAATCCTGATGATATGCTTCCGCCTGCTCGATGGTAGCCACGAGGCGGTTATGCGGGTTGGTTTTAAAACCGAGCGAGTTGAGGTACTGCAAAATCTCCCACTGGGTATCCGGTATTGCTCTACCTTCGGCGTAACCAATATAGTAGATGTAGATATCCAGCGGGCGCTTTGCCGTGATGCGGGGGTCGAGCTGTCGCACTGAACCTGCCGCCGCATTACGGGGATTAGCAAAAAGAGACAGACCCTCGGCGGCGCGTTCCTGGTTGAGCTTCTGAAAGCCGGTTTTGGGCAGAATGACCTCCCCGCGAACTTCGAAGTGGGGTGGGGTGTCTCCGGGTACGGAAAGCGGCACGCTGCGGATGGTGCGCAGATTCTGAGTGATGTTTTCGCCGCGGTAGCCATCGCCGCGAGTCGCGCCAATGGTGAACTGCCCGTTGATATAGGTGAGCGCTACCGCCAGTCCGTCGTACTTATGTTCACAAACAAAATCGAAATTTTGGTTGCCCGCCAGTTTTACCGTGCGGTTGTACCAGGCAATCAATTCATCCCGGTTGAAGACGTTGCCCAGCGATAGCATCGGCACGGGGTGTTCCACGACGCCGAAGGCGGCCACGGGCGCGGCCCCGACCCGCTGGGTGGGGGAATCAGGCGTGAGAAATTGAGGGTATTGCTCTTCAAGTTGCCTCAGTTCCCGCATCGTGCTGTCATATTCGGCATCGCTGACTTCCGGATTGTCCAGGACGTAGTAACGGTAGTTGTGGTGGTTAATCCGTATCCTGAGCTCGTCTATTCTTTTATGGGCTTCTTCCGGATTTTCCATAATCTTTTCTGCTCGTTAATCAAGTATATCACAGTGTCTAGCTATGAAAAAGGACTTTCAGCCTGATTTTCTTTTTTCAAATTCTTACCGTGAGCCGAAAATTTGATATAATATATTGAGTATTCAGGGAGGTGTGTCAAGTGAAATCAGCCCTTAATAAAATAAAGGTCATTGAATATGGCAGTTATATTACGGCGCCGTATTGTAGTAAGTTGCTTGCCGATATGGGCGCCGAAGTCATCAAAATAGAGGAGCCCGTTCAGGGGGATATCTCGCGGAAGGTTGGGCCATTTTTGAAAGATACTCCCGGGCCTGATCGCAGCGGCTTTTTTCTCTATTTGAATAACAACAAACGGGGCATAACACTCAATATCCAAAAACCGACCGGCGCCGATATCTTCCGTAAGTTGCTCTGTAATGCGGATGTTCTTATTGAAGACACCATGCCGGGTACTTTAGAAACATTGAATCTTGGCGCTAAAGACCTGAAACAGATGAATGAGAAACTGGTGATAACCTCAATCACCGGCTTCGGGCAAACAGGTCCATATAAAAAATACAAAGCCACGGATTTGATTGCCTGGTCGATGGGTGGCGCCGGCTATGTTACACCGCGCTGGTGCGGCTCTAAAGAACAGGAGCCGTTGCGGGCTTCTCAAACCGGCAGCTTTATGACTGGTATCAGCGCCGCCTGCGCCACCATGAGCGCCCTGATTGCGCAGAGACGCGATGGACTGGGGCAGCAGGTGGATATTTCCTTATTTGAATCCATCGTTTTGTTAATTGCGGAAGTCTTTCCTTCCTGGACGTACGTACACCGCAGTAACACACGAGCTTCAAGGCCGGAGCAGGCCCCACAGCATTTCCTGCGCTGTAAAAACGGCTGGGTTTTTCTCCATGCCGATGAAGCGCATCACTGGGAACGGTTCGTGCATATCATGGGCGACCCTGACTGGGCCAAGTCAGAACTCTTTGCCGATTGGAACAACCGGGCGCAATACTGGGACAGCCTGCAGCCGCTGATTGAAAGCTACACTACACAGCATACCAAGGCGGAACTCTTCGCGTTAGGAAAAGCCAACCGTATTCCCTTCGCTCCCTCCAACAATGCCGAAGAGGTGGTGAAAAACCCTCAGTTCCGCGAGCGTAACTTTTTTGTTGAGGTCGAGCACCCAGTAGCAGGCAAACTCGAATTCCCCGGTTTTCCTTATCAGTTCTCGGAGACTCCCGGTGCCATCCGCCGGCCGGCGCCGTTACTGGGGCAGCACAACGTCGAAGTATATTGCGACGAACTGGGTTATACACGGGAAGAGCTGGTTAAGCTCAATGAAGCCGGGATCATTTAACGGAGTTAACGATGAAAAATACGAGAAAGATGCCTCTGGAAGGAATCAGGATAGTTGAATTTACCACCGCATGGGTCGGTCCGGAATGCGGCTACATGCTGGGACAGATGGGCGCTGAAATCATCAAGGTTGAAAACCCGAAGCTGCCGGATTACTGGCGCCGTTGCCCTGCGTTTGCTGATGATATTCGCGGCGTCAACCGAAGCGGGATTTTTGCCGGTATCAACCGCGGCAAGAAGAGCTGCATCCTGGATTTGAAAAATCTTTCGGATCTCGCCACCGTCAAGCGGCTCATCAAGATAAGTGATATCGTCGTAACCAACTTCGCCCCCCGTGTGATGGGCAGCCTGGGATTGGGCTACGACGAACTAAAGAAAATCAAACCTGATATTATCATGGTGGCGGCTTCCGGTTATGGCGCTACCGGACCGGATAAAGAATGTGTGGCGTTTGGGCATGTGCTGGAGGCTTATTCCGGCATGACTTCTGTACTGGGCAACCGAGGCGGCCCGCCGATGCAGTGCGGTACTACCGTTTCCGACCATACTGGCGCGATTGTTGGATGTTTCGCAACTCTGGTGGCGTTATATTACCGGATGCTCACCGGCGAAGGCCAGTATATTGACCTGTCCGAAGTGGAAGGTGTGGTGGGGTTGCTGCCGGAAGTCGTTATGGACTATGTGATGAATGGCAGAATTCGGACTCCCCAGGGCAACCGCAACGAGGTCATGGCACCCCACGGTTGTTTCCAATGCAAAGGCGATGATAAATGGGTGGCCATCGCGGTAAAAACCAACGAGGAATGGCGTAGCCTTTGTCTTGCCATGGAAAAACCGGAACTGGCTGAAGACGAACGTTTCAGCGACGGTTTCCTGCGCTTGGCTCACCAGGATGAAATAGAGGCTATCGTAAATGATTGGACGAAAGACCTGACCCATCTTGAAGTCATGGAGCGGCTGCAAAAAGTGAAGGTCGCCGCTGGCCCGGTTTACAGCGGCGAGGAAATTTATAACGACGCGCATCTGCGCGCCCGCCGATTTTTCGTGGCGCATGAGCATCCTGAAACAGGAAAACGGGAATTGCCTGGAGTAATCGCTCGTTTGAGTGAAACCCCGTATCAAATCAAAGATAAAGCCCCGCTTTACGGCGAACATACCGAATGGGTCATCAACGAGCTGCTAGCTGAAGAAAGATAGAGACTTGTTCTTTTGACATTCACGCATGTAGAAGTGTAATATTATAGACGTTGCTTCAGAAATCAAAAGGCAAATTATCTAGCGAATAGTCAATCCTGCAGTTCAATAAAACAAAAGGAGAAAGGTATGGAATTTGGGTTTTCCCCGGAACAGGAAAAATTCAAGAACGAAGTCCGCGAATTTTTTATGAATGAGTTACCCGCGGACAACCGGATGGATCACCGGCATGACATGTTCCTCAATGAAAAGCAGCTTGCTTTCGGCTGGCGGCTCCAGCAGAAAGCCGGCGCTAAAGGCTACCTGGCACCCGGATGGTCCAAAGAAGAAGGCGGCCTCGGGCTGGGTGATATCGAGCACGGTATCTCCGGCGAAGAATCCGGCTACTGGAACTGCACTTGGCCGACCCAGCAGGGCTTACGCGTTTGCGGTCCCCCGCTGCATGTCTTCGGTACTCCGGAGCAGAAGAAGAAATTCCTGCCGTCAATCGCGCAGGGCAAAATGGTCTGGTACCAGACCTTCACCGAGCCGAACGCCGGCTCCGATGAAGCCAATATGCAGCTCCGTGCTATTCAGGACGGCGATTATTTCGTACTGAACGGGCAAAAGACCTTCATCACTGCCCAAAGCCCTGCAGACTATCTGTATACCCTTGCCCGTACCAAAGATGTACTACCCAAGCACCGCGGACTGAGCCTGTTCCTTATTGACGCTCATACCAAAGGCATCAGCTACCGCCCGCTGCCGACTATCGGCGTGTTTACGATAGAAATATTCTTTGATGATGTCCGTATTCACAAAGACAGCTTGCTCGGCGAGTTGAACCGCGGCTTTTATCATGCGATGGAAACCTTTGCTTTCGAGCGCACCGGCACAATCGATGCCGGCAGAGCCCGCCGCCACTTTGAAGAGCTTGTCCAGTACTGCAAGGACACCAAGCGCAATGGCAAGCCTCTTATCCAGGATCCTGAAGTGCGCAAGATGCTCGCGGAAATGGCAATGGAAGAACGCATAGAATGGCTGTGCAGCTGGCACGGACAGTGGTACCTCACCCAGAAAGAAAAACTGGGCGCGCAGCCTTATAACCTGTATGCTATTTTCAAGAAAACCTTCCTCACCAAGCATGCCGAAGAAGAATCCCGGATGCTCGGGATGTATGGTCAGCTCAAGAAGGTCTCGAAGTACGCCCCGTTCGACGGCAGGGTCGAAGCCGCCTGGCAAGACGCTCGCAGCTTCCATCCGGAAGGCACGATGGAAATTCTCAAGAACGTCGTTGCCGATAGAGGTCTGGGACTGCCCCGGTATTCCCGCCCGGAGGGACCTGGCAAACCCGTCACGGTCAAACAGGGTTAAGCAGACAGCATCTTACATAAAGGAGTAAGTTATGGATTTTTCATATAGCGAAGAACAAATTATGCTTCAGAAAATGGCACGGGAGTTCCTCGAAAAGGAATGCACCGAAAAGTTTGTCCGTGAGATGCAGGCGGGCGATGTCGGGTATTCCAAAGAACAGTGGAAGAAGATTGCCGACCTGGGTTGGCTCGGTTTTCTTTACCCGGAAAACTGTGGTGGCATAAACGGCAGCATTTTAGACCTGGCGGTCATCTATGAAGAGATGGGGAGGACTATGTTCCCCAGTCCTCACTTGGCGACCGTCATTCTCTGCGGTATGTCCATCCTTTACGGTGGTACTGAAGAACAGAAGAAAGAATACCTTTCTAAGATTGCCTGCGGCGATCTGATTATGGCGCTGGCACTGAACGAGCCGGAGTCCAGCTGGGACGGCAAAGCATGGAAAGCGGAAGGCGTGACCATGAAAGCCGCTGCCCAGGGAGATAACTACGTTCTCAGCGGCACCAAGTTGTTCGTCGAATTCGGCAAGGTTGCCGACTATCTGCTGGTGGCGACGCAGACCAAGGCGACCGGCAAGGCAGAGGACGGCATCACACTGTTTCTCGTCGATGCCAAGAGTCAAGGCATCACCTCCAACCTGCTGGTGACCACTGGCGGCGATAAACAATGCGAAGTTATCTTCGACAAAGTGAAGGTACCCAAGGCTAATATCGTCGGTAAGCTCAATGGCGGCTGGGCGCCGCTGGCGAAGGCGATGAAGCTGGGTTCCGTTCTGCTCTGCGCCCAGATGGTTGGTGCCGACCGCAAAATGCTGGAGCTGGCAGTAGACTATGCCAAGACCAGAACTCAGTTCGAGGTGCCGATTGGCGTCTGGCAGTATGTCCAAGAGCACTGCGTTATGATTGTCACCGAACTTGATTCGTCATGGTGGCTGACTTACGATGCCGCCTGGAAACTCAGTAAGGGCGAGTCCGCGGATATGGAAGTGGCGCTGGCAAAAGGCTGGTGCAGCGATTCTCACGAGCGGGCTTGCTGGCGCGCCCACCAGGTCTACGGCGGCGTCGGTTATACGATTCTGGACGGCGTGATGCCGCTTTATTCCAAGCGTGGCAAATATCTCCAGCAATACCTCGGCAATGCCGAGTACCATATGGAGCAGATTGCCAGCGAACTGGATAAGTGGCCCGTGCCGCCTCAGCCGAGAGGCAAAGCCTTGCACCTGTGGGAAGGCGTCGAAGAGCAGCGCATACCCGACTGGTTCGACCGGTTCTGCAAGGGCGAAGGTATGGCAGCTAACAAGATATAGCGGCTATCAGAACAGAAAAGTAAATGAGAAGGGGGCATCAATGCCCCCTTCTTTGTTTGTGTATCCTGAGTTATGGCGCTACTTCTTTCTGCTTAGTTCGAAGACTACCGGGTTCCCCGAGTCGGGGCAGGCGACCGTAGTTTTCCCCGGCTCTTTTTCCCAGGGGAATGATCCGCCGAACTCAAGTACCGTGGCAAAGGGAAAAAGGGTGTAGAATGCCCAGGGACAAACGCCCGCTGGCGTCTTTTCTCCGCCCATGGTAAACTTATCACCGACCTTGTGTCCGGCGGCGCAGGTCCCTTTTTGCGAAACAACTTTTACCGTCAACTCCATCAGAATTGACCTCCTGTAATATTATTTACACTCAGGTGTGATAAATCGTTCAGCAAGTTCAATATGGCTCCCTGGGGATAGGTCTCCACGATGCTCAACGATGCCAGATCGACGCGCAACTGGATCCAGTGTTCGATAGAGATTTCGAGCAGGTTGCAGATGAGGAGACGCAGCACGCCGTTATGCGCCACGATGAGAATCGTCTCTTCGGAAGTATGCTTGCCCAGTTGCTTGATAAACCGGAGCACTCTCTGGTTCAAATCGTCAAAGCTTTCGCCGCCGGGAAATTCAGGATGCGCTTTCCAGTCGGTAAGCGCCTTGGCCAGTCCAGGATGAAGATGGCTTATCTCTGCGAAGGTCAATCCTTCCGCATAGCCGAAGTTTATTTCCCGCAAATCATCACAGGAAATAATATCCCGCTTATGCCGGGAAGCGATTATCTGGGCTGTAACCATGCAGCGTTGCAATTTGCTGGCATAAATCGTGCTGATGTTTTCACCGGCAAGGCGGTTGCGCAATCGTTCTGCCTGCTTTATCCCCGTATCACTCAACTCGATATCGGTACTGCCCCAGAACCGTTTGGGTTGATTCAAGCGGGTATCACCATGCCGCACTAAAAGCAATCGGGACAAAATTGTTACTCCTTAAACCAGCCCCAGATTCGCCAGCAGGGCAATCAGAAGCAAGACGCCGGCTTCCGAGACTTCGTTGATGGCACCGTAGGTATCTCCGGTAAGGCCACCAAACTTACTTTTAAAATATACTGCCATCAGGGTTGTATTCAGTCCGATGCAGATAATGATAATCAGTCCGGCGAACTGGAACAATGGTATCATTACTATCGCCAGTGTCACTGTAATGAGCGTGGCGATGGTGAAGGCAAGCCAGCGGGTACTCTGCTTGAATGATATGCCCAGGCCGGAAGGGCGGGCGTAGGGATGGGCAAAGATGGCATAGACCATCGCCCATCGGCTCACTACCGGCATAAAGAGCAGGGAGACCATCATCAAATTTGGGGGTACGCTGGACAGCGCCACATACTTGACCAGCAGCAACGCCGCGATACCGATGGCGCCGAAGCTGCCCACGTGGCTGTCCCGCATCACCTGCCAGCGCTCTTCGGCAGACTTATGCCCGCCAATGCCATCGCAGGTATCGGAAAGACCGTCCAGATGGAGACCGCCGGTGAGAATAATCATTACAACGATGAGCATGGCGCTCACCAGCGGTGCCGGCAGTACCATTCTGAATACCCAGTTGAGACCTGCCAGGATAAGTCCAATGATGAGTCCCACCAGGGGAAAGTAAACTGCGGAACGCCCCAGCTCTTCGGCGGATGTTTCGCGCCGGTGCGGCAGGGGTATCGTGGTAAGAAATCGCAGCGCCGTAAACAGTTTCAACGTATCCAGAATAAGCTAAAGCAGGTGAACTTTCAAGTATTATTCCTCTTCGCTGGCGCGCTTTTTCAGCCATAGTTGCGGCGATGATGAGATAACCTGCCTCAGCGCTCCGAGTTGTTCGCGGATGTTTGGTGCGATAGACTCATCCGATATAAGCTGCTTTACCTGTGCCGGGTCGAAGCTCAATACCTTTTCCCACAGTCCCGACTGCTCCAGCAGCGTACGGATTGCATTTTCCTCAAACCCAGTCCGGTCCACCATTTTATAAGTAATTGCATGCTCTTTACTATAGACCCGATTGAGATTTTGCGTTTGGCAGAAACTGATAATCTGCTGCTTGACCTCGTCAAGCTTCGACTGAAGTTCCTTAATCTGTTTTTGCAGGGAGGCATATTCTTCAACGGTTTCCGCAGTTACAGAAGCTGGCTCCGGTAACGGCAGTGTTAATTCCGCTTGTGGAACAGGATATTGATGGCGATAATACGGACAGTATTCGGGAAAATCACACGGGCAAAACTGATTTTCGGTTGCCGGGAAATTGCTGCGGGCGATATTTTCAGCGACCTCCGATACTAACTGCCGGGCTTGCGCCAGCTGCGCCGGCTGACGTGGAGCACAGGTGCAGGCGGTATTGGAACGCAGATGGTACAGAGTAAGCTGCGCCACAGGAAGTTTCCAGAGTTGTTCGGCGGCGATTTGATAAAGCGTCAATTGTAAATCATTCTCGAGATGCTCGGCGGTGAAAAGTTCGCGGGTGGTCTTATAGTCGATGATGGCGAGTCCGCCGCCGGGCAGCTTGTCCACTCGGTCGATGTAGCCTCTCAGTTTGACTCCATCGATATCAATGTTAAACAATTTTTCGGTGGCAATCGGCGGGCGGAAATATTCCTGGTGAATTTCCCAGAATTTAGCTAGAATGTCTCTGCCATAAGCCCTGTAACGCGTTTCCTCTTCGGCAGACTCGTATCCTTCGGAAAGCCAGTTCTCGTCGTAGAACTGCAGTAGCTCATCGAGGGCAGGCGGGGGAGGCACGTTCACCCTGAAAAAATACTGGGCGCAGAGGTGCATCATGGTGCCGAAGCTGAAATATCCCTTGTCTTTGCCCTTAAGTTTGTCGATGTATTGCAGCTTATAGCACAGCGGACATGACTGGTAGAGGGAAATCTGGCTGAAACTGAGTGGCTTGATGGCGCGCCTCCTTATTCAGGGAGTATAAGAAATTATAAAGCATTCGCGGGATTTGTCAAAGTCGGCTTTGCCTGCGTTATAATATAATTATGAATATATCCCTGGTCGTTGCTTTTAGCGGTGGGTTGCTGTCTTTCCTTTCGCCGTGCGTGCTGCCTCTGGTGCCGGTATATCTTGCCAGTTTGGCTGGCGCCGAGGCAATTAGCGCTAATACGACAAAAAGCCGACTTACTTTGTTCTTCCATTCGATCAGCTTCATAGCGGGTTTTACGCTGATATTCACGATGCTGGGAGCAATTGCCGGTATTACGGGATATGCCGTCAGCGTCAATCCGGTGCTGCTGAGCCGGATTGCCGGTTCGCTGTTAATCGCCTTCGGGTTGTTCATGCTGGCGGCGCTCAAGATACCGCGACTTAATTTTGAAAAGCGCCTGGCGTCTTCTCCTAACAAACGGACGGGCTACCTGCGCTCCTTTCTCATCGGGGCGGTTTTCTCCCTGGGTTGGACTGCCTGTGTGGGGCCGATACTGGGGGGAATCCTCACCCTTGCCTCGGTCAGAGCGACTGCCTGGCAGGGCGCTTACCTGCTGGCGATATATTCCCTGGGGCTGGGGCTACCATTTCTGATCATCGGTATTGCCTTTGATTCCGTTGCGCCGCTATTGAAAAAACTGCAGCGATACTCGCCGGCCATCCAGGTGGGAGCAAGCCTGCTGCTGATTATCGTGGGAATAATAGTGCTGACCGGCAGAATCAGCTGGTTTTCTGCGCTGACATCATAAAATGACGAGGGCTTTGTGAGGAGGAAGATGATAAAACGGTTAGTCTTATGGATATTGATAATTGCTGCTCTGGTAGGTATTACCGGTTGCTCTTCAAATAATAGTGCGGACAGCAATACCGCCGCGGACTTTACTGTGCGCGGCCTAGATGGCAAGGCGGTAACTTTCAGTCAGATGCGCGGGCATCCGATTTTGCTAAATTTCTGGGCGACATGGTGCCCTCCCTGCCGCGCCGAGATGCCTTTTCTCGATGAAATCTACCGGGATAAACAATGGTCTGACCGCGGACTGGTCATCATGGCAATCAGCAGCGGGGAACCGGAGGAGACCATCGCTCAATACGTAAAGGAAAACGGGCTTTTTTTGCCGGTTTATCAGGATATAACGCACAAAGTAAGTAATGATTACCGCATCCAGTATCTGCCCACCACGTTTTTCATTGATAAAAATGGTATAATCAAGAGTATCAAGATTGGTGCCTTTGCCAGCAAGCAGGAAATCGAAAGCGGCTTGGCGCGGATTACTCAGTAGAGAAGGGGAGTTCATGGGAGATATTCTCAATGAAGCTTACGGGATAGTCCAGTGCAAGGAGTGTCCCTGGTATAAAAGCTGCGCTACCCCGATGAAATTCACCGCGGAGGATATCCGCCGCCAGATGGAGTCTGGCGTACCGAGTGCCAGTATCCCGCCACAGCAGGTTGACTTGGGGATGCAGAATCTGCTTGCCAGCATGGCGACGGCGGCGCAGAACTCGCTGCTGGAAGCTTGTCCCATCTTCATTGAGCGCCTGCGCAGTAATCCCCGATTAGCCCAGCGACTTAAAGAAATTATGCAGCACTGGAGCGAGGAGCCCTCGCAGAGCTAGCCGGGTTTATTTGCCAGCTCGACCAGACGTCGGAAGCTAGCGGCAGGGTCGGGTTGCAGAAAAATCGCGCTGCCCACGTAGATCACATCCACACCGCTCCGCGCAATATCCGCGATATTTCCTTCTTTGATGCCTCCATCGATGCCCGTCTCACAGCCCGGCTGAGCCTCCCGGAATTTTCGGATTTTGTCCAGTACCTCAGGGATAAATTTAGCGCCGTAAAAGCCGGGATTGACCGAAAGGAATAGCACGCTGTCCACTTCGGGGACCAGCGGCATCACAGCAGAGATTGGTGTTTCCGGATTCAGGGCGATACCCGCCTGCAGACCTATTTCACGGATTTCCCTGACGAGTTTTTGCGGCGACGGTGTTGCTTCGTAATGAAAGACAATCTTTCTTGCGCCCGCTTTACGGAAGCCTTCAAAACAGTCTTCCGGCTGCGCGACCATAAGGTGAACTTCCCAGTCCAATCCGGGAGAGAGGCGCTGTATATCCTGCCAGACGATGCTTCGCGAGGGGACGAATTTACCATCCATAATATCGAACTGGGCATAATGGGTAAAACTTTCCGTCTGGCGCACCAGAGCTTCCAGAGTTTGAGGATTATCGGTAAGGATAGCCGGCACCACCTGTTTATTTTGACGCATCATGCCTCCATGTAGACTATTCAAAAAAATATGCTTTAGAATAACTTACCCTTGCTATTCTAGGTATGAATTACTCGTGGTGTCAAGAAATACCAGTACTTTCTAACCCCTGACCAAGGTCATTTCTTTATAATAAGTTAATCATATCTTTATGAAATATTTATGCTCTTTATTACTGCTTTAACGATTCAGTGTCAGAATGACAATAGGATGTACTCAATCAAACGAACGGCGCGGAGGCTCCGGCATTGAAAATGGCTTTTGGTTTTCTTACCGGCGTTCTGGTCTGCTGCCTGCTATTATTCAGCCTGCAGGTGGTAGCACCTTTGTTCGCTCAGGAAGAGGATTCCGAATCGGATAACTTCAGCCTCGTAAAGTTACTCCCTAATTTCGAAAAAATCTACAAAGACGCGCTGGCGATGCCTTTTCAGGAAGCCGAGAAAAAAATCTACGACGATGATGTTGCCCGATTTTACCATCTGCTCATGGGCAAGACCGCGTTGGACAAAGGCAGCGACGACCAATAAAAAGTGGGAGTTACTTTCGCAACTCCCACTAACAAGGTTTATTTCCCGGGACTTAACTCACTCTCGGTGTTCATCACCAAATCAGGTCTTGAATCAGTCAGACCTCTTTTCAGTACTGAGTCAGGTCCGGGTTCCGCCTGCCTTGCCCACACGGCAAGGCATCAACTGTCCACCTGCCGGACTCCGAAAAATACCAGAAGCCACATTCTGCACCTCCTCAACCAGTATTCTGTTGGTACCGAGGGCTTCTGCTTACTAATTACCACTTCTAAAATGATTTGTCAATACCCCGGAAACCTGGCAAAGTACAATCGTTCCCCCGATTTAGGCACTCTATTAAGTAAGGAGGAAAGGCATGATTATTTTTAAGGATAGACTACCTGATATTATTGTAGGTTTTGCCAATGGAATGATACTGTCAACAGT
>JAQTQH010000052.1 GCA_028712355.1 Dehalococcoidales bacterium
CATTCGCCATTGCCAGCGGCATGATACTGGTCGCGGAAATGCGCCCCAGTCCGCCGTGGATACAGTCCGTCTCCCCAAAACGAATGACGCGGTCAGTGCGGCACCATTTAGAATAAAGCAGCATCGGTACCGGGTGCCAGCTATGTCCGCCGAGCAAAGCGGGAGTAGAATGATCGCCGGTAATCACGATGACATCGGGTTTGAGCTTGATGAGTTTAGGCAAGGCACGGTCGATCTGTTCAATGACGCGCACCTTGCGGGCAAAATCACCGTCCTCGCCGGCGGCGTCCGTCCCCTTTATGTGAATAAAAAAGAAATCGTATTTGTTGAAATTTTTTTCCAGCGTGACAAATTCATCTTCGATGTTGACCCCGGTCTCCAGGATTTCCATCCCGGCGAGGCTGGCGAGTCCACGGTACATGGGATAAAGGGCAATCGCCGCCGGCTTCAGCTTGTAGATTTCGCCCATGCTTGGTAAATGAGGGTGCTTGGAAAAGCCGCGCAGCAGCACCATGTTGGCGAGGTGATAGTCGGCCAGGAGTAGCTTTGCCTGCATTAAAAATATATTGGCAATCTTAGCAAGCTTCTCCGCACGGGGGTTCAACGCCATAACCGGTTTGGGGGCAACGCCGGTCTGCTGAGGATCGGAATCGCCGGCTTCCGCGTCCAGTCCTTCACCACGAAAAACCGCGACCAGGCGGTGTTCCTTGACCGGGCGTACCAGGACTTTCACGCCTTCAATATTGCGTTCATCAAGCAGCTTGGTAAGCTCGACACATTTATCGGTGGGAATGCGTCCGGCGCGGCGGTCGGTGACCAGTCCTCTTTCGTCTATGGTGCAGAAGTTGCCCCGCGCGGCGACATCTCCCGGCTGTAAGGGAAAACCGATACCTACTGCTTCCAAAATGCCGCGCCCGATGATGCAATCGATCGGGTCATAGCCGAATAAAGCCAGGTGGCCCGGGGCGCTGCCCGGGGTAATCCCCGGTGCTACCGGGTCGACCAGACCGCAGATGCCTTTGGTCGCCAGATCATCAAGAACAGTATGACGTGCCGTCTCCAGTTCGGTCTTACCGGTCTGGCTGTCCGGAATTCCGCCCAGTCCGTCAATCACGAGCAGGACAATCTTAGTCGGCGAAGGTTGCGCGATATCCTTGATTAAATCAATGTAACTGGTTATGTTAACTCACCTCTTTACAACTATTTTGCGCTCTTATCTAGTAATGCTTTTATCCCGGGCATCGGTTCGCCGCCGAGGAATTCCAGTGAAGCGCCGCCGCCGGTGGAAACGAAGGTTACCTTATTGCTCAAGCCCAGATCTCCGATTACCTCGGCGGTGGAGCCGCCGCCGATGATAGAGTTCGCCTTGCAGGCAGCCAAAAGCTTCGCTAAGGCTCTTGTGCCCTCGGCAAACTGCGCGATTTCGTTGACGCCCATCGGGCCGTTCCAAAAGACCGTCTTGCTGCGCTGGATTTCCTGTCCGAAAGCCGCTATGGTTCCGGGACCGATGTCCAGAATCTTTTTGTTCGCGGGAATCTTATCAATTGAAACTGTCTCCGCTTTAGCGGTGGCACTGATTTCTTCCGCTACTACCGCATCAACCGGCAGGAGCAAGCGCACCTTATTTTTGGCGGCTTTCTCCATCAGCTTCGCAGCGGTCTCCAAACGCTCTGTTTCGACCAGCGAAGCGCCGATATTGACCGATTTAGCCTTGAGAAAAGTCGCTGCCATACCGCCGCCGATGAGCAGGCAGTCCACCTTGGCCATGATGTTGTGCAGCATGCCGACCTTATCACTCACTTTAGCACCGCCCAGCAGTGCGGTAAAGGGATGGGACGGCTTTTCCAGGATGCCGCCCAGCGTTTCAATCTCTTTCTCGACGAGAAATCCGGCGACCGCAGGAAGGAATTCCGCAATCACCGAGACCGAAGCATGGGCGCGGTGGCAGGTGCCGAAGGCATCATTTACAAAAACATCACCGAGTTTCGCCAGCTTCTGGGCGAAGGCTTTGTCCCCGGCTTCCTCTTCATTATGAAAACGCACGTTTTCCAGCAGGATGATTTCACCATCCTTCATTCCGGCGACCTGTTTTTCCACCTCGGGACCGATACAATCGGTTGCCGTGGCAACCGGCTTTTTCAGTATTTCGGCAAGACGGCGGGCAACCGGTGCCATTCTCATGCTTTCCACTACCTTGCCCTTGGGCCGACCCAGATGGGAAATAAGAATTACTTTAGCACCATGTCCAATAAGATAATTTATGGTGGGCACTGCCGCGCGAATACGGTTATCATCAGAAATTCCGCCGGTTATTTCATCAAAATTCACGTTGAAGTCAACTCTGACCAATACTTTCTTATGTTTTATGTCAATCTCTTTTACGGTAAGCTTGTTCATGTTTTCCTCCGGTGCAGCCGGTTTCCTGTATTTTACTCCCCTGCTCTGCTATTGACAACAGGTCGTTCAAGCTGGAATGATTGCGGTGTTTTGTTTTGCCGCGTGGATTCCGTGTTCAGGGAATAGACTCATCACCTGCTGCGTGATTCCGCAAGAATCCAGGCGATACTTGGCACGGAGAATTTCCTGGGTTCCCTGTTCCACGAATTCATCAGGGATACCGAGGCTCATCACCTGAGTACCGACGATATTTTCCCTGTGTAACAGGCTGATGACGGCACTACCGAAGCCTCCATGCAAGGTGTTTTCTTCAACGGTAACAATGCGCTTGACCCGCTTTGCCAGTTTCGTAATCAGTTCCGCATCCAGAGGCTTGGCAAAACGCGCATTCGCCACGCTGGCGTTAATCCCTACTCCTGCCAGTTCTTCCGCCGCGGCCAGCGCCGGCGCCACAGTAGCGCCGATTGCCAGGATAGCCACATCATCGCCATCTTTCAGAAGCTCGCCTTTTCCCAGAGGGATTTCACGTAATTCCTCATCCAGCGTTACGCCCAATCCGCAGCCGCGCGGATAGCGCACCGCCATCGGTTTTCCGGACTTGACTGCGGTATAGAGCAGGTGCTGCAGTTCATTTTCATCCTTGGGCGCCGCTACCACCAGATTGGGAATCAGGTTTAGGTAGGAAAAATCGAAAATACCCTGGTGAGTCTTCCCATCATCCCCCACTATACCGCCCCGGTCGATGGCGAAGACCACCGGTAAGTTTTGCAGGCAAACATCGTGGATAATCTGGTCGAAGGAGCGCTGCAGAAAGGTAGAATAAATCGCCACCACCGGCAGGAAATCCTGGGTGGCCATGCCGGCGGCGAAGGTGACGGCATGGGGCTCACAGATGCCGACATCGAATACCCGCTGAGGGAACTCTGATTGCAACTCAGTGAGCGAATTACCTTCTGGCATTGCCGGGGTGATAACTACCATTTTCGGATTTTCCCGCGCCATGTGCAGCATCGTACGGGCAAATATCTGGCTGTAAGTCGGCACGCCATTGCCAGTAGCACAATGTGCCGGTACGCCGTGAAAATAAACCGCGTTACTCTCGGCAGGAGCGTAGCCCTTTCCCTTAGTCGTAATCACGTGAACGAAAGTAGGTTTGAGAGGATAATCCCGCGCTTGTGCCAGTGCCGTTTCAAGGTCGTGCAAGTTGTGACCATCTACCGGGCCGATGTAGGCAAAACCAAGTTCTTCCCAGAGCATAGTGGGTAACACCAGCCCCTTAACCCTGTCAATTGCCTTCTGGCTGAAATCCCACACCTGCTTGCCCAAAGGTAAAGGCGTAATGATGTGCTTGCTCACTTCCTTGGCTTCCGAATAGCGCGGGTCGAAGCGCACCTTACTGAGTAATTTGGAGAAGGCGCCAACGGTCGGGGAAATGGACATGCCGTTGGCATTCAGGATGACGATTATTTTTGTGCCCAGGTGACCGGCATGGTTCAATGCCTCGAACGCCATACCTGCCATGATCGCACCATCACCGATTATAGAAACGACCTGGTAATGGTCGCCGGCAAGGTCACGGGCAACCGCCATACCCAGTGCGGCGGAAATTGAAGTACTGGCATGACCGGCACCGAACGGGTCATGGGCGCTTTCGTTGCGGGAGGTGAAACCGGAGATACCACCGAATTGCCGTAAAGTATTGAAGCGCTCCCGCCGTCCGGTCAGCAATTTATGAACGTAGCTCTGGTGCCCCACGTCCCAGACCAGCTTATCTTTGGGACTGTCAAAGATACGGTGCAACGCGATAGTCAGCTCTACCACCCCGAGGTTGGATGCCAGATGGCCGCCATTAGCGGAGACCGTAGCTATCATTTCCTGGCGCAGTTCCTCCGCCAACTGCTTCAATTCCGGAGCGGTCAGTTCTTTGACATCGGAGGGGCTGTTAATCTTATCGAGTATTCTGGTCATAATTCACAATTGCAATCAGCAATTGCTATTTAAAATAGTAACAATGTAGATTAAGCCTGTCAACTTACAAAATACTTATGTCAAGTTTCTTGACGCTGGTAACTACGATTTGTTAGACTCACGAGTGTACGCTATAGAGCAAGCCGTCCTGCAATTCATCGCCAGCACCTATGAACTGATGCAATGGCCCGGCGTCATCGTGCTGATGGCGATAGAAAGTGCCTGCATCCCCGTCCCCAGCGAACTTATCATGCCGTTTGCCGGCTGGATGCTGATTAAAAATCAATCTTTGCCCCTGGCTTACATCCTACTGGCAGGTGTTTACGGCGCTCTGGGCAATACTATTGGCTCAATAGTCGCCTATGAGGTCGGGATGTGGGGCGGGCGTCCCCTGCTCTATAAATACGGGAAATATATCCTGGTCCACCACAGTGACCTGGAGCGTGCGGACCGTTGGTTCGCGAAAAGTGGCGGCTGGTCGGTCTTCGCTTCGAGATTACTGCCGGTAGTACGCACCTTCATCAGTTTACCCGCCGGTATCGCTCGCATGGACTTTATCAAATTTTGCGTCTATACCTTCGCCGGATCATTCATCTGGAGCGCCGCGCTGACCTACGGAGGCTATCAGCTCGGGGAACACTGGGAAGCTATCCGTGAAGTCATGCGCCCCTTTGACCCGGCTCTCATTGTGATTGGTCTGATGCTGGTGGGGATTTATATCTACCTGCATATCAAACGGGGGCAAAATCAGGAAATAGACTAGCATTGCTTAAAATAGTATATAATATAAATATCAGAAACATGTAGCTAAAGTGGAGGCTGACCATGACCGACATCAAGAGCGCCCGGGAAATTGCCATGGCGAAACTGGCGGAGCTCGGTGAAGCTACCGAAGAAGAGCGTCTCGAATGGAAATATCTCCCCGAGGGTGAAAAACTGGCGGCACGCTATTTGAAAGAAGATGTTAATATCGCCTCCGAACTGAATCAGTATGAAGATGCTGCCCGTCAGTACGTCATACGCGGCGCCCGGGGTATTCTAGTGCGCAACATCAATCTACCCCGTAATGATTTTGCCAAGAAGAATAACAAAAAAGCCATGGAAGGCTTGAAAGAAATCATCACTGAAAAAGTGGTTATGGAAAACACCTTGAGTAAGATAAGACGTATTTTTGAACATTACGTTCAGCAAGGTGCCCAGCAGAAACGGCAAGCTTACGAACAACTGAAGTCAGAGTTTACGGCTAAAGTACGCCAGGCGATGCAGCAGCAGGGGCTCCCGGCAAGCATGAAAATTGATGTGGAACGGCAGCCTCAATTTCAGGAGGAATGGCTTAAATTACAGAGCCAGCTTGACTCACAGTACGTCAAGCTGCTGGAAGAATATAAACAGGAGCTATTGACCGCAAGGTAACCGACCATGGGAACGGACGAGGAAAGAATTGCTCACGCCGCAGAATATACGAAGGTCCTGCGACCGCCACGGCAAAGCCTGGCAACCTTCGGTGTGACCAGCATTAACTATTACCTGGTGACCGAACCGGTTTACAAGGAAATTGTGAAGGACACCCCTGAAACAGTCATCCGCGAAGGTAAAGTCATTGCGCAAAAGCCACAGATTGTGACGCCATACTATCTTTCCCGCCTGGAAGGCTTCAGCAGCGACGCCCGCCGGTATTTCGATATGCTGCTTCATCTCCACGGTCCCAACACGCCCGGGCTATTTTATACTTACAAGAACGAACCGCATGAGCTTTCTATCGTCAGCGATAGCTGGATTACTGTGGTCAACCGTTTAAATGAAGAGATTGACCGCAAAGGGAACCCGCTGACTTCTATTATCAAAGGAGAAGACGAACTCTGGGACGTCTCGCTGATGAAATTCATTTTCGAATTGACCCGCTATTCCCTGCGGGATAATCTGATGCAGATGAATGCCCGGGGGCTTTTGAAGATGGACTCCCGCGGTGTTCCCGCCGATGCCCGCCTGAGAATCGAAGAGCTTTTTCAGCAGGTCGCCCGCGGCGAGCGTAATCCCAGCGAACTGGAGCATGAACTGGAGCGCTGGGACTTGTTTGAAGAATACCAGGACCGCTTTTTTACCCTCTTTCGAAAGATGAATTCTTGATGAACATGTATGATATGGTAGTCATCCGGCCGCCCAGCGAGGCGGACAGCCTGCTCTTGCCGGTGACAATCGGTTGTTCCCACAATACCTGTACCTTCTGCGATGCCTATATGGGCATCAAGTTCCGCATCAGGCATACTGCGGATGTAATCAAGGATATCCAGCAAATCGCTCGTAATTATAGCTGGAGCGTGCGGCGGGTATTCTTAGAGAACGGTGATGCCTTAATTGCCCCGCAGGCGATGCTCCTGGAAATATTAAAGGAGCTCAACCGCAGCTTTCCACGATTGGAACGCTCGGGTACTTATGCCTCGCCGCGGTCGGTACTGCTCAAGAGCGCCGCTGAGCTTAAAGAACTGCGGGAGCTGGGACTTAAAATAGCCTATCTTGGCGTAGAGACCGGTGACGACACACTGCTTGAGAAGGTAAAAAAAGGCGCCACCAGCGCGGAAATAATTGAAGCGGGGCGCAAGCTGAAAGAGGCGGGCATCACTGTATCCGCCATGGTGATACTGGGCTTGGCGGGGGTGGAGAAAAGTATGCAACATGCCGTTGCAACCGGCAAAATTCTTACCAAAATCGATCCCGAATTTGCCGCTACTCTGGTGTTGACGCTTGTACCGGGGACGCCGCTTTACCAGGAATGGCAGGAAGTGAAATTCTCCCCGATATCACCGCTACAAACGCTGGTCGAACTGAACACTATTATTGAGAATTCCGCTTTTACCGATTGCTTTTTTACCGCTAACCATGCCTCGAACTATTTGCCGATTAAAGTGCATTTGCCTAGGCAAAAAGAAGCGGTACTGAAACTGCTCGATGATGTTATCAATCGTAAAGATGTTTCCCGACTGAAGCCCGAATATCTCCGCGCGTTGTAAGGGGTTGAAAATGAAAATTACTCATGTTGAAGCCCGCGACCTTTCCGAAGCCTGGTTCCTCTGTATCAGGAAAGTGCTTACCGAAGGCTGCGAATATAGAATTGAGCGCGGCAGTTATGCCGGGCAGCGCCGCAGGGAACTGGATTTCGCCCAGGTATTGGTTAAATACCCGGGCACCCGTCCGCTGGTGCCAGAGGTACCACAGGGTGTACCGCCGCCGAGCACGATGGCTTATATTGAGGAATATTTACCCTATCTTATGACGGCGCACAGGCGTGAGGGCGAGCAGTATACCTATGGCCAGTATCTTGAGAGGCAAATTGCCGAGGTTATCCGCATGTACAAGGAGGACGGCTACAACACCAACCAGGCATTCATGGCAGTAGGCGACGCCCAGTCTATCTACCTGACCGATCCGCCCTGCCTGCGCATGATTGATACCCGCATCCGTGATGGTAAGCTCAATTTCGTGGTGTACTTCCGCTCGTGGGACTTATGGGCGGGCTTTCCCTCCAACCTGGCGGCAATACAACTGCTCAAAGAGTACATGTCCAGCGAGATCGGCGTGGCGGATGGTGAAATCCTCGCCATGAGCAAAGGTCTGCACATCTATGAGTACGCCTGGGAACTGGCGAAGGTTGCCGTGAGGATGGAGTAAAAGCTAGAAGCCCGCTCCTTTGACCTTTCGCCAGTCTCAGGGTGAGTGGATTCAATTCAAGAAACTAGTCCTTGATTACCACTTTCAGGTACAGGTCGCCGGCTCTGCCCTGGCGGATCTTGCCCATGCCCCTTAATCGTATCTTTGTGCCTGCTGTGATGCCTGCCGGCACCTTGACCAGGAACTTTTTCAGCTCCCCGTCGCGGCTGTAGACCAGTTCTCTTTCGCCGCCTGCCGCTGCTTCTGCGGCAGAGACCTCAAAATCCGTATAATGGTCGAGCGTCTTCGCCGCATTCTGCAATCCAAAGAGGGAACTCAAGACAAATTTACCTAATTTGGCGGCGGTTTTCGAAAGCCACCGGTCGATTGGTCCCTGCTTCTGAACCGGTGCCTGCTCCTGTGGACGCGATGACTGGTTTGTACCGGTCTGGTAAAATTCACCATAACCGCCCGGAGCGGTATAAAAGTGGAAAACAGTGCTATTGCCCGAAGTGAATACCCGGTTTAAAAACTCGGGGTCGAAGCGCAGTCCCCCCTGAGCAAACATCCTGCTTATCTCGTCAAACATGGTGCGGTTAGAGAAAGAATTACGGAAAATATCCTGCTGAGAATAATTAAAACCGGGATTAAAACCAGCATGGGCAAATGGGCTCCGGCGGGCACGGTCATACTGGCGCCGCTTCTCCTCATCACCGAGCACGCCGTAGGCTTCGTACACTTCCTTGAACTTTTGCTCCGCCTGCTTATCGCCGCAATTGGTATCCGGATGGTATTTAAAAGCGAGCTTACGGAACTCTTTCTTGATATCCGCCTGGCTGCAATTCTCGGGTAACCCGAGTATCTGATAGTAGTCTTTCATCTCTGTTTTACTTCCCCAATTCGTTATTATAACATTGAAGTAGAGGAGATATCACTTTTCAGGCACAAATAATGCTCAAACGCATCAGTACCAAACTTATCGTTTTGCTCGTCTTGCTCGTCACCATGCCAGCAGCGTGCGCTCCGGGGCAGAGCTTAGACCGGAGCCTGCGAGAAATCACGCAACCATACACATTCAACCTGCTGAAATGGGAATTTGATATCTGTAAAGCGTCTATCGGGCAAAAAGACTTTGAAATCAATATCAATGATGTTATCTCGTATTTTGATGCTATTGAAAGAATGAGAAGCCTCGAGTCTGCCATCGAACTGAATTCCGGTAAAAAATCAGTTAATACTTCTCATGAATCCCTCAATACCGAACTAGATACCCTCAAGCACCAGACCGCCGCAAAAACCGTGGCGATCGAGAAATTGCTGGGAAAGCAGGTTCGAGAGACCCTGTCCGAACTGGGCATTTTTAACCCGCTGTATCATGTTCTTAAACTGAGCGCGGGCTTTCCGCCGGTCAATTTCAAGCTTGATAGTCCGCCCCACCTGCTGATTATATCGCCGAGAGAGAAAATAGAAAGTCTTGATGAAGTTTTGCTTAAGCAGGTTCTCAGCGCGGAAGATAAGGAAACTATTGAAGCGAGTACCGATGCGCTGGGTGTCTCTTCTCTGGTGGAGGAACTGGGCGGCTTCGCTGTTTACCCCAGCTTTGTCACTAACCGTGCCGGGCTAAAGTTCACTATCGACACTATTATAGAAGAGTGGCTGCACCAGTATCTGGCATTTAAGCCGCTGGGTTTCCGCTATCTCTTGGACCTGAGCGGTATCCGCCCGAACTATGAAATCGCCACCATGAACGAGACCGTCGCAGGGATTGTCAGTGATGAAATCAGTGAAATCCTGTACCGCAAATACTACGCGCCGCATATTCAGTACAGTAGCCAATCCAAGACAAATACGGGGTTCGATTTTAACCAGGCGATGCGGGAAATCAGGATGAATGTGGACGCTTACCTGGCGCAGGGTGAAATTGAAGAAGCTGAGCAGTACATGGAAGAGAAACGCCAGTACCTGGAAGATAATGGCTATTACATCCGTAAGCTCAATCAGGCATACTTCGCTTTCCACGGGACTTATGCTGACGAGCCTACCTCCATCGACCCGATAGGCGCAGAGTTAAAGCAATTACGCGCCTCGAGCAGTTCACCGGCGGAATTTCTGGAGACCGCCGCTGCCCTGACCAGCCGCCAGGACTTAAGTCAGATGCTGAAACAGGTTTCCGGCAAAGTACAATCGTTGACCCTCATTAGGCACTCTCCACACTAGGCTTTACAGGTATCAGGGTAGCATCTATAACGGGTTTACCCTTCTTTACCGATTTACGGCGGGTTAGTCTAACCTGATAGTC
>JAQTQH010000053.1 GCA_028712355.1 Dehalococcoidales bacterium
AAATAGTATAAGCTTTCCACAACGTCTATGTGCGCCGCATTTTTTCACCTCCCCGCGATTCCCGTCGGGGATGTCGATTATTATTATCTGTTAGCGGTGATTTCTCAGCCATATGGAACAGGTTACGGTGGTAATCAATACCACTCCCGCCGCGATAGCAATGCTCATATTAAAGCCAATCTTTTCAATCAGATAGCCCATGGCGAGAGTAACCACCATCACGCCTTCAATGTTGCAAAAATACATAAGGCCCAGTATTGAAGAGCGCCGGTTTTCCACGGTATGGCTGACCAGGTATGCTTCAGAGACGGGCATGTTGATATAAGCGAGTATGCCCAGGGTAAAGGTAATGACGCCGAGAATGACGACGCCGGGGGCAACCCCCAGTAAATATACGGCAGGAATGGTTAAGAAACAGACGGTCAGGAATACCGGCACCGTGCCGAAACGGTCGGCAAGATATCCGCCGAGCAGTGAAGCCCACAGCCCTGCACCGTAGTACAGGGAAAGAAAAGTGCCGGCAGCTTCTTTCGCAATACCGAAGCGGTCTACCGCGAACAGCGGGATGAATGAGATTACTGCGAGCATTACGGCGTGGGAAACGGCATTAACTGTCATAAACGCTACCAATGGACCCTTGCCTCTTGCGGTGACCGGCGCAATATTATGGGCGGTCGCTGCTGGTGAAACGGCAGGCGGTTTAACAAGGCGCTGCAGCAGCAGGTAAAAAATGATGCCGTAGATGATGGTCGGAACCGACATGGCGATAAAAGGAGCGCGCCAGCCCCATGCCGCGCTGATTGCCGCCGCAGTGAGGGGGGCAATAAAGAAGCTGGCGCTGCCTCCGATGGAATGAAAGCCGAGCGCCCGGCCGCGGTTCCGCGGCTCGACGGAGGCGGTGATTAATGTCGGGGAAGAGGGGTGATAGCCGCCGCCCAGCAGCCCCATCAGCATTAAAAAGACAAGCATCAGGACGTAAGTATGGGAAAGCCCGATGGCGAAACCGGCCAGGGCGACCCCGCTGATGCCGAAGGTCAGTGACAGCCGCGCCCCGATGCGGTCGGCAATCCAGCCAGCGGGCAGCTGGCTGATGCCGTAAGTCAGCTGGAATGCGGAAAGCAGGACCCCCGCCTGGGCATAGTTCAGGTTGAATTCTGCGCGGATGAGCGGCATCAGCGGTGCCGGTAATGCCGTTACCAGGTGGTGCGTAAAATGCGCCAGCAGAAAGAGGACAAGCACACCGGGGAACGCGCTGGTTATTTTAACCTTACCGATGGCCGTCCTCCCCAAAAGGAGATACTCCCGGATAATCAAAACAGCACAGGTCGGAACTAAGAACCTGTGCTGCCTGATACTCTATTATTGCCTTACTTTGTTTCGCCAGCGCCCGGTTTGCCTGCGATTACCGGCACTGGTTCTTTAGGGACTTCGATTTTTTCGCCGGAGACTTTCTTCACCGCGGTGAACTTCGGGGGGCATACCTCAAGGCAGGTGCCGCATTTGACGCATTTATCCTGGTCGATGACATGTATCATGCGCTTGCCGCCCTTGATTGCCTCGGACGGGCAGGCCCGCAGGCAGATGCCGCAGCCCTGGCACTTTTCCGGCAGGATGTAGTAGGTGGTCATCTCTTTGCAGGCCAGCGCCGGACAGACCTTGTTCTTGGTATGGGCTTCATATTCATCGGCGAAGTAGCGGTAGGTGGTCAGCACCGGGTTCGGCGCCGTTTGACCTAAGCCGCACAGCGCGCCCTGTTTCACAGACTGAGCCAGTTCGTTGAGGGTGTTGACATCTTCGGGAGTGCCTTTGCCCTGGGTCATTTTGGTGAGAATATCCAGCATGTGCTTCGTGCCCACGCGGCAGGGCACGCACTTGCCGCAGGACTCGGACTGGATGAAAGACATGAAATAGCGGGCAACATCCACCATGCAGTTATCTTCGTCCATGACAATCATGCCGCCGGAACCGATAATAGCGCCCGCCTGCTGGAGAGAATCGTAGTCCACGGTCAGGTCGAGCTGGCTGGTCGGCAGGCAGCCTCCGGAGGGTCCGCCGCACTGGATGGCTTTGAAGCCTTTATCGTTGAGAATACCGCCGCCGATGCCGAAGACGATTTCGCGCAGGGTAATGCCCATCGGCACCTCAATGAGTCCGGTGCGGTTAATCTTGCCGGCGAGGGCGAAGGTCTTGGTGCCCTTGCTCTTCTCGGTGCCGTACTGGGTGTACCATTCGGCACTGTGCTGCAATATTGCCGAGACATTCGCCCAGGTTTCCACGTTGTTGATGTTCGTCGGCTTGCCCCAGAGACCGGACTGTGCCGGAAAGGGCGGGCGGGGATTGGGCATGCCGCGCTTGCCTTCGATGGAAGCCATCAGGGCGGTCTCTTCGCCGCAGACGAAAGCGCCGGCGCCTTCGCGTAACTCAATGTCAAAATCGAAACCGGAGCCGAGAATGTTCTTGCCGAGGAATCCCGCCTCTTGAACCTGTTTCAGGGCGAACTTGAAGCGCTCGATGGCGAGCGGCTTTTCGGCGCGGCAGTAGATGAAACCGCGGGTGGCGCCCATCGCGTAAGCCCCGATAATCATGCCTTCCAGCACGGAATGCGGGTCGCCTTCGACGAGCATGCGGTTCATGAATGCGCCCGGGTCGCCTTCATCGGCGTTGCAGATGATGTATTTCGTGGGGTCTTTTTCCTTGCGGCAAAGCTCCCACTTGGTCGCCGCCGGGAAACCGGCGCCGCCTCGCCCGCGTAGTCCGGACTTCTTCACCTCGGCGATGACCTCTTCCGGTTTCATCTTGAGGGCTTTGACCAGCCCGCTGTAGCCATCGCGGGCGATATAATGGTTCAGGTTCTGCGGGTCGATGATGCCGCAGTCGCGCAGGATGATTCTGACCTGCGGCTTGAGCATGGGCAGCTCCCAGAATTTGGGGATACCCTCGATGCTGCCTTCCCCGATGGTGCCCAGCGCCATTTCCGGGTGCGGCATATCTTTGACCAGGTAGTCTTCGATCAGCTGCGCGGCGGAAGCCGGCGTAACGTTGCCGTACATGATATGGGGCTTACCGGGCTTGGCGATTTCAACGAGGGGTTCCGCATAGCACAGTCCGATGCAGCCTACGTTCATGATGTCCGCCTGGACATTGTGAGCGGCCAGAGCAGTTTTGATGGCATCAACAACGGCAAAAGCGCCCGCGGCGCGTCCGCAGGTGCCCGTACCGACGATGATGCGGGGCTGACGGCTTTGCTCCAGCGACGTCCATTCGGCGGTTGCCTTTTCTTTTAAATCGGTAAAATTCACTTATGCACCTCTTGCTTGGCAGGACGGGCCAGGATTTCCTTAATCTTGCCGGGGGTCACACGCCCGTAGACCGTCTTATCAACAACCATGACCGGCGCCAGGGCGCAGGAACCGAAGCAGGCGATGGTCTCGAGAGTGTACTCCATGTCAGGGGTGGTCTCTCCCGGTTTCACGTTCAGCACTTTGGATACCTCATCCACGATGCGCGGCGAGCCGCGAACATGGCAGGCGGTACCGCGGCAGACGCGGATAATCTTCTTACCCGATGGCTTGAGCTTGAACAGGTGATAGAACGTGCTCACGCCGTAGACGGTCGCCACGGAGATTTTAAGGAACCGGGCGATTTCGCGCATGGCGTCTTCGGGCAGATAGCGCAGTTCGTCTTGGGTCTCCTGGAGGATAGGGATAAGTTCGTCTTTCTTGCCGATGTGGCGCGCCAGAATCGGCTTCAATTTTTCCTGAATTTCAGTGGGAGTCAGAGAAATCACCTCCTGTCTTTTAACAGTCTGACCAGCTTCCAGATAATTACTTCACATAAAGCATGAATATCATCATTAGTCAGATAATCATTGACGGTGCTATCAAAGAGTATACTGCCTTCCGAAGGGAATTCATCATCGCCGCGCCATAATACAAGCGTAACCGGCACTCCGGGAAATGCAGAGATAGTTATCGCCGCATCTCCATAGTCTGCCTTGCGCCCGTTTAGCTTTGGTGCGGTTTCCAGCAGGAGTGCAGGGTCATTGCCGAAGTAGTTAACGAGCGGCTTGATGGCACGCTTGCTGAACACCGGGAAGTAGTTGATGCCTTCTTTAAGCTCCTTGTAAGTTACCATGCTGCCGGAAAGCGGCGTACCTTTCGCCTGCAGAAAATAGTGCAAAAGGAGTATCTTTTCCCGCAGGGGGATTTCCGCGTTGTCGACGCGCGATACTTCTCCGGACGATAGGGCAATACGGTATGGTTGACCGAGGAATTCAAGTGCAATAGCCTCTTCTCGCGCCAGATATTGCGCGCCGGCTTTAAGGCATTGTTGAGCGATATCTTTGCTGCCGGTAAGCTTCTCTCTGGCGAGATGATAAGCCAGCCGGTCGCCGTATTCTTCCGTTTCCGGGTTGGGTAATGTTACCTGTTTGCTTTCCATATGTTCATTTTAAGAGGGGGCACCGCCCCCTCTTTCGTATGTCTTTTATATTATAGCGGCAAATCGCCGATTTGGGAAATTGTGTCGTTTCTCTTCTATCCGGTATTCAATTGTCATTTTGAACGAAGTGAAGATTCCGTATCAATTTGACGGATTCTTCGTTGCCGCGCTCGTCAGAATGACATAACGTTACACTTCCAGCCAGGAATGGGAATAAAGCGAAGCTCCGGTAAGCACGCGGACAGTGCGGGCGTATTTAGCTTCTTCGGGACTCAGCCTAGTAATATCAACCTGCTCGCCGTCCATCATGCGGTGTACCAGGCTGACCAGCTCCGGCTTTTCGCCGCGGGCTATCTTGACCAGTTCAGTGTCAAAAACATCCACGATGGCGGATTGCATGCCGTTGCGCATGAGCATTATGAGATAGGTGCGGTTGAGGTATGGCCGGAGGTTAGCGGGCGTGCCGTTGGAAACGTTGGATAACCCGCAGGTAGACTTGCAGCCGGGGGCAATTTCGGCGAGCATGGCGGTAAATTCCACGCAGGCTTTCACCTGGTTGATTTCCACCGAGATCGGCGTGACGATAGGATCAATCCAGATATTCTCATTGGGGATGCCCATCTCATTAGCTTTTAACAAGAAATCCACGGTATGCAGGGCACGTTCGTTGGCATCGCGCGGCATTCCCTCGGCGCCCCAGAGCAGTCCGATGAGGTCGGAGTTGTACTGCCTGGCAATCTTCAACCCCGGTTCCATCCGGTTGGGCTGGAGGGAGATTGAATTCATCAGAGTCTTGTTCCTGCAGACCTTGAGCCCGGCTTCCATCGCCGAAAGGTTGGTGGTATCCAGAGAGAGCGGCTTATCGGTTACTTCCTGCACGGTCTTAATCACCCACTCCATGAAGGCTTCGCCTTCTTTGCGGGCGGGACCAATATTCAGGTCGATATAGTCAGCGCCGGCTTCGGCTTCTTTTTTTGCCATTTCCTGCACTGGTTTCGGGTCGCGCCCTTTCAGCGCCGGACCGATGGTCTGCGACATGATGTTCAGGCTTTCTGCGATAAGTATCACCACTGTCTCCTTATCTAGATTTTCCAGCTTTTGAGGTAAGCCGGGATGTGGGCGCCTTCGCGTGGACCGACCATGATTTCCCAGCCGGGCAGTTCTTCTTCCAGACCGCCGCTTTCCGCGGCGATATAGCCCGGGATGATGAGCTTACGGTGCTTAATCTTGCTTTCAATACCGCTCTTTTTCACAAAAGGAGCGATGATATCCGCGGAGAATTTACCGGCAGCCCATGCGGTCATAACGGAGAGCCCTTCCGTATCTTTGACCATCAGGTAGCTGGGCATTTTGCTGTTTTCCATCTCGCCGGAAACGATGAAGTAGGTAAGTGAAAAGTTTGAAGTGACCATAACCGGCGAGTTCTCGTTGGGATTGTTGATTTCGTAGATACCTTCGGTGGTCGCCAGGGGGCGCTGCGGGTCGGTGTAGAGGTTCATTCTCGCTACGAGGAGCGGGAACATCACCTCGCCCCGGAAATCGGACATCACGATGATGCCGCCGTACTTGGCGACGAACGTAGCGGCAAGCAGGGCTTCTTTCATGGGATTATCCGTCATCTCGCAGGGGAAGGTGATGGTGGGGAAGCCCAGCGGGCGGAACTTTTTATTTAGGGCGGAACTCCTGATGATAATCTGGTCTTCAAATGCCTTGCGGGTGGTGCGGGAACCGGAATCAATAACGATATTCTTGATACCGGCTGCGGTCAGTTTAGTGGTCAGGTCGGCAAGCTCATCGAGGCTGGCGGCTTTTACCGCCACAGGACAGCCGCTTTCCTTCGCCAGCGCGGACACTTTATCGCTGTTGTCTTTCGTCGCCGCGTAGAGCAGCGGCTTGCGGTCGGCGCAGGCTTTTAGTGCCGCCGCCAGCACATCCGGGTTGGTACTCATCAGGATGATGCTGGCTTCACTCTTGTCCTTTACCTTGCCGGCAAGGGCGGCAAATTTCGCTGCATCTCCGGAATCGCTCTTGACTGCCACCATTTCGGGACGCAGGCAGAGCCCCACGCGCTGGTATTCCAGCTTCTTGAACCGCTCCAGCCGGGCGTCAATCTCGGCATCCGGCATGGTATCGCTGATGATGACGGCGAAGCCGGGCGGGTTTTCAAACCGCTTCTCGTGGCGGAACATCACCGTCTCACCGCCGACCTTCACGGCGCGGTTGCCCGTACCGATGGTGACCGGCATGATGGGTGGCGCCGAAGCCTGCTCCAGCTTGCTTTTTGCCTCTTCGCTGACGTAAGGGCAGGCGCTCAAATTCGCCTTGCCTGAAGCCAGGTTCATGGCGAAAGCCAGGCAGGTAGGAATGCCGCATTCGCCGCAGTTCTTCTTGGGCAGCAGTTTGAATATTTCGATTCCCGTAAGTGGCATCTGAGTCTCTCCTTCTTACGCTTTTAGAGTATGGGGTCCATCTTGAGCGCCGGGTGTCCCTTTTCCTGCAGAAAGGGCAGGATGGCGTCTTCGGTAACGCCCACTGTCTCATCGGCAATCATGTCAAAGAGGTTGGGCACGCCCAGCTCGGTGGCTCGTTTCGTGAGACGTTCGCGGAGTTCTTCCTTCAGCATCTTGGGCATCCAGACCATACGCAGTAGTCCGCCCTCGGCGGCGAGATACTTGCGCTGGGTGATGTTATATTTGCCATGACCAACAAATCCCGGAGTGCTCAGCCCGCCGCCGATGGTACCTGCCAGTGTGGTGAATTTCATACCGCAAGGGGTATCCCCGGCGTACTCGCGGTTGACCGTCATGACCCCGTTAGCCATAGGCAGGACCGCGGCAATCGCTTCGCAGCAGCCGCATGTCGTCATCGGGTCGTTGATGATGCTGTAGAAGTTGTAGTGGTCAATCTTGCCGCGCGAGGCTTTAAGCACAAACTCATTGACGCCCTTCCATTGCCCCAGTTTCGGGTCGATGGTCTCACCCTTGGGTACCGGCTGGTTCGGCCCGGTGGGATTGATTTCATTCGCGGCTTTGCAGTCCATCCAGTTGTAGGAACCGCAGAGACCGGTACGCTCCGGGCTGATGACGCAGACATGGCTGGGCGCGAAAGATTGGCACAGGGTACAGGAATAATATAGATCAGTCGTCTCGTCGGTCATACCTTCAATTCTGGCGTCGCGGATGTGGTAGACCTCTCTCGCCCTGGCGAGCTTTTCGTCCACCTGAGCGCCGTCAGTATAAATTTTAACCTGGAGCTTATCGAAAATACGCCCGAAGTCCTGGTGCAGCTTGGCGTGGAGCAGGGTTCCGATGTGCTTGATGCGGAAGCCTTTCTCGACCGCCTGCTTGCTGATGCGTATCCAAGCGATATCGCGCTGCCCGATGTGCATTACACCCTGGGCGTAATTGATGAGATGGTGAATCTGACGCTCCAAAATTGGTTCGTAGTCTTCCTGCATCTGCCGACCGGCGACTTCCACGGTGATTGCCATCGGCAGTTTGGAGTTTGCCGGGACATCAGTGATTTCCGGCCCGATAACTTCAATCTTGCCATCTTCCACCTCGTCCATGCGCTTGCTGGTGACCCACTCTACCATGTGTGTCCGTCCGCCGCCGCACTCCAGGTAGATATCGTCACCGCGGACACGCTCACCCTCAAAGGCGGGACCGAAGGCTACCGGAATGGGCACTTCGGCGACGTTGACCTTCAATCCTCTGACCTCGATGGCTTTCGCCACTATCTGGTCATGCGGGATGTTGGAGACCACATGCTCGTAGGTGGTGATGCCGGTGGGCAGGATTTGCGGGATGGGCGTATCGGCAATCGTGGGGAATCCGAAGTTGAGAGCTCCTGCTGCGTTGGCATACCACTCGTCGGTGACGTAGCCCAGCGGCAGGGCAAAGGCAAAGACGCGGTCTTTATTGTAGATAAGTACCTTGCGGAAATCACCCGGCTCGATGGCGCCGAAGGAAAGGGCGGCACGGGTGGCGAAGCCGGCGGCGAAAACGGTGGAAGAAACATCCGGCCCGAAGGAGACGAGGCGGGTGGGCCAGCCAATCTGGACGCCTGCTTCGACAAGCTGTTCGGAAAACCGCGTGCCGTTGTAGTCTGCGGACATGAAGACATAGATGTTCTTTTGCTGGAGTTCCTGGGCAATCTGGGCGGCGATTTCTTTGGTGGGCGCTGCGCCAAGCACTGCGGCGAAGCCGGGCGCCGTGCCGTCGACGAACTCAATGCCTCGCTTGCGGAGGATGATGTCGTCGGCGGCGCCGAGCCAGATATTCTCGTCAGTGACGTCTTCGCCCCTGAGGTAGAAGTTGGGCTCTTCCAGGTAGCGGATAGCTTCAATTACTTCTTCAGCGAAAAAAGTGACCATGCCGGCATCCAGCGCTGGCCCAAGATAGGGAAGATGATGCGTTTCTTTGACCGGCGGCGGGAGCAACGCTTTGCATTTTTTGATGAGCTTCTCCATATCGCCGAGCTTCTCTATCTTCATGCCCAGGATGCCGTAGATGACCGGCAGATAGTAGGCAGTGTTGGGAAAACCCACGGGTTCGTTTGGTCCGTGCTTTTCCATCACTATCTTCCATTTTGCTTCCGCCTGGGCGACAATTTTGTGGGCACCTCGGATTGCGGCCGATGCAATTATCTTCGACATTATTGTCTCCTATCTCAGTTAGCGGTAGTTAGACCGCATCCAGATCGCGGCGCATTGCCATGTCGTAGAGCACTCTTTCGCGGGCTTTATCGATGCCGAGCGCCTTGCGTTTTTTGTCGATGTGGGCAATCATCAGTTTCGCCGCCTCCATCGGATCCGGCTGGAAATCCCACTTGGCGCCGTACAATTCTTCCATACCATCGAACAGATAGTCGGTGAACTCTTTACTGCCGAGCGTGGGCCAGGTGGTGCCGAAGACGGTATATACCCCCGAAGCTACGAAGTACTGTCCGATGGAGATGGCTTTTTCGCTCATCCATTCGGGAGCCGCTCCGGCAGCCGGCAGGTCGCTGATGTCATCGCCGAGCCCGCCGTCCTTGACCACCGCGGTGGCGGCAATCAGGATGCGGCTGTTATCGACACAGGAGCCCATGTGCAGTACCGGCGGGATGCCTACCGTCTCGCATATCTCCGCCAGTCCGGGACCGCAGAATTCCCTGGCGGCTTCCGGTATCATGAGCCCCGCCTTGGCGGCGGCCATGGCGCCGCAGCCTGTTGAGAGCACCAGCACATCGTTCTTGATGAGCTCTTTAATCATGGCAACGTGGCCGCCATCATGGGTGGTACGGGCATTGTTGCAGCCGACTACGCCGGCTAAACCCCGTATCCTGCCGTTGATGATGTTATCGTTAAGCGGGCGGTAGGACGCGCGGAACAGTCCGCCGAGCAGGTAGTTGATGGTTTCATGGCTGAAACCGGCGATGAGCGGCGTTTTTACGTCCGGAATCCTGACGTTATCACCACGGTTGGGGAAGTTATCAATTGCCGCTTTGATGATGGCTTTGGCGGATGCCCTGGGGTTATGCTCGTCAAATTGCATATGGGTCGCGCCGGTAATCTTAGCCCGGTCATCGGTAGTAATTAGCTTGGTGTGGAAGCAGCTGGCGACTTCCTGGAGCCCCTGCATGATGCACTGGACATCAACCACCATCGCATCGACGGCGCCGGTGATGATGGCGATTTCCTGCTGCAGGTAGTTGCCGGCAATCGGCACGCCGTGGCGCGTCATCACCTCGTTGGCGGTGCAGCACATGCCGGCGAGGTTGATG
>JAQTQH010000006.1 GCA_028712355.1 Dehalococcoidales bacterium
AGTTTCATGGGCGCTGCTCCTTTATTGTTGTTTTATCTCTCAATAAAACCTTGAAGGAAAGCGCCCTCTTTTTCAACCCCTCCTACATTTCACACAATAAATGTTACACTACCTCCAAGACCGGAGAAGCTGCCCTACCCTTGATTGAGGAGCTGGTGTCCAAGCTCGCCCCGGCGGGGCTGAAAGTCGAGGTGATTCTCCTTCAGACAGTCGCCGCGCTGTCGCACTGGGTGGTTGTGGGGGAGACAGGGGCGCGCATTCCGTATACCCAGAAAGAGCTGGAGATTCTTAAAAAAGAAGCACAGGATTATCTTGAAAAGACCGGGGAAAGCCTGCGTAAACAGGGCGCCGCCGTGCGGACGATGGTGGTCTTCGGGGATGCCGGAGAGGAAATCGTCAAAACCGCCGATGAACTTGATGCGGATATGATTGCCATGTCCACCCACGGGCGGTCGGGCTTCAGCCGCTGGGCTTTCGGCAGCGTGACCGGGAGGGTGCTGCGCGCTTCGACGAAACCGGTGCTCACGGTAAGGGCGCAGGGACCGGTAACCGCCTAGTTATTACACGTAGTGTTACCCTTTCGTGATACGCTTGTCCAACTGCGAGGTTAGCAGGTGCCTGGGAATAATTATTGTCATTCCCGCGAAAGCGGGAATCCAGCGCGGGAGGGCGGGTGGATTATCGGGTCAAGCCCGAGAATAACATTTTTTTATCTTTTGGCTAATCCATAACAGGGCTATCAACAACAGGGATCAGTCCGTGTGGTGCCTGCAGGCTGAGGTACTTGAGCGCCTTGCGGGTATCGCTGGCGACCTTCGCCTTCTCCGAGCGCTGTACGCGGTACTTGAACAGCCAGTATGTGAATTCCTTAAGCTCGCCGAGGGTAATCGAGCGGAGATTGTTGTAGCGCTTTTCCCTGCGGAAGGTCTTGAGCAATTCCTCCCTGGTCTCGCCGTAGATGCGGCGGTGGGCTTCATCGGCCAGTTCTTCTTCGTTGCGACTGCCGGAGAGCCAGCGCTCCTTGAAAACCTCGTCCTGGACTGACTGCAGGAGCGCCTCTTCCACCGTAATGCCGTAGAAGTAGTTGAGGTACTGGTGGTACTTGCTCTTGCCGATGATGTCCTGGACTTCCTCGGCGCTCAAGATTACCGGCGGCTTGCCGGAAAAGAGAAAAGCATCCTTTTCATCTGCGGGCAGGAGCCCGTTAACCGCCTCGCACAGCCGCTCCGCCAGCAGCAGCCAGTCGAAGGCTTCGCCGTCAATCAGGTAGCGGTAGGTGCGGCCGCGGTATTCTTCTTCGGCGCTCTGCCACAGTCCCATGGCTTCCAGCAGCGCCCGGTACCATTTTGTCCCGCCGGCGATAGCTTGCTCCAGGTGCCGGATGGCTTCGGCATCAGCCGCCGCTGTTGCCCGGGAGGTGGTCAGTTCTCTATTCAGAGTCATCCTGTACCTTTATCTCCGCCTTGAGCTTTTCATAAGCTGCCAGCTTACCGGTGGCCAGTATTTCTTTTATCTTCTTGCGGATGATTTCCCCGGCGCCGTCTATCTCCGTGAGCCTGTCCTCCGCTGCCAGTTGTGCTAGCGAAGTTTCCAGCGTTTCAATCGAACGGGCAACCTTCTCGTAGGCGCGGATTTTGAAGATATTGTCCTTTTTTGCCTTCAGCAGCTTCGCCAGCCCCCAAAAAATTTGCGCAACATCAGCATTGGTCATATCGCGAGCTTAAACCGGCAGGCGAACCTAAAATATATTTTGGCGGAGCCGGAGCCGGGCAAAGTGTCTCAGGATGGCATTCTTGCCCGCCCATGAGTTCAGTGCCCCGTAAAAGACGATGTTGTTGAACTCAGTATTGGATTCGCGCCTTTCCCGTGCAGACTTGATTCTGACCAGGGTATCGTGTTTTGCCATCAATAGACCCTTCTCGTTTTTCTGCGCTTTGGTCAGCGGCGGCTGGTCCTTGCCGGAGAGTTTTTCAATACCCTCTTTCATCTCCTGAATCAGATTATCCAGTTCTTGGTCAGTCATCTTTCCTCCTCACTTCCCGCAGCAATGCTTGTATTTCTTGCCGCTGCCGCAGGGGCAGGCGTCGTTGCGCCCCACCTTTTTACTGCCGGCTTTCAGGTCAGGTTTGGCGCCGGCGCGTGCGGCGACCTGCGCCATCGGTGAAGGCTCCGCCTCTTTGGCGGCTTCCCGTTTTTCCACTTTTAAATGGTAAATCGTGTGTACGACATCGTGCTGGATGCTCTCGGTGAGGTTCTGGAAGAACTCCAGCCCCTGCCGCTTATAGGCGACCAGCGGGTCGCGCTGGGCGACCGATTGCATCCCGATTTCCTGGCGCATGTGCTCCATGGCGGTCAGGTGCTCCACCCAGAGTGTATCTATGATACGCAGCATTACTACACGCTCCAGCAGACGCATGTTGGGGGCACTGATTTCCTGTTCGCGGGCATCGTAAAGAGCTTCCGCCTGTCCGATAAGCTGTCCCTCGATGTCCTTCGGTTTCAAATCTTTGATGGTTTCCTGGTTAATGTTGGGCGGCAGGGGGAAGATAGTCGCGACGTCGTCCAGTATGTGGGTAGCTTCGGTCGGTTCAGGGGCGCTGGCTAAGTGAGAGGCTATCAGGTTACGTATTTCCGTGCGTACCATCTCCAGAATGTTGGCTTTGAGGTCAGCGCCGCCCAGGATTTTACGCCGCTCGCCGTAGATGACCTCACGGTGCTTGTTGACCACGTCGTCGTATTCGACGAGGTGTTTACGTAGGTCGAAATGGTAGCCCTCGACGCGTTTCTGAACATCGGTAATGGCGCGGGTAATCATGGCGTTTTCGATGGGCGTGTCTTCATCCATGCCCACCCAGTTCATTACGGTCTGGAGCCGCTCGCCGCCGAAGCGCCGCATGATGTCGTCTTCCAGCGATATGTAGAAGCGCGACTGCCCCGGGTCGCCCTGGCGTCCGGCGCGGCCGCGCAGCTGGTTATCGATGCGCCGTGCCTCGTGGCGCTCCGTGCCGATGATGTGCAGACCGCCCATATCGAGAACGTGCTGGTGTCTCTTCGCCCATTCATCGTGCGCTTTCTGCCATTCAGCGTGGGCTATGGTATATTCCTGAAGCTGCGCGGTATCGGCGTTTTCCGGTTTTTTGGGCTCTTCCGGCTCTCGTCCTCCCAGGATAATATCCACGCCGCGCCCCGCCATGTTGGTGGCTACGGTCACCGCGCCGGGCTCGCCCGCCCCGGCGATGATGCTGGCTTCTTTCTCATGCTGCTTGGCATTGAGCACCTGGCAGGTGATACCCTGCCGCTTGAGCAGGTCGGAAAGGTATTCGGACTTCTCGATGGATACCGTGCCGATGACGACGGGGCAGCCCTCATCGTGGAGTTTCTTCACCTCGCTGGTGACGGCGCGGAACTTGGCTTGCTCGGTCTTATAGACTAAATCAGGCTGGTCTTCCCGGACCATCGGTTTGTTGGTGGGAATCTGCGCCACGTCCAGTTTGTAAATCTTGAAGAATTCCTCGGCTTCGGTCATGGCGGTGCCGGTCATTCCGCCCATTTTACGGTACATGCGGAAATAGTTCTGGATAGTAACGGTGGCGAAGGTCTTACTCTCCTGCTGGATGGGTACGTGCTCCTTGGCTTCAATCGCCTGGTGCAGGCCTTCGGAATAGCGCCGCCCGTACATCAGGCGGCCGGTGAATTCGTCGACGATGACAATTTCGGCTTTGCCGCTGTCACGCTTGATGACGTACTGCTGGTCTTTCTTATAAAACTCCTTGGCGGCGAGAGCATTGCGCAGGTGGTGAATGAGGCGTCCGTTCTGGCTATCAAAGAGGCTGGCGGACTTCAAGACGCCCTCGCGCTTGAGAGCCCTTTCTACGTTTGCCCAGCCGGCATCGGTCAGTTCGGCGCTGCGCTCCTTGAGCTTCACTTCATAATCGGTACCGGCCTTGAGCGGCAGGACGAGCCGTGCGAAAAGCTGGTAAAGCTGCCCGGCTTCGACGTCCGGGGCGCTGATGATGAGCGGGGTGCGCGCTTCGTCGATAAGCAGGTTGTCCACCTCGTCGACGATGGCGAAGTTGAGGGGGCGCTGCACGCACTGGTTGAGATCCATCACCATGTTATCGCGCAGGTAGTCAAAGCCGAACTCGGCACTGGTACCGTAGGTGATATCCGCTTCATAAGCCTCTTTGCGGGCGATAGGACGAAAGTGCCGCCAGCGGCTGTCGCCGGAATCGAAAGAGGGGTCAAAAAGGCGGGCGGGGTTATATTCGGTGGCGTTCTGGGGCGGGTAAATGCTGGCAACTTTGAGCCCCAGCGCGTGAAAAACAGGCCCCATCCAGTAGGGGTCGCGCCGGGCGAGGTAATCGTTGACGGTGGCAAGGTGGCAGCCATGCCCGGTAAGGGCGTTGAGATAAAGCGGCAGCGTGGCGACGAGCGTCTTGCCTTCGCCGGTCTTCATCTCGGCGATTTTACCCTGGTGCAGGATGACGCCGCCGATAAGCTGTACGTCATAATGCCGCTGCCCGATGGTGCGGCGGGCGGCTTCCCGCACGGCGGCGTAAGCCTCCGGGAGGATGTCGTCGAGGAAATGTTTTTCTTCCTGGTGCAGTTCTTCTTCCAGTTCTTTGATACTGTTCTCGATGTTGTGTGCCTGCTCGGCGGAGTTGTTTTGTCTGGCTTCCTCAAGTCTCCGGTTTGTTTCGGTAATGTCCCGCCGGATGGGTGCGGTAGCTTCCGCCAGCCGGGCTTTGAATTCATCCGTTTTGGCGCGCAGGGCAGCATCGCTCAGTGCGCGGTATTCCGACTCCAGAGCATTGATGCGTTCTACCAGCGGCATGTGCCGCTTGATTTCTTTTTCGTTGGAATCAAATAGTCCGCTAAGCCAGTTAGGCATATTAAATTAATTTCCTTATATTTAGATGTCATCCCTGCGGAAGCAGGTATCTACGAAAAAGGTCTACGGGTTATCGGGTCAAGCCTGATAATAACAATGTTAAATGTTTTCCTCGTCTCCTTCGGGAGGCTCCGCTTCATTTCTTGCTTCAATCAACTGCATTGCTTCTTCCGCGACGTGTTCCGGCACCATGACTCTGATGCCGCCCATGGTGTTATCAATAAGGACGAATACTGAAGGTGCCAGGTTTGCCCTCAGGACGCAGGGAATGCCGAAGCTTTCCAGCAGGCCACGGATAACCTGCGCCTCCGGCTCGCTGACGGTACGATAGACTTCGGTGAGATTCTCAGTCCTGTTCAAACATCGCTCCGATGGACATGCCGGTATGGATGCGGTGGATGGCTTCGCCGAGCAGGGGGGCGAGGGAGAGGACGGTAATCTTGTCCAGCTTGCGCGCGCCGTTGACCGGGATGGTGTTGGTGACCACTAACTCTTTCACCGGGCAGGCGGCGATGCGCTGGATGGCCTGACCGGAAAGGACCGGGTGCGTGCAGCAGGAATAGACCGCGCGGACGCCCCGCTCGATGAGGGTGTTAATGACGCCCACCAGGGAGCCGGCGGTATCAATTTCATCATCAATAGTGAGCGCGGTTTTGCCGCTGACTTCACCGATGACGTTGAGGGTCTCGGTGCGGTCGTTGTTGCCGAGCCGCCGCTTTTCCATGATGGCGAGGGGGGCGTTGAGCTTGGCGGCGAGGTCGCGCGCCCGCTTACTGACGCCGATATCGGTGGCGACCACGACGAGGCCGGGGATTTTCTTCTGGTTGAAATAGTTGGCGATGGTGTAAAGGGCGGTCAATTCATCGACGGGGATGTTGAAGAAGCCCTGAATCTGGGCGGCGTGCAGGTCTACGGTGAGCAGGCGGTCGGCGCCCGCCACGGTGAGCAGGTCGGCGACGAGGCGGGCGGTGATGGGGACGCGGGGCTGGTCTTTCTTATCGGTACGCCCGTAGCCGTAGTAGGGGACGACGGCGGTGATGCGTTCCGCCGAGGCCCGCTTGAGGGCGTCTATCATGATGAGGAGCTCCATGAGGTTGTTGTTGACCGGCGCGGAAAGGGGCTGTACCACGAAGGTGTCCCGCTCGCGCACGTTTTCCAGGATGCGCACGAAGGTGTTATCATTGCTGAACTGGAAGGCTTCGCTTTTGCCTAAGGGTATTCCCAGGTAATCCGTGATTTCCCTGGCGAGGGCAGGGTTGCCGTTACCGGTGAATACCTTTAGTTCGTCCATGGGCGGTCTCTCCTTCTAAAAGTTAAGTCACAAGCGGTGCTGCCAAGTCTAATTATAGCACTAACCGCGCACAACGTGACAACAGGGATTGATGGACCTCATCCTCACCCCCTGTATCCCCCTCTCCATGAAATGAAGAGGGGGAAGAGATTTTAGAGAGGGGCTTCGCCCCTCTCTTTCTTACACTCCCCCTTCCCTGAGACCGCAGGGAAGGGGGGCAGGGGGATGGGTTACTTGATAGGTTCTGGGCTTGTTGCAAGGAGAGAGATTCTGGTTTATGATAATGGATTAGTGCTATTGCAGATAAAATAGAAGACAATAGTGGCCAAGATGGAAGCACACTTTGCAAGAATATTTAGATATTATCAACTTCTGGGCGTAGATAAAAATGTTACTCAGAGTGAAATCAAAAAAGCCTATCGAACATTAGCTAAGAAATTCCATCCTGACGTCAATAAAGATCCAAGTGCAATAGGAATTCTCAAGAAAATTAATGAAGCTTATAGCGTGTTATCCAATCCTATAACGCGAAAAGCATATGACACAAGCGAGGCAGAATGTCCAAAGTGCTTCACTCACGAGGTATCTAAAGTTCCCTCAACCGTGACATCTCCGCAATGGAATTGTAAACATTGCGGGTGTAAATTCAACTTTTATAAACATGAAGAACAGGGAAAAGTTAAAGAGACCCTTGAGCCAACATCGATAATTTGCCCTAGATGTAAGAATCCGTTGCTTTATGATAATTATTTGACGCTTTATCGCTGTAGTAATGGCAAATGTAAAGGTGTTTTTTCTCATGCTGATTTAGTCAGGTCTAAATCAATAAAAATAGTAAAAAAGAATGAACGTACTCCAGATAAATTTGTTCTTCCAAGAGGTTTCAGGCTAGTTCTTAAAATTACGATTGGGTTTTCAATAACCTTGGCTTGTAGTTTGCTATTCCTCTTTTTTCTTAGCGAGTCGTTGCTTATATTTGGACTATTATTAATTGTTGTGAGCTTTGCCTTGTTTTCCTGGTGGATATATAAGTACCCTCGAATTATTGAATATATTAAGAGTTTAATACTCAGAGAATAGTCGGACTATGAAGATAGTGATAAAGGAAGCAGTTATAAGTCTCGCTAAGTAGTTGAATATGATTTAGCTGCTGACCGTCAGCCTCTTTACCCGTCAATCCCCGGTATCGGGAATTTGGTAGCCATTTCGAGGACTTCCTGGCGCACCTCACGGCATACCTCGGGCTTGCTGATATTGCGGATAACTTTCACAATCAACTCGGCGAGGCGCTTCATTTCGGCTTTGCCCAGTCCGCGCGAGGTGGCGGAAGGCGTGCCCAGGCGGATGCCGCTGGCGGTGCGGGGCGGGCGGGTATCGAACGGGATGGCGTTACGGTTGATGATAATACCTGATGCCTGCAAGGCTTCCTCGGCTTCCCTGCCGGTGACGCCGGTGCTGGTGATGTCCACGAGGATGAGGTGGTTATCCGTGCCTCCGGAGACCATGCGCAGCCCCAGCCGTTGCAATTCCGCGGATAGTGTGATGGCGTTATCCAGCACTGCCTGCTGATAGCGGGCGAACTCTGGCTGCATCGCTTCGTGGAAGGCGACCGCCTTTGCGGCGATAATGTGCATAAACGGGCCGCCCTGGATGCCGGGGAAAACGGCGGAATCTATCTTGCTGCCCAGTTCCGGTTTGCAAAGAATGAACCCGCTCCGCGGTCCGCGCAGGGTCTTGTGGGTGGTGGAGGTGACCACGTCGCAGTAGGGCACGGGACTGGGGTGCAGCCCCGCCGCGATAATCCCGGCGATATGCGCCATGTCTACCATGAGTTTCGCGCCGACCATGTCCGCAATCTGGCGGAATTTAGCGAAATCGATAATTCTGGGGTAGGCGCTCGCCCCGGCGACAATCAGCTTGGGCTTGTGCTTCAATGCCAGCTGCTCGACCTGCTGGTAATCGATGCGTTCGGTCTCTCGGCTGACACCGTAAGATACAAAGTTATAAGACCGCCCGGAAAAACTTGCGCGGTCGCCGTGGGTCAGGTGTCCTCCGTGCGCCAGGCTCATCGCCAGCACGGTATCGCCGTGTTCCAGCAGGGCGTAGTAAGATGCCATATTCGCCTGCGCGCCGCTGTGTGGCTGCACGTTGGCGTAGCCGGCGCCGTAAAGCTCCTTGGCGCGCCGTATGGCGAGATTTTCGATAACGTCCATGTTCTCGCAGCCGCCGTAGTAGCGGCGGTGGGGATAGCCCTCGGCGTATTTGCAGGTGATGAAAGAGCCCTGCGCTTCCAGAACGGCGCGGCTGGGATAGCTTTCGGAAGCAATCAGGTTGATGGTCTCCCGCTGTCTTTTCTTTTCTTGTTCGAGGGTGTTGCTGATTTCCGGGTCAATCTGGCTTAAAAGACTCATTATCCTCTCCGTGAAACGGGCGCAATCACTAATTAGTCTACATCTGCCGGCTTGTGATAGTCAATTTCGGTTGACATTAGCCATCGGCGCATATTAGAATGCCAGCAATACGTATAAATCGGCAATTGCCTTGAGGAGAGTGCCTTTTGCAGCAGTCGGTGAGCTTTTTCGGCTCCTGGTTTGCTAACCCTAGCCTTACCGGTATTGCCCTCGCCCTCGTTTTCGGCTTTATCTGGCTTTTTCCTTACTGGCCGCCCTTTTTCGTGAGGCGCTATCACCTCTGGACGGTACTGCTCAGTAGCGCCCTGCTCACCCTGGCGGCGATATCTTTCATTCAAATCCCTTTGCAGAGCGGAATTGGCAAGTTTCTCGTTGCCACGTTCAGTAATGAACAGTTGAACCGCTGGCTGCTGCTGGCAGGCATCCCCCAGATACTGGTTACCGGGCTGGTCCAGGAAGGCGCCAAGCTGGCCCCCGTCGTGATTTACTGGTGGTACAAAAATAAGGAAATTATACCCGGCATGGGACTTGCTTTCGGCTCAATCGCCGGCGCCGGTTTCGGGATATTTGAGGCGCAGTGGGTTCATAATTTCATGCTGGCGACCGGACAGACGAGCGGGCTGGGTTTTCTGGAGCGGTTTTTTGTAGTGGGTTTTCATATCTCAATCACGGCCATCGCCGGTTACGGGCTGGCGCGCGGCAAGGGCTGGCAAAACTACCTACTGGCGGCTTTCATGCATTTCCTGCTGAACTACAGCGCGGTGCTCATGCAGAAGGGACTGGCTATTGGGCTGGTTGCTGCCTATATCGGTATAGTCTCGGTAACGGTTACGCTGGTGGGTCTCTGGCTGCGCTACCGGCAGCCGGAACTGGAAGCGGACGACTTTGACCCCACTATGCTGGATATCTGAGGAGGTACGGCGTTGAGGGATACCAGAGGAGTAGTATCACTGGCGTTTAAAGCGGTCGCCCTGGCAATGGCAGTCGTGACCATCGTGATGATAGTCCTGGGGACGGGTAATATGAGCAGCTACGTGATGTTCCTCTCCATTGGACTCTTCGCAATTGCCCTGGCTGCCGTTATGGACTACGAAAAAAGGAAAGATTAACCTTAAGAAGCCGGTTCGTCTTTCTTGATGGCTTCAGCGATGAGCTCGCACAGGTCGCGGGCTTTAACATTATCTTCAACACCCTTGGCTTTCAGAGCGTCTTCAAACATCGCCAGACAGTACGGACAGGCACTCGCTACGATATCCGCGCCCGATTGAATCACTTCCTCGATACGGCGGGTGTTGAGGCGCTTGGAAGGGTCTTCTTCCAGCCACATGTGTCCGCCGCCGCCGCCGCAGCAGAAGCTGTTTTCGCCGTGGCGTCCCAGCTCCACGCTCTGCATGCCGTTGATTGACTTCAATATCTGGCGGGGCTCAGCGTAGATGTCATTGTAGCGGCCCAGATAGCAGGAATCATGGTAGGCGGCTTTCTTGTTGCCGATGCTGTCCACCTTGAGTTTACCGCTGTTAAGCAGGTCGGCGATGAACTGGGTGTGATGGATGACCTCGTAGTTGCCGCCGAACTGGGGATATTCCTTCTTCAGCGAGTTGAAGCAGTGCGGACAAGCGGTGACGATTTTCTTAACATTGTAGTTTTTGAGAAGCTCGACGTTACCCTGGCAGATGGTCTGGAAGAGGTACTCATCGCCCATGCGGCGCGCCGGGTCGCCGCAGCAGGTTTCTTCTTCACCGAGCACGGCGAACTTGACGCCCGCTGCCTGCATGATTTTCGCGAAGGACTTGGCGATTTTCATATTGCGTTCATCGAGGGCGGCAGAGCAGCCCACCCAGTAAAGAATGTCTGCATTGGCGTCTTCCGCCATCGTCTTGACGCCCAGTCCCTGGAACCAGTCGGTCCGGGTAGCGGTCGTGCCGCGGTAGGGGTGCCCGCGCGTGCCGAGACTCTTCAGCGCACCCTGCCCCGATTCGGGAATCGCGGTGCGTTCCATGGTCAGGTTGCGCCGCATGTCAATCATCTTGTCCACGTGCTCGATGTAGACCGGGCAGGCACGCATACAGGCGCGGCAGGTGGTGCAGTCCCAGATGACCTCTTCGGTAATGACATCGGTGAGCATGTCCTTGCGCGGCTCGATGGGCTTGGCGGAGAAGGGGATGGGATAGGTCTCCTGCATATGCTTGAGCAGGTCCTGGATAACCTTCTTGGGATTCAGGTTTTTACCGCTGAAATATGCCGGACAGGCATCCTGGCAGCGCCCGCAGCGGGTGCAGGCGTCCAGATCAAGGAGTTGCTTCCAGGTGAAGTTTTCCAGCTTGGAAACGCCGAAGAACTCCGTCTTCTCCAGGTCGATGGGCTGGAGCGCGCCCTTCGGTTTCAGAGAGCGGAAGTAGATGTTCAGCGGTGCAAGTACGATGTGCTGCAAGCGTGAGCGGTTGAGCCATATATAGCCTAAGATAATGGCGGCGGGCACGGTATGAATGACCGCGCGGTGCCAGACCAGGATTTCATTACGGGCGGCGATGACGAAGGTGCGCATGATATTGGAAACGAGGTAGCCTACCGGCGACCACATCCACCAGTCGGGTGGCACGACGTCGCTGCTGGCGATGCGGTAGCCCTTGACCATGAAACCGGTGAGGACAATCACGCCCGCCCAGATGAAGACCAGCGAGTCCTCCGGCTTGTTGTCCAGTCTTGCCGGTCTAAGAATATAGCGGCGGAAGACCGCCAGACACCCGCCGATGATAATCAAAGCGCCGCCGATTTCCGAGACCAGCGAGGCATAAAGGTAAATACTCTGCGGGGGCGTGGTCAGCCCGGTAATGTAGGAGAAGAGGCGGACAATCTTGCCCGTAAAAAGCAGCGCCGTCCCGCCGAAGAGGCAGGTGTGCATGATGCCGGGATAAATCTCCTTGGGGCGGATGATGCGGATGTTCGCTACCGCTACGGCGAGAGTGGTCAGCAATCTGCTCTGCCAGTTACCGGAGCGGTCCTCGGGCTGTCCCAATTTCCAGACCCGGGCGCGCCGGGCGAAACCGAGGACGAAGACCAGTACCAGCGCCGGGGCAAGAAGCAACACCGCAATAATAACCGGCAGAAACATCTGCATGATATATACTTCTTGTCCCGTCCAGAACAGTTCGCGCAAAGACATACCTCTCCTAAAAACTCGGATACCACGCCGTCAGGTGGGCGACGAAAAAGAGCACGATCACGCCGCCGACGAACAGGAAAGCCATGTTGACCGCCTTCTTATAGCGCAGGCTGATGCCCAGATCGAAAATCGCCAGCTTCAACCCGAACAGCACCGAGAAGGTGATGGTCGCCAGGATGCCCACTTCAACGATGACGGCTATTGTTCTCAGTAAAATACTCATTTACGGCGATACCTGCACGCGTTGTTTTCTGAGCTGTGCTTTAATCTTGCAATCGGGACAGATTTCCAGGTTCAGCGCCGGCTGCCCGGCGGCAGCAATTTTCGCTTTTACACTGTTTATCATAGCTCTGGGACCAATCGGCGCGCCGCACTCGGCGCAGCGGGCAATCTCATCCTCGTAGAGCACGGCAGCCGGGCTGCCGATTTTTTCGACTTCCAGTCCGCGCTCCAGGCTCAGGCAGTGCTCGGGGCATACTTCTACGCACTTGTTACACGCGATGCAGACCTGCTGCCGGAAGAGCATCTGTACCGCGCCGGTTGCCTTGTCTGCCGAAATAGTAAGGGCTCCCGTGGGACACTCGGCGGCGCAAATACCGCAGCCGGTGCAGCGGGCGCTCTCCATCTTTATCTTGCCGAAAGGCACCGCCATCTTGAGCAGATCGCGGCGGCTGATTTCGCCCGTATTCGGTTCCTTGATGCTATCCATGTTCATAATTTTCTCTTATTTAGCCGCTTCCGCAGGCTCCGCGGGAGTTTCTGCTGGAGCAGAAGCAGGTACCGTTACCGGTTTGGGTTCCTCGGCAGGCTGCGCCGGTAATATGGGCAGATACCTCAGTCCCAGCACGAAAAGAAGTGCTACCATGGCAACCGCACCGAGGGACATCGTGGTCTCCCAGAAGGTAACCGGGAAGGAACCAGGAGTACCCCAGATACCCTGAAGCTCGCCGGGGAAGAGCTGCTGTACCTGTGCCGTGCCGGGAAGAACGATAGCGGCTCTTTCGCCGAACACGCCGATAACCACGGACAGCGAGGCCGCCAGCGCGCCTTTCACGGTCTTGCCTGCCTTAGGATGGAAAAGAATAATCAGGGGCAGCACGATGCCCATGCCGATTTGCATTATCCAGAAGAGAGGCCAGTAAGGGCCGGTAGTTAAAAAGACGGTACCCTGCCGGTGCGGGAAGTAGGTATGCACCAGCTTATCGAAGAAGACCATAATCAGCAGCACGATAATGAAATAAGATAATAACTTGCCCAGGGAAACGAGCAACTTCGGGTCGATTTTTCGTTTGCTCGCCTTAAAAGATATAAAAGCAAGGATGATGAGCAGGGCAGTACCGGAGGTACAGGCTGCCACCACAAACTCAAACGGCTTGATGGGCGAGGTCAGGATGTCCCGCGTCTGGATAAGGCCGAAAATCGACCCGGTGAAGGTATGGACTAAGACTGCCCAGCAAACGTCTACAGTACCTATTATGACAGCCAGCCGGTGCTTGCCTTCAATCACGAGCCAGAGGTAAACAATCATCAGCAGGATGTAGCCGCCGTAGAAGATACCGTTGATGGCGAAGACCGAGGTCATGTTGTTCAGGTAGAAGAACATGAAGAGACGCCAGAACTTCTCCGGCCGCCCCAGGTCGGTGAGGACGCAAATCATGGCACCAATCATGCACAGGAGACCCACGTAAACGGCGAGCCTGCCGATGGGTTTGTATTCTTCCTTTTTGAAGACGTAGCCCAGTGAGGAGACGACGATGGCACCGGCGGAAAGACCGATGAAGTAGATGTCCAGGGTAATGAGCTGCCCCCAGGGAATAACATTGCTGATTCCCCAGACCTGCAAGCCTTTCAGATAAGCCGTCAGGTAGCTGACGATGAAAATCGCAATCACAATCCCGATGGCGAACAGCAAACTGCGGTAGCTGCGGGACTTGCCTTCGATTGGTGCGTAGCTCAGTTCTTCCATGCTTCCTCTTATTATCTGGGCAGGTAAAACACCTTGGGTTCAGTGTGCATTTCTTCACGCAGGCGGAACCAGGTGCGCGTCGCCAGCAACTGGGAAACTTCGCTTTCGGGGTCATCAAGGTCGCCGAAAGCGCGGGCGCGGGTGGGACAGGCTTCCACACAAGCCGGTACCACGTCCGTGCCTACCTCTTTGCCTTCCCGGAGCGCCTGGTCGATGCGGTGGAAACAAAAAGTACACTTCTCCACGACACCGCGCACCCGCGTGGGATAGGGCCACATGCCTCTCACCGCGAGGGTGGGGGGCAAATCAGGATGATGGTAGGGTTTGGCTTCCTGGTCTTTGAAGTTAAAATGGCGCACGCCGTAAGGGCACGCCACGATGCAATAGCGGCAGCCGATGCATTTACGGTAATCCTGCACCACGATATGGTCCGGCTCGCGGTGGTAGGTTGCCTTCGCCGGGCAGACGGTCGTGCAGGGCGCCTGGTCGCATTGCATGCAGGGCATCGGGATAAACTCCCAGCGCTGGGTGGGATATTCGCCTTCGGCGGCGGCAATCACGCGGTGCCAGTACGGCTCGCGGCGCTTCGCCTGCTCCTCCGGGGAGCCGTGCGGGACGTCGTTTTCTGCCTTACAGGCCAGACTGCATGCCTGACAGCCGATGCATTTATCCAGGTCGATGACCATGCCCCATCTTGCCATGTTTTACCTCAAGCCCGGTACACCCGTACTCTGGTGTTATAGAAGGCGGACTGACCGCTGGTGCGGTCATAAGCCACGCCCGTAATTTCATTGGGATTGATGCCGATTCCCTTCGCCCAGCGCCCGGCGGCGGTATGCCCCTGTCCCATGGCGATGCTGACCACATGCGGGTGCACCCCGGCGAAGATGCGGGCTTTCGCCCTGAGTTTGCCGAAGGGTGATTCCACCCAGACCTCATCGAGGTCCTTGATGTGTAGTTCGTGGGCGGTCTCTTTGTTGATTTCCACGAAGTTGCCCCAGCCCCGCGCATGCATCGCCAGATAGATTTCCTGCGCCCACGGGTAGTTCTGGACATCACTTTCTATCTTGAGCACCGGGTGATAGGTCGTCAGCACCAGCGGGTATTGTTTCTCATCGCCGAAGAAATCGGCTTTTTCGTAATGCGGCAGGTAAGCCTGTTCATCAGCGGATTTGCCCAGTTCCTTGAGGCGTGCCTCCAGGTTACCGGAGCGGAACTCGAATTTTCTGGATGGCGTCTTGAAAATACTGTCATACTTGTAATATTTATAACTCTTATTGACCCAAACGCCGTCGTCAAGCCATTTCTGCCAGTTCATCAGGTTTTCCGTGCGGAACCGGACGAATTCCTCAGCGGTTCTCCCCATTCCAGCGAACGACTGGGTTATCGAGCCGCCGAGCCGCCCCGCCAGCTCAAAAATAATGTCAATAATTCCCATCGTGTCGTGGAGCTTCGCTACAGCAGGCTGCTTGAGCTTCACCTCGGCGAAGCCGGAGCCGGGCGGCGAGTGGTCATACCCCCATTCTTCGAGAAAGGTAGGGGAGGGCATGACGATATCGGCGTACTCCGCCATCTCGCTGACGGATGGGGCGATGTGCACGTAGAAGGGCAGTTTTTTCATGGCTTCTTCCCAGCGCGCTGTCGCCGGGGCGGTCATGTTGAAGTTGCTGTTAAACCCGATGGCTATTTCGGCAGGATAGGGACGACCCGCGATAATGGAGTCCGCCGCCTGATTGGTGACTGTTTCGGCAGCAGGGAAATCGGCGGTATGACCGAGGTCCAAACGTTGCTGGGACTTGCCCTTCTTCGCAGTGTCATCCTCAGCCAGGGCGGGCATAGCTTTGTATTCCGGGTTAATCTGGTAGGTGACGCCGCCGGGTACATCGATGCTGCCGACTAATGCATTAAGGCAGAAGATGGCATAGCCGGTATAAGCCCCGTTGGGCCAACCGGTGGCGCCCCTGCCGCGCCAGGCAATTGCCGGTTTAGTAGCAGCAAACTCGCGGGCGATCTTATAAATAGTTTCGGCGGAAATGCCGGTGATGGGAGCGACCTTCTCCGGGCGATAGGACTCGATGACCACCTGGCGGTAGGCGTCCAGGCCGGTGGTGTATTTTTCGACGAAGTCAGCATCATAAAGTTTTTCGGTGATAATGACATAGGCAATAGCCATCGCGAGGGCGGCATCGGTGCCCGGGTTGATGGGCAACCACTGGTCGGCTTTGGCGGCAGTTATCGAATACCGCGGGTCGACGACGACCACTTTGACGCGGTTGGGGCGCTCGCGGCGCATTTTGCCCCACATGCGCAGGTTGCGCGCCAGGGGCTTCTGCGACTCGACGATATTGGCGCCGAAAGCCAGGATGTAATTGGTATTGGCGAGGTCATAGGCGCTCTGGGTGAAGTTGCCGTCCGCCAGCCATTCACTCGCCATGTCCGCCTCGTTCTCCAGTCCCTCGGCGGAAATCAGGTTGGGCGTGCCGTAGGCTGCCGCGAAGCGGCGGATAACGTCCTCGTCACTGATAGTATTCAAGCCCTGGAACAGGACCAGCTTATGAGGGTTGCCGCCGGCGCGGAGCGCCTGGAGACGGTCGGTAATCTCGGTAAGCGCCTGTCCCCAGCTGATGGGCGTCCACTTAGGGTCGATACCCTTGCCCTTGGCGGTATTCGTCCGCTTCATCGGACCCTCTAGGCGGTCGGGATCATATAACACCTGCAGCCCGATATGGGCGCGTGGGCAGTTTTCTCCTTCGGATACCTGGGAGAGTGGATTGCCGGCTATCTTGACGGCCATACCGTTGGTCACTCTGACGCGGGTGGCGCAGCGAGTGGCGCAGTTGAGACAGGAAGTGGCGACGTACTTATCGGTGATGACACCTTCGGGTGGACGTTCGATGAGAGGTTCTGCCAGCGCGGGACGCCGGGTGAAGCGGGTTGCCAGCGCTGCCGCCCCGGTGAGCGCCGAAAGCTTGATGAAAGTACGCCGATTTATGCTAAACACAACAAGAGAGATTTTAACATAGAAAATATTTTTAATGCAAATACGGGCGGTGTTACGCGGAGCATTGATTGTAAATGTATTACGGTTCTCCCTTCTGCCATGAGCAATCCCGGTTCAGATGCGGTGTGCGCATTGACATATTCATTATATAATTTTAAACTCCAATCGGGTCAGGCTAACCATGTTCAGGAGGCCGCTTTTGATTGAGACTAAGGGGCATTTTCAGTTTGTTCATTTATTAATAGCAGCGGCGATATCTGCTGTAGCGCTTGTTCTGGGGGCTTGCGGCGGTCAGGAGTCGGCATCAACCGCTTCTCCTGCTGCGTCTGCTACGGCGCAGCCGGGCGAAGCTTGGTCGGCGGACGGGATAATCAAGGCCGGAGAATATGCCGCCAGCAACCAGTATAGCGATTATCAAATCTTCTGGCGGAGTGATGCTAAATATGTCTATAGCGGAGTTAAAGCCAGGACCGGCGGCTTTGTTGCGATAGGACTACAACCGGGTTCACGGATGAAAAACGCCGATATGGTTCTCACCTATGTTACAAACGGGGACGTTGTTATTCATGACATGTTCAGTACGGGCGATTTTGGGCCGCACCTGGACGATACTGAACTAGGGGGCAGCAATGATATTGTGGAATACGGTGGCAGTGAAGCGGACAATTACACGACCATCGAGTTCAAACGGGCTTTAGATACCGGAGACAGATACGATGTTCCCTTATCGGCGGGAACGAACAGGATAATATGGGCGTTTGGACTAAGTGATGGACTGTCACAAAAGCACGCCAGACGGGGCTACGGGGAAATTGGGCTGTAGCTGTTTATAAAAGAAATCGTATTCTCTCTTGACTTGATATATTTCTTGATGTGCACCGTGCTTAAGATGTACAAGATAACGATAAAATTACATAATTCCGCCAGTCTGGAAATTTTCGCTTACCGATTGAACCTCATAGCCGCTTGGAGTAGAATAAGAACTGGGGAATCCTGATAGATATTTCATGAAATATTGAGGTAAAATGATGCAAATCAAATTTGATACTAATGCCACTGTCAGTAATGAGGTGGAAGCAAGCGTAAAGAAGTTTTTCGAGAAAGTCGACACCGGTGAGAAAGATAAAGGCTGTCCCGCCTTTATCCATCAGGATGGAGTAAAGAAAAGCTATTATGTGCGCTGCACCTTATCAGGTAAAACCGTTGCGGGAATGGCCAGCCTTGATGCCCGGCTTAATCCGGAAGGCAGCGACACCTTCCGTGACAACCGTGAGCTAATGCTGAAGAACAACACTTTCCTCCGCATGAGCGCCGATGCTGAAAATAAGCGCGAGTTCAATGATATTATTGCCGAATATATCACAACCTATGAGCCGGATAAACCGCTTAAAGTCTGGGGCGGACAGCACCGTTCGAAGGCGATCATCGATGCCTACACCGTAAAAAAAGTCTCCCGCTACCACGGCTTCCGGGTTTACTTTAATCTGTCCAAAGAGCAGCGCGCGGAGCTTGCTCTCATCTCTAACGCCAGCATCATCGCGTCAAACGACCTGTTTGACCGCCAGCTGGAAGAGGCGTTCCTTGGCCCGCATTTGAGGAGATGGTGCATCAAATCCGGGCTGCTCAAGAAAAACGAGGACTTTCTGGATGCCGGCTCCCGCGCCGAGGGGCTCACCACCCAGCTGGCGCGCAGCTTTATCGTTAACTATTTTAAAGGAAAACAGGCGGGCGAACAGCTCAAGCCGGAACAGCTAGATATGAATGTCTACGAACCTTACCTCTGCCTGTCCGGCATGGTCCTCGATGAAGAGTACCGCAGGCTGAACGAAGAGAAGGGCAGCGCGCTCTGGGCGGACAAGGGCTTGCTCGAAGCCGGTAAAGCCTTCGCGAGGCTCCACGCCGTCCAGTATCAGGCAATCAAAAAGAGCCCGCTCAACCGCCGCAGCTACCGCATGAAGGCATTCGTCCCCTCGGTGCTCACGTCGTGGGCGTATGTCGCCGGGCTGCTGCAGGCGCATCCCTCAAGACTGGCAATCCACGTGACGGTACCCGCCGCGCCGAAAGGCATTCCCGATCCTCTGAACGCCGAAGAGTCCGCCAATTTCAAGTACTACCAGGACCCGGAAAATATGCGCGGGCTGGGCATCCGTGCCGCCCTTAAAGACCGCCAGAGAATGGCGCAGGTCTTCCTGGCGCGGACTACTAACCCCGAACTGATGCTGGACAAGAAGCTGCTCAACCAGGCAGTGAACCAGGTCGCCGCCCTGCGGTTCTTCAGCAGGGGCTATACCACCGCGTAGTAAAAGTTTCGCGTCTGATAAGAAAGCCTCGCGGAAGATGATGCGGGTTTTTTTACTCCCCGCCACTTTTCGTTTTGTTGTAAAATAGAGGAGTTTTTTGAAAGGAGAAAGAATATGCCTGATGCGGAGATTCTCTATAAGGTGGAAGGGGCGGTGGCGGTGATTACTCTGAACCGTCCGGAGAGCCTGAATGCTTTTACCAACAAGATGCACGAAGATCTGCCCAAAATTATTGAAGAAGCCGGCCGTGATGAGCGGGTGCGGGCGATTGTCGTGACCGGGGCGGGACGCTGTTTCTGCGCAGGGAACGATGTCAAAGAGACTTTCTTGAGTGAAGGACACGCCAGTAAAAGAGGCAGCCGTGAAGTTGCCTTCCGCCAGCTGTTAGGAGAACATGTTGTCCCTGGCGGGCATAAATTACTGGAGATTAACAAGCCGTCCATCGCCGCGGTCAACGGGGCGGCGGTGGGCTATGGGGTCGACCTGGCGCTTTCCTGCTCCATGAGAATCGCCTCGGACAAAGCCAAGTTCGGCGAGGTTTTCGTCAACGTGGGACTGGTTACGGATGAAGGCATGATGATGCTGCCCCGCATCGTGGGGCTGGCGAAAGCCTATGAGCTTATCACCACCGCCGATATTATTGATGCCGCGGAAGCGGGGAAAATCGGGCTGGTCAACCGCGTGGTGCCCCACGAGCAACTGATGACTGCCGCGATGGAAATGGCGAATAAAATAGCGAGCAAAGCGCCGATAGCCATCTCCCTGGCGATGGAAGGCATCCGCAAGGGGCTGGACCTCGATTGGGAAAACTACATGCGCTTCCACGCGCAGGCGATTACCTTCTGCCTGAACTCGGAAGACCACCTGGAAGGCGCCCGCGCTTTCATGGAGAAGCGCCCGCCGATCTTCAAAGGGAAGTAGCAGTGTCGTTCCCGCGCAAGCGGGAATCCAGTGGGGGAGGGGTGTTCTGGATTCTTGGGTCGAGCCCGGGAATGGCATTAGTTGTCACCCCCCTATTTTTCCGGCGTGAAGACATCCTCGATTTTAACCTGGAAAAGGGCAGCGATTTTGAATGCCAGCCGGATAGAAGGGTCGTACTTGCCGTTCTCTATTGAGACAATCGTCTGCCTTGTTACACCCAGCTGCTGTGCCAGCGCTTCCTGCGTATAGTCGCGCATCGCCCGGTAGACCTTAAGTTTGTTCTTCATACCAGACCTACAGTTTGCCCTTGTAATAGTAGTAGAAAGCAAGGTGAATCAACATCAGGGCGCACACAGCATAGGCTAAAGTCTCCCCCACGATGCTCAGGGCAGGCGGTAGACTATTCTTGAAGGAAATCAAGATTAAACCCAGGGTCACTGCGGCAATGCTGAAGACGCGGTAGGAGATTGCAGCCGCTTTTGCGTTGATTCTCTCGATGCGCTCATCCACCATTACCTCACGGGTCTTACTGCGGAGCAGCCGGATTAAGACCAGCGCCGCCAGCGCGCCCATTAGGGGCAGGATTACCGGCATTTCCGCCGCCACCGACCAGCCGACCAGCACCGCCAGCGCAAAGATAATAACGATGACCCAGAACTGGTACACTCTCGCACTCATGGCATTCCTCCTGACAAGTTATGATTACTAATTGTACAGCAAACTATACTAATTGTCAAGAGTTAAAGTCATGGGATACAAATAGACAAACCGTGGCGATGCGGGAATATCTGGCGCTTACTCTTCGTCTTCGCGGGCGCGCCGCTCCTGCCCGACGACCCGCAGGCGCTGGGTCTCGGTAAGCAGCTTCTTGCGCAGCCGGATGTTCAGCGGTGTCACCTCGACGAGCTCGTCCTTATTGATAAAGTCGATTGCCTGCTCCAGGCTCATTTTGAGAGGAGGCGTCAACTTAATAGCCATCTCTTTGGTGGAAGCGCGCACGTTGGTCTTTTTCCGCTCCCGGGTTACGTTGACCGCGATATCATTCAGCCGGGAGTTCAGTCCTACTATCATGCCTTCATAGACCATCGTGCCCGGCTCGACGAAAGTCAGTCCCCGCCCCTGCGCAATATCCAGACCATAGGCGAATGCTTTACCTTCTTCCGAAGCCACCAGCACGCCCGAGCGTGTAGACACGATTTCGCCGCGCCGCGGTTCATAGCCAAGAAACGTGGTGTTCATGGTGCCTTCGCCGCGGGTGGCGGTGAGGAAGGCGCTGCGGAAGCCAATCAGTCCCTTGGTCGGGATGCGGAACTCGAAGTGTACATCGCCCTTTTCGTCTTTGCGCATGTCGGTCATCGTCGCCTGCCGTTTGGCGAGCATCTCGGTCAGGACGCCGATAAATTCGTCCCGCGTCTCGATAGCGAGCGACTCCACCGGCTCCATCAGCTTCCCGTCGATTTCCTTGACAATCGCTTCCGGCTTGGAGACCTCGAATTCGTAGCCCTCACGGCGCATCGTCTCAATCAGGATGGCAAGATGCAGCTCGCCGCGCCCCTTGACCAGGAAGGTATCCGGGCGGTCGGTGTCCTGCACCCGCAGGCTCAGGTTGGTCTCCAGCTCCCGGTAGAGCCTGTCCCGGAGCTGGCGCGTGGTGCTGGAGCGGCTCTCCCGGCCCGCGAACGGAGAGGTATTTACTGCAAAGGTCATCTCGATGGTCGGCTCGCCGACCTCAATGCGTGGTAGGGATTCCGGCTGTTCCGGACTGGCGATGGTATCGCCGATGTTCACTTTCTCCACGCCGGTCACTGCCACGATGTCACCTGCATCTGCTTCGGGGACCGAGAAACGGGACAGGCCGAGATGAGTAAAGACCTCCCCGATTTCCCATTCCGTAGAACCGCCGTCGGCATTCAGGCAGACGACATGGTCACGCGGGGCGACCTTCCCCCGCCAGATTCTGCCGATAGCTATTTTCCCTTTGTGGTTGTCATAGTCCAGGTTGGAGACTAGCATCTGGAAAGGGCCGTTCTCAATCTGGGGCGGCGGGACGTGCGACAGAATGCATTCGAAAATAGGGGAAATATCCTTGCCGGGCGTCAGTCCTGTCGAAGCGGTGCCTTTCTTGGCGCTGGCGTAAAGCACGGGAAAATCGAGCTGCTCGGCATCGGTCGCCAATTCCAGAAACAGATCCTGCGTCGCCTTGAGCACCTCGGCGATCCGCGCGCGCTCCCGGTCGATTTTGTTGATGACCACGATGGTTTTTAGCCCCTTTTCAAAAGCCTTGCGCAGCACGAACTTGGTCTGGGGCATCGGTCCTTCCACCGAATCGACCAGCAGCAGGCAGCCGTCCGCCATGCTGATGACACGCTCCACCTCGCCGCTGAAATCGGCGTGACCGGGCGTATCGATGATATTGATTTTAACGTCCCGGTACTGCACGGCGGTGTTCTTCGCCATGATGGTAATGCCCTTCTCCCTTTCAAGGTCGTTGCTGTCCATGATAAACTCGCCCATGTTCTGGTTGTCGCGGAAGACATGGCTCTGTTTGAGCAGCGCATCGACCAGCGTGGTCTTGCCGTGGTCGACGTGGGCGACGATGGCGATATTCCTGATGTCTTTACGATAATTCATAATTATAGAACTTCCTGAATTAGAGTTGGAAAACATGCGCAGGTACATACTGCGGATAATGGAGTGCGCAAAAGGGTGACTTCCTTAGAGCGGAAGGCTAACGAGGATACCTGAACCTGAAGCGGTGAGGATGAAAACAATCCCAGAGCCAGTGCATTTTAAGTGTGACGCATTTCCTTTAGTTTACGATCTATCTTTATTGTACACGAAATGAGGCTGATTTACCAAAAACGTGTGCTAAAATAGAAATAAGGGTATCCAATACGGGAGTGCATGATGGAGAAAATAGAGATATTCGATAGCCGTCAGAATAAGGTCGTTACCGTAGAAAAGGTGCGCAAGACCGCAGCCGAATGGCAGAAAATCCTCACGCCGGAGCAGTTAGATATTACCGAGAGAAAGGGTACGGAAATGCCGGGCACCTGCACCTTCGATGAGATTAAAGAGGCGGGAATCTATCAATGCGTGCGCTGCGGAACCGACCTTTTTCGTAACAGCACGAAGTTCCACTCCGGCACTGGCTGGCCCAGTTACTATGAGCCGGTCTCATCGCTGAACATGAGGCAGGAGCAGGACACCAGCTACGGCATGGTGCGCACGGAGGTACGCTGCGCCCGCTGCGATGCCCACCTGGGGCATGTCTTCGACGATGGGCCGCCGACCACTTACAAGCGCTACTGCATCAACTCGGCGGCGCTCAAGTTTGTGCCGGATGCCGCCAGTAAAGCTGAAAAGATTAAGGAAATCGAAGCGAAAATCGCCGATCTGCAGTCGCGCTGGCCGCCCCACTCCGTTCCGCCCCACATGTGGCAGCAGCTTGAAGCGCTGGAAGACGAACTGGATAAGGCGAACAAAGGGGGGTAGGGAGCGGTAAGATTTCAGTCAGCCTTTCCGCGGCGGTCGGCTTCGAATAAGAAGCCCGACATTGCATGAATATCAGCCCCTCAATTTGCCGGATACGCTATAATGAATACGAATGAAAGAATCAGGCAGGAGGTGCCGCGATGAGTTGGTATGGTGATAAAGTGGCGAAGCTGAGAAATCTTTCCAATTCTCACTTCTTCCTGTTCGTTACCGTCAAGGTCCTGGGCGGAGTGAGCATCGGTCTGTTGCTGGCAAACTTGCTATCGCCGGGGACATGGTGGATTTTCATGGTTATCGCTTTGGTCATAGCGATTCCGGTCCTGTCAAAATTTTTTACCAGGTAATATGTGAAGGAGCATGATATGGAATTAAGTAACTGGGCATGCCCGTTTTTTCCCAACTGGGTTTTCTTTAGTGTTGTAATCCCGGTACTGGTAATATGGGAAGCGGTTTGGAAGGGAATAGCATTGTGGAGAGCTGCCAGGAATGCTCATCCGGCATGGTTTATCTGTCTGCTGATATTCAATACCCTGGCTATTTTGCCGATAATATATATCTTCGGTTTCAGTAAGAAGAAACAGCAGGGTTAAGAGAAACAAGCGGAGATGGCCGGATTTAAACGAGTGCCTGTGAAGGAGTCCTGAATTATGACAAATCATGATGTTAACAGCCAGTGCTGTCCGGAATTTTTTCCTGAACCATGGCAGGAAAAAGAGATAACCTGGCAAGGCAAGCTCTTTATCCGGGATACGGTGGCGCAGTTCCTGCATATGCCGTTGCCCGGGGCGTTCGGCAAAGCGGTCGGCAGGATGTGGCAGAAGATAGAAGCCGCCGGCGCCAGGCCAAATGACAAAGATTTTATTATGCTGGCGTATGACCCGTCGCCATGGAAAAGCGAACTTTATATTAATGTTACCAGGGAAGTCCCCAACGCGGAGAACGTCAGGCTTTCCGGGACATACCTTACCAGGGTTTTTGACGGGCCGTACAATGCTGTCCCCAAGTGGATTAAAGAAATGGAACGGTACGTGACTGCAAAAGGCAAGACCGTGAAAAAATATTATTTCTACTATACCACCTGTCCCAAGTGCGCTAAAAAATACGGGCATAATTACGTAGTAGTATTTGCGGAAGTATAGGATACGGTACGGCTTCCCCGGCGGTAACAGCGCCGGACGGGATGCGAACCATCAACTTAAGGAGCAAAAGACACATGGCGGAAAACATTTTCCAGACTATCGGCAACACGCCTATCGTCAGGATAAACAGCCTCAATCCCAATAAAAACACCACGATTTATGCCAAACTTGAAGGGCTTAATCCCACCGGGAGCATCAAGGACCGGATAGCATTAAGCATGATTCAACAGGCCGAAGCGGAGGGTAAGCTGGTAAAAGGGAAAACGATTATCGAGCCGACCTCCGGTAATACCGGGGTGGCGCTGGCCATGATTGGCACGGTTAAAGGATATGAAGTTGAAATCGTGATAAGCGAGGCGGTTTCTCTCGAGAGAAGGCAGATGATCCAGGCATTCGGCGCGAAGGTTACTTTGACGGACGGCAAACTCGGGACTGACGGAGCGATACAGAAAGCCCGGGAGTTAATCCGGGAATTTCCGCAAAAATATTTTATGCCGGACCAGTTTTCGAACGAGTATAACAAAATAGCGCATTACCGGACGACGGGTGATGAAATCTGGAAACAAACGAAAGGCAAAATAGACTATTTTGTCTCCGCGCTGGGGACTTCGGGTACCATCATGGGCGTGGGAAAAGCGCTCAAGGAGCATAATCCGCAGATTAAAACGGTCTGCGCGCATCCGGTCAAAGGGCACTATATCCAGGGACTTAAGAATATGGAAGAAGCTATCGTCCCCTCAATCTATGACCCTTCGCAGATAGATATCACAATTATGGTCGAGACGGAAGCCGCCTACGAAATGACCCGGCGAATTGTCAAAAACGAAGGAATCTTTGTCGGGATGAGCAGCGGGGCGGCGATGTTTGCCGCGAGTGAAATTGCTAAAAAGATAGATTCGGGAACAATCGTGGTTATCTTTCCCGACCGGGGCGAGAAATACTTAAGCACGAAGCTGTTTGGCGCCATCAAGCCGGTTAAAAATTAAGCCACTGCGGCTGGATTTGGCAGCATTTATTTCCCTCTCCATCTTGAAATGATTGTTCTATTCTTTAAATTGTCTGGATGGCAACGGAAGCAGACTCCATTGTGACAGCTAATGACGCCTCCGCATTCCGGGCATTTCCATTTCCCCATTTCCTTTTCTAGAAAACTCTCAATGCCATACTGTCTGATAAATACCAGGTTCTCTATCATGCTCATATGATAAAAAGTACGATACCGCTTATCTAGTGCTTTAAGGCGAATGCATGGAAAATCACTACAATCATAACAGAAAGTGACAAGCCCCTTACCGAGCAGGTCGCACTGTTTGCTTATGTACATGCAGTTCCTGCCGCGTGGTCGGCAGCCGGCACAGTACGACTTATGAAAACCCTTCTTTTTCAGGTCATTTTGCATTGCCAGGTAGTTGGTGCATATACCACAGTTCATCCCGCAGGGAGCAACAAGTTCTTTAAGCATGCTCTGTAGTTTATTATGAAATGCAGGGTAAGGTAAAGGGAATCATGAAATAACACTGGGATTATTGCAGAAACAACAGGCAGTGCTGTTTGGATTTGAGGCAGTAGCTAAAGGGGCAAAGGTAGAGCTCAGGACTTTATCATCACCAGCATCATCTTGAATCTGGTCACAGCCCGCAGAGCGTGGGGCTTGTTTGCCGGCATAATGACCATTTCGCCCTGCTTCACCGGTACCGGTTTTCTGGCGATGGTCACCTCAGCCTGACCATCGAAAATATATACCACGGCATCGAACGGTGCGGTATGTTCACTCAATCCCTGGCCTTCGTCAAAGGCGAAGAGTGTCAGAGTCCCCACGGATTTATCAACCAGGGTCTTGCTGACAATCGAACCGGATTGATAGTCGATAAGGTCGGTAAGAGCTTTGGCGGTCCCTTTAAAATCGTTCATACTATTAAATATTCAGCGAAGCAAGTAGCGGCGACTAGATTTGAAGCAGGCTGGAGTCTATTTTTTTGACCTAATAACAAAGAAGGCAGTTGTTCTATGACTGCCTTCTCATATCACAAATATCTGCGAGAATCTATGGTTGGAATGGAGGCGGGTCTTGTACCTGTACCTGATTCACTTCGCCCTGCCCGTTTTCTCCGCGCACTTTGTCACCACCGGCAAATACCGGTGAAGCTAAACAGAGAGTCAATACCGCTACTATCGCCATCGTTATCAAGGGTCGTTTCATCTTATTCTCCTTTTTCACTGCTTCTAAGTCCATGCTAACAAATAACGGAGCATTTGTAAACAGTACTTTTATCTTAGCCGGAGAACTCTGTCAGAGCCAGGTGAGGGCGAGTGGATTTAAACTGATCTACCTCTCTTTCAATCGTGCGCGCGATGATATATAAGAATAGGGAGAAGGTCAGCAGGGATGCGGGATAAGTTTCAGGTGTATAATATCAGCTGCCATAGGGAGGAATTTAGACGATAGACTGGAAAATAGATAGCCTCGAAAGCTCGTGGTCTTTTTGCTGAGGATTAACTTAATATGATATACTTCTAACATAGAAATATATCATAATGGAATATAATGAACAAAGATGAACTTTATGACAGTCAGATAACAACTGTTGTTCACGGTTTTATGCAGGTATGGAATCGATTTGAAGCCACGCTCTCTAAAGAACTGGCGCAAATACAAAATAGCCTGCAAGGCATGCATCCGCAAAGAGAACACCAGCAAAATACCAACTATGAGCTTTTTTATCGTGCTTGTACTGGTATTTACCCTGAAGGCAACGTAACAATGGGAGAATTCAGCAATGCCTTGTCGGTGCCGCTTAGTACTGCAACACGTATAGCCGACTGGCTTGTTAATAACGGATATTTTCAAAGAATTCCAGACGATAACGACAGAAGAGTAGTGAGAGTAGCTCTGACCGACACAGGGAAGAAGCTTTATCAAGTTATTGATCGGTATATCCGGCAGCGTATGCAGCAGATTCTTTCAAGCCTTACTGCCGAAGAGAGAACAATGTTGCTCACTCTCGTCAGCAAAGTGGTGTCAGGACTTAAAGAAGCGACCAGGTAAACTATTTTGACCATTTACTCCCATAATAGGAGAGTCCATAAATAGAAAAACATGGTGCTATGGGAAATCTTAAACTAGCCTTATTTCTTGCTTTCAAGTCAATTATTAGAGGCAATCGCTGGGCATTTATCATGATCATTCTGATGATGTCATTAAGCTTTGCCAATCTGCTAATGACCCCTTCTATTCTATCTGGTGTGACCAATACTCTAAACCAGCAACAGATGAATACTCTTTACGGTAATATCGTCATTGATCCTCCTTCGACCGAATATTATCTGAGCCATGCCAGTTATATTGAGAAAAAGGTGGAACAGATACCAGGGGTGAGGGGCGTCTCGTCCCATCTTGAAGGCAACGCCCTTGTTGAATATCAGTGGAAAGAGAAAGAGTCCGTATTAGATAAGGGGAAAAGCGGGACATGGTCAGTTATTGGTATTGAACCTGAACGCGAAAAGAATGTGACTACTATCCACGAGAGTATTATTCAGGGTAGCTATCTCGATGGCAAAGACAGGGATGAAATTATCCTCGGTGTGGAAATAGCCGGCGGCGAGACTGCGCAAACCGCCGAGTTCCTGACATTACAGGGCGTGCAAGTAGGCGATAAGGTGCGGCTGACTTACCATAATGGAGTTCAACGTGAGTATCGGGTGAAAGGTATCTTTCAAGCCAAAGAGATGTTCCAAGCAGACCGATTGGCTTTTGTGACAAAGTCTGAAATGGCATCGGTCATGGGGAGAACCGTTTATAGTGACCAGTCCAGCCAGATCCTGGTCAGCACCAGTCCGGGAGCCTCTGAAGGCCAGATTATTCAAGAAATCAGCTCTCTCGGTATTGATGCTGAAGTGAGAAAATGGAGTGAGTATGGCGGCTTGGGAGGCATTGTCTCCAGCTTCGATGTTCTCACTGCATTGATCGGTACCATAGGGTTGGTGATAGCTGGTATTGTCATGTTTATCGTCATCTACATTAATGTGATAAATAAGAGAAGGCAGATCGGTATTCTTCGAGCTATCGGCATCAAGAGGGATGTTATCATCGGCTCTTATCTCACTCAATCGATATTCTACGCAGCTCTGGGGATTGTTTTCGGCGGGCTTATATTTGGTTATGGTATCCAGCCTTATTTTGAACTTCACCCGTTGGAACTTCCTTTAGGACAGGTAAGCCTGGCAGTTCAACCATTCACGGTTAGCAGTGCGATTTTGGGGATACTGGTAGCTGCAGTTTTAGCTGGACTTGTCCCGGTAATAAGCATTACCAGACAACACATTATTCAAGCTATATGGGGGAATTGAATCCTGATGATTTTTGTAGAAAATCTGTATAAAACATACGGGCACGATTCTGCGGCAACTCACGCGCTGAAAGGCGTTGATCTAGAGGTAAAAGCCGGGGAATTCGCAGCTATAATGGGAAGAAGTGGCTCAGGCAAGTCGACTTTGCTGCATATCCTTGGCCTTCTTGATGTGCCAAATAGCGGCAGCGTTCTTATTGACCGGAAAGACGTCTTGAAGTTAACCGAGGGACAAAAAGCGAGGTTTCGGCTAGCAGAGCTCGGCTATGTTTTTCAGGAATATTCACTCCTTCCCGAGATGACGATCCTTGAGAACGTCTATATCCCGGCGGTTTGTCTGGGTAGTGAAAATGGCTACCGCAAACGAGCCGCGGAATTACTGGAAATAGTCGGATTGGGGGAAAGGTTGAAACACTATCCCAACGAGATTTCCGGTGGAGAGCAACAGAGGGTGTCTATTGCTCGCGCCTTGATTAACCGGCCTAAAATACTTTTCGCTGATGAACCTACTGCCAGTTTAGACATTGCTTCAGCAACAGTAGTCCTGGAACTATTCAAAAAATTGAATAAAGAGATGGGACAAACAATATTAATGGTGACACACGAACCTGAGGATGAAAAACATGTAGATCGTGTCATCTGGCTCAAAGATGGGATTATTGATAAGGATATTAAATCAAATATTAATCTGTAAACATAAAGAAGTAGCGGCGAATGGATTCGGCCCATTGACTAAAGGTTGTGCTTCACCCATCGGCGCAGGTCACGTTTGCTGAAAAATGATTGAGGTGGCTCGTAATGATCAGGAAATTAATCGATAGATTCGGTAAACTGGTAACCGCTTCGTTTTTTGTGATGGCAATTGGATTCATTGCTTTCCTTCTCACTCCTTTGCTCTATGGAATGTGGGGGATAGATTCAGACTTGCCGGGAATGGTGCTTGTTTGTATTGGACTGGCCATTTGCATCACAGGGATGATTCGACGAAAAAAGCCGCACGGCTGGAAGTTGGCAATTTGGGTAATCCTGGCCGTTGTCTTATTGCTGCCGGCGCTGCAATTGATTGTATCCCTGATTTACTATCTGATGACAGGTGAACCTCTGGGGAGTTAATCTAATCCAATAGAATGTTAATAAAGCGGCCAGCGAAACAGGGTATGGATAATTGACAGCCACGCTGCACAGGGTTTCTGATGTTTATGGTCAGATTGACTCTTGATAAAGATTTGACGCAAATCAATGTCAGGAGGAGTGGTGTTGAGCAGAAAGAAAGTAGGACTGGTACTGGGTAGTGGCTCGGCACGAGGGCTTGCTCATATTGGTGTGTTGAGAGTCCTCAAAGAGGAAAACATCCCTGTTGATATGATTGCCGGTACCAGTATTGGAGCGCTCGTCGGCGCTATGTACGCGCTGAGAAGGAACATTGCTCGGGTAGAAGCAATTGCTGATAACATGAAGTGGAGTCGCTTGCTCTCGCTGGTGGATTTGACCATACCAAAGACGGGGCTTATCAGAGGGCAAAGACTGCTGGCATGGGGGAGGTCGTTGATTGGTCGTGATATCCTGTTCAGCGACTTAGAGATACCCTTCGCTTGCGTTGCGACCGATATAATGGATGGGCAGGAAACAGTCATCAATGAAGGTTCAGTAACAGAAGCAGTGCGAGCCAGCATTTCTATCCCCGGTATATTTTCGCCGGCAAAACGCGGAAACAGATACTTTGTCGACGGTGGTTTGGTGAATCCGATACCAGTGAGTATTGTAAAGAATATGGGTGCTGAATTCGTTATCGCCGTGAACATTCTTCCTGACACCGGTGGTGGAGATAGGACTTATATGGTAGAGGGGAGAGGCAAGAAGGCTCTCAAGGAGCCGAGTATCATTGACATATTGATGCAATCTATCTATATTGGGTCTCGCCCACTGATTCGGACCGCCTTGAAAAGCGCTGACATAGTCATTGAACCAGATGTGACATACATTGGACCTAGCGAATTTCACCGCGCGTCTGAATGTATTCTTCAGGGTGCGTTAGCCGCGGCAGATTGCATTCCAAAGTTGAAACGACTGCTAGCGGTCACCTGAATTCTTGCAAGGGTGTCCTGGTCATTATAATTTGGTGGAATTCGTCAGCGAAACCAGCCAAAAGCGAACTTATCAGCGAATATAAGCTAAATGATAAGTGGCGGCGACTAGATTTGAACTAGTGACCAACAAAAAGGTGGATGCTCTTTCGAACATCCACCTTGATTTTACTTCCCCAACCTCAACTCACTGATGGTGAACAACACCATATAGAGTCTGTTAAAACAACTCCAAACTCACATTAACGAGTCGAGTTTGAGTTCCGCCTGCCCTGTCATTAAACAGGGCGTTAACTCGGAAACAGCCATACTCCGTAATATTTTTGAAGTTTCATCCTGCACCTCCCTGAAGATTGCAGAATACCAACTGGGGAGGGGTGATCGTTAGGGCTTGTCCGTTAAATGAATAATACTAAAACTAAGATAACTACCTTTAGAGACCACCAAAAAGGATTAACCTAGCTTACTAAATGCTAAAATGACCTTGTAACTAACACCCTAACAATACTTCTACTCACCCCTCCTAACCCAATATTAGCACTGATGTGAATATTGTCAATAGTACTTTTGTCCTATGGGAAGTAAAAAACAACAGATACGGTGACGTGAAATTTCAGAGTGGATTGTTGAGGAATGCTAAGATGGTGGCGGCGCTCGGATTTGGACCGAGGACCAAGGGCTTATGAGTCCCCTGCTCTACCACTGAGCTACGCCGCCAACAAGTAAAATATAGCACTCCTCTGGCTGGGGCGTCAATCTGCGGCTTGCATTCCGCCGGTGGCCTGTGCTATGATAATCATGCTACGTTAAAAGCTGAATATGTTACCGACTAGCCTTCTGGTGGTTAGAGCGGAGTGGTACCACCCGTTCCCATCCCGAACACGGAAGTGAAACGCTCCAGCGCAGACGATACTGAGGGGGTAACTCCTTGTGGAAAATATGCCACTGCCAGGGGGCTTATTTTTTATCTGGAAACACACGCTGATTTATCACTCGCTATCTTATCTTCCCCGGGCAATTTACAAGCTAACCCGCTTGCTTTACAACACGGGTAGTTTAGTATAATATGAAATTAGTGGTGGCAGAGGCGGAAGAACTAAAGAGGCGGGACATATGGCAAGCAGATTCGAAAAATTCTCCGAGCGGGCGCGCCGTGTACTCACGATGGCACAGGAAGAAGCGCGCAATCTCAATCATAACTACATCGGCACCGAGCATATTTTACTCGGCCTGGTGCGTGAGGAAGACGGTGTCGCCGCCAAGGTGTTGGTCAATCTGGGCGCGAGCCTGGCGAAGGTGCGTTCCGCGGTGGAGTTTATCGTGGGGCGGGGCGAAAAGCCCGCTACCGGTGAGACCGGTCTTACTCTGAGAGCCAAGAAAGTCATCGAATTGGCGATTGACGAAGCCCGCCAGCTGGGACATAACTATATCGGCACCGAGCATCTTTTGCTCGGTCTCCTGCGTGAAGCGGAAGGCGTGGCTTCTAGCGTGCTGGACAGCTTCGGTATTACCCTGGAAAAGACCCGCGCTGAGGTCGTTCATGTCCTCAGCCAGGGCGCGCCGCGCGCCAAGGTTGCCCGTGGCAGCAGCCGGACCCCGGCACTGGACCAGGTGGGCATAGACCTCACCGCCGCCGCCCGCGCCGGCAAGCTCGACCCCGTTATCGGGCGCAAGAAAGAAATCGAGCGCGTTATCCAGATTCTCAGCCGGCGCACCAAGAACAACCCCGCGCTCATCGGCGAACCGGGTGTGGGCAAGACAGCTGTCGTCGAGGGGCTGGCGCACCGCATCATCTCCGGGGATGTCCCGGAAACTTTGGAAGACAAGCGGCTCGTTACCCTGGACATCGGTTCGCTCGTCGCCGGTACCAAGTACCGCGGCGAATTCGAAGAGCGCTTGAAAAAGATTATCGATGAGATTAAGTCCGCGGGCAACTGCGTATTATTTATCGATGAGTTTCACACGATGGTCGGCGCCGGTGCCGCCGAGGGCGCCGTCGATGCCGCCAACATTTTGAAGCCTTCTCTGGCACGCGGCGAACTGCAGTGCATCGGGGCGACCACGCTAGATGATTACCGCAAGCACATCGAGCGGGATGCCGCTCTGGAGCGCCGTTTCCAGCCGGTGTTGGTGGAAGAGCCTTCCGCTGAAGAGACGCTGGATATCCTGCGCGGCATCAAGCACCGCTACGAAGAGCACCATCGTTTGATCATCAGTGATGAGGCGCTAAGCGCCGCCGCGACTCTCGCCTCGCGCTATATCCCCGACCGTTTCCTGCCGGACAAGGCGATTGACCTCGTTGACGAGGCGTCCTCCCGGGTGCGCATCCAGTCCCGTACCATGCCGATTACGCTGAAGGAAGCCAAGCAGCTTGCCGAAAGCATCCGCAAGAAGAAGGACGCGGCGCTGGCGAGCCAGCAATACGATGCTGCTGCTGAGATGCGCGAGCAGGAACTGCAAATCGAAGATAAAATCAGGAAAGAAGAAGAGGAGTGGCGCACCGAAAAGGAACAGGAAAAACCGGTGGTCACTCCGGAACATATCGCCGAAGTGGTCAGCATGTGGACGGGGGTGCCGGTGGTACAACTCGCCGAAGACGAGACGAGCCACCTGCTCCAGATGGAAGAGGCGCTGCACAAGCGCATTATCGGGCAGGATGAAGCCATTACGACAATAGCCAAGGCCATCCGCCGCGCGCGCGCCGGGCTGAAAGACCCGCGGCGTCCTATCGGCAACTTTGTTTTTCTGGGCCCGACCGGCGTCGGCAAGACCGAACTGGTGCGTGCCCTCGCCGAATTCATGTTCGGCAGTGAAGATGCGCTCATCCGCATCGATATGTCCGAGTTCATGGAAAAATTCGCCGTGTCCCGTCTTGTCGGGGCACCTCCCGGCTATGTCGGCTATGATGAGGGCGGGCAGCTTACCGAGGCGGTACGACGCAAGTCCTACTGCTGCATCTTGCTGGATGAAATTGAAAAGGCGCATCCGGATGTCTTTAATCTGCTTTTGCAGATATTCGATGACGGCCACCTGACCGATGCCAAGGGCAGGAGGGTTGACTTCCGCAATGCCATTATTGTGATGACCAGCAACATCGGCGCCGAGCTTATCCGCAAGGGTACGGTGCTCGGGTTTGCCCAGCATTCCGATGAGTTAAAGACCCGCGAAAAATCCTACGATAAGATGAAGGAGAATTTGCTCGGCGAGTTGAAAAAGTCGTTCCGCCCCGAGTTCCTCAACCGCATCGATAGCGTTGTGGTTTTCCGCTCGCTGACCAAAGAGCAAATCCGCCAGATTGTCGACCTGATGCTGGGCACGGTAAACAAGCAGCTTGCCGAAAAGAACATCCGGCTGGAAGTCACCGAGTCCGCCAAAGATTTCCTGGGTGAAAAGGGCTATGATGAAGTCTTCGGCGCCCGCCCGCTGCGCCGCGTCATCCAGACGATGGTCGAGGACAAGCTCTCGGAATCGATACTCCGTCAGGAGTTCAAAACCTTCGCGGAAATGTTTGTCGCAAAGACCAGCGTGAAAATCCTGTCGGTAGCGGCAAAAGTAGCCGCGGCGCTGCGCAATGCAGATGGCGTTTACCACGTGGAGACCAGCGGCGATAAAATCACCGCTTACGCCATCCGCAGCATCAAGCTCGACCTTGGCAAACTGATTAGCGACGAGATGAAGGAAGCTCTCAAGGATGAATCGGAAGAGCTGGCTAAAGACAAGAATGCCGCGGAACCTCGCATTGAAGAAGGTGTGTATACTTCTTATGTCGTGGTGGATGTCAAGGACGGTGAGGTTTTTATCGAAGCGCAGGATAGTTTTGCCCTGCCCCAGGTTGCCGTAGGCGCGTTGCCCGGTGAGAAAAAATAACCTCAGAGTATTGTTTCCAGAGTAAGTTTTATTATATAATTAAGTTTGTGCGGGGTAGTTGTCCGGCGGTTGCGGCTGGCTACCCTCAATAGTTTCCGAGTCTGTTATCCGTCCAGAGAATCTAAAAAAGGAGGCTCTAAAGTTGTCTAAGGAAGTTGTCGAAGCCCCCATCACGGGCAAAATCATTGAGGTCAAAGTGAAGGTCGGCGCTAAGGTAAAAGAAGAAGACGAAATCTGCATCCTCGAGTCCATGAAGATGGAAAATCCCATCATCGCTCCAGTAGGCGGCACCGTCACCGAAATCGCCGTCAAGGTTGACCAGGTTGTGAAGCCGGGCGATAAGATAGCTGTTATAGAGTATTAACCGGAGAAATAACAACTAATCGGTTACAATATGAGGAGGGAGTTAATTTTACTCCCTTCTTTTTGTTTGTACGTTTAGCAAACGTCAGTCCCGCGAAAGCGGGAATTCAGCAGGGGAGGGGATGTTCTGGATTCTCAGGTGAATCCCGAGAATGAAACTATTAAACCCAGTCTTTTCCCCTTGCTTTAGACCGTAAAATCAGGTAGAGTCAAGGCGTGAGTAAATCCGGGCAGAAGACCGTATTCATCTGTGGGAACTGCGGTAAAGAAAGTCTCAAGTGGTTGGGGCGCTGCCCCGATTGCCAGCAGTGGAATACCTTTTCTGAGATGACGGTCACGGCGCAGGCCACGGCAGCGAGATCTGGTACGCTCGCCAGTCTGCCCCTCGAACTGGTTCAAATCAGCACCACCGCCGCCGACCGCATCCCACTGCCCATCGGGGAGTTCAACCGGGTGCTGGGTGGGGGGCTGGTCGCCGGGTCGCTTGTCCTCATCAGCGGCGACCCCGGCATCGGTAAGTCGACGCTTTTATTGCAGGCCGCCGCCGCGCTGGCGGACGGTGCGAGTAAAGTTCTATACATATCCGGAGAGGAGACCCAGCACCAGATTAAGCTGCGCGCCGGGCGACTCGGCATCAAGGGCGAAGGACTGTTCCTGCTCGCCGAGACCAATCTCGAAGCTATTCTGGAACATCTGGAGCAAATATCGGCGCGGCTGGTGGTGATTGACTCCATCCAGACGATGTATCTGCCCGGCATCGAATCGGGTCCCGGCAGCGTGAGCCAGGTGCGTGAATGCACCCTGCGGCTGATGCAGTGGGCGAAGGCGAACGCCGTGCCGGTTTTCCTGTCCGGGCATGTGACCAAGGATGGTACTATCGCCGGACCGAGAGTGCTGGAGCACATTGTGGATGTTGTCCTGTATCTGGAAGGAGAACAATTCAGTGCCTACCGGCTTCTGCGCTGCGTGAAGAACCGCTTCGGCTCCACCAACGAGGTGGGCATCTTTGAGATGAAAGGGCAGGGGCTCGTCGAAGTGGACAATCCCTCGCTGGCGTTCCTTTCGCAGCGGGGAGAAGAAGCGGTGGGTTCTGCCGTGGTGCCCACGCTGGAGGGCAGCCGGCCGCTCCTGGTAGAAGTGCAGGCACTGGCGACTCCTACCAGCTTCGGCTTACCCCGCCGCACCGCCAACGGCATCGATTTTAACCGTTTGTTGCTGCTGGTGGCCGTCCTGACCCGGCGGGCAGGCTTGCGTTTAGGCAATCAGGATATATTAGTAAATGTCGCCGGCGGACTGAAGGTGAACGAACCCGCCGCCGATTTAGGCATCGCCCTGGCGATTGCCTCCAGCTTCCGTGATACTGGCATCGACCCGCACCTGGCGGCGGTGGGGGAGGTGGGTTTGAGCGGCGAGCTGCGCGCCGTCTCCCAGCTGGAGCGCCGCGTCTCGGAAGCCGCCCGTCTGGGCTTCAAGCGCTGCCTCGTGCCGAGGGTTGGTTCAAAAATTACTGTACCTGATATTGAGCTTGTCCGCGCCGGTACGATAAGAGAGGCAATCGGAATAGGGGTGGGCAGGGAATAATCATAACAAATAGAAATAAATTAAAGGAGGGTCTAATATGTTAAAAGACTTTAAAGCTTTCATCATGCGGGGGAATGTTATAGACATGGCGGTGGGTATCATCATCGGGGCTGCCTTCGGGCCTATCGTCGGCTCGCTGGTCAAAGATATTATTATGCCGCCGATAGGGATGGCGCTGGGCAAAGTGGATTTTACCAATCTGTTTATCGTCCTGATGCAGGGCAAGGTAGCCGGTCCTTATGCGACACTGGCGGCGGCGCAGGAAGCCGGCGCCGTGTCTATCAACTATGGTATTTTTATCAGTACCATCATCAACTTTCTGGTCGTTGCCGCGGCAGTCTTTTTCTTCATTGTGCGGCCGATTGCCAAGATGAACGCCCGGCAAAAAGCAGCCCAGCCGGCACCGGCGCCCGCCGCGCCGACCACTAAAGAATGTCCTTTTTGTTATACCCAGATTCCCATTAAAGCCAGCCGCTGCCCGAACTGCACATCCAACCTTCAATAATAAACTACAATGTGGGAAGCTCTAGTTACCGCCATTATCGTGGCGGCGGGGGAAAGCCGCCGGATGAGCGGCGTGGACAAAATGTTCGCCACGCTCGGCGGGAAGCCGCTGCTGGCGCGCACCATCAGTGTATTCCAGGAGTCGCCGATGGTTGACCGCATTATTCTTGTCGTGCATCAAAAGAAACTGGCAAGGTGCCGCCGGCTGGTGGCCGATGAGGGATTCAGTAAGGTCGCCGAGGTATGCCCCGGTGGTAAAAGGCGGCAGGACTCGGTGGCGGAAGGGCTCAAGCGCGCCGGTGACTGTGAATGGGTCATCATCCATGACGGCGCGCGACCCCTCGTCACGGAGAAGCTGATTGCCGACGGGCTGCAAGCCGCCCGGGCGACCGGCGCCGCCATTGCTGCCGTGCCGGTAAAAGACACGATCAAAGAGGCGGCAAAAGACTCAACTGTTATAAGAACCCTGAATCGCAAAGACCTCTGGGCGGTCCAGACGCCGCAGGTCTTCCGCTGCGACCTCATCGCAAGGGCGTACCGGCAGACTGACGGTGACGTTACCGATGACGCCGCCCTCGTGGAAAAGCTGGGTGGTAAAGTTATCCTCTACACAGGCTCTTATGCTAATATTAAAGTGACCACGCCCGATGACCTTATCGTGGCGGAAGCCCTCGGGAGCCAACGTGAAATGTAATCTGCGCATCGGTCAGGGCTATGACGTGCACCCGCTCGTCGCCGGGCGAAAACTCGTGCTGGGCGGGGTGGCAGTACCCTTTATAAAGGGCTTGGACGGCTGGAGCGATGCCGATGTGCTCACCCATGCCGTCATCAATGCCCTGCTGGGAGCGGCGGCGCTGGGGGACATCGGGCAGCATTTTCCGCCCGGCGAGGCGAAGTATAAAAATATATCCAGCATGGCGCTGCTGAAAGAGACCATGGCGAAGCTTGTCCAGCACGGCTGGCAGGTCGCCAATGTCGATGCTACGGTGCTTGCGGACAAGCCCAAACTGGGCGACTTAATTCCTGATATGCGCAAGAAGCTCAGCGAGGTGCTCGGTGTTGACGTCAGCCGGGTCAGTATCAAGGCGGCGAGCAGTAACGGGGTGGGGGCGGTAGGGCGGGGGGAGGGTATCGCGGCGCAGGCGATAGTCTTGATAGAAGGAAAACAGTTATGAAGGTTACCAACACCCTTTCCGGTAAAAAAGAGGAATTCCTGCCCGCGGGCAGCGAGGTGCGGATGTATGTCTGCGGCGTTACGCCATACTCGGATGCCCACCTCGGGCACGCCATGAGCTACATTATCTTTGATGTCGTGCGGCGCTATCTGAAATTCCGCGGCTATAAAGTCAAATTCGTGCAGAATGTCACGGATATCGATGACAAGATTATCGACCGCGCCAACAAGCTCGGTATCTCCACCCGTGAGCTTGCCGAGAAATTCACGCAGAGCTACTTCGAGGATATGCAGAGCCTGAACGTCGCGCCCGCCGATGTCAATCCCCGCGCCACGCAGGAAATCCCCGGCATGCTGGAAATGATTAAAGGGCTGGTGGACAGGGGCTACGCCTATCCTTCGGGCGGCAGCGTCTACTTCCGCGTGCGCCATGTGCCTGACTACGGCAAGCTCTCCCACCGCACGCTGGACGCCATGAAAGCGGGTGCCCGCATCGAGCCGGGCGAGGAAAAAGAAGACCCGATGGACTTCGTCCTCTGGAAAGCCGCCAAGCCCGGCGAGCCGTCCTGGGACAGCCCCTGGGGTGCCGGCCGGCCCGGCTGGCACATCGAATGCAGCGTCATGTCCCTGAAATACCTGGGTAATACGCTGGACATCCACGGCGGCGGGCAGGACCTGGTTTTCCCGCACCACGAGAACGAGATGGCGCAGTCGGAGAGCTACACCGGCCAGCCGTTTGTGAAATACTGGATGCACAATGGATTGGTGCAGCTCGGCGGCGAAAAGATGAGCAAGTCGCTGGGCAATTTCATGACCATCAAAGACCTGCTCAAAAAGTACAGCGCCGACGCTATCCGCATCTTTGTCCTGAGCTCGCACTACCGCAGCCCGCTGACCTATTCCGAGGAGATTCTCAGCGCTGCGGAAAAGGGCGCCGACAGACTGCGACAGGTGATACAGTCGGCGGGAAAAGCGGGCAAGTCCGGCGAGAGCATGAATCCTGAGCCTTACCGCCAGCGGTTTATCGAAGCCATGGACGACGACTTCAACTCGGCGCAGGCGGTAGCGGTGCTGTTCGACCTGGCGCGTGACATCAATCACGCCGAAGAGACCGGCATGGACACATCCCAAGCCCGCGTGGCATTCAAGGAACTGTCCGAGATACTGGGTCTGACGCTGAAGCTCACTGAGAGGGAGGAGACACCGCTCGACATACGCCAATTGGAGCGGCTTCTTGCTGATACTGCTGAGCTTGCCAGAGAAAAAGGCTTAACAATAGATATCGCTGCGGGTGGTGCATTAGACGTTAATACCGTGATGGACTTATTAGTGTCTGTTCGCCAACATGTACGCAAAGCCAGGCAGTTCCAGCTTGCCGATAATATCCGCAACAAACTGGCAGAGCTGGGCATAGCCATCGAGGATACTCCGCAGGGGACGGTCTGGAAGCGCAGGAGATAAGTTTTCGGTTATAAAAGAAGGAGGCATTGCCACAGGCAATGCCTCCGTTTGTTTATCCCGGATTTCATTCTGTTTCGGCTGTCGGGATAATTAAGAGGGCAAAACAACCCTTCCCTCATCTGCTTTCCTGCAAATGAGTGTTATACCCACAACCAATGTCGGCTAAAGCAGCTTCAGGATGCTACTTCTTGCCGATGCGGAATACCTTGGTTGCGCAGTTCGGGCAGGAGCCCTGGGTTGCCGGGCGGCCGTTCTTCAACGTGACCGCTTTGGGGTTCTTGATTTCTACTTTTTTCCGGCATTTCATGCAATACGCCTGCATCGTGGTACCTCCTTACGGTATTCTATTGAATGCAAGCGTAGCAGAGACGTAGCAATTTGTCAATAGGCTGGTGAGGGAAATCGGTGAAAAATTTTGGAGTACCCGCGCGTGAGCGGGAGATAAGTACTTTTTAGCGAGGGGGAAATGCTTTTTACGCGGTTGCCCAGACCGAAATGATGGATAGAACCACAAAGATAACCGTCAGCGCCACCGTAAGCTGAAAGAGGGTCTTTTCCACGCCTCTCTTCGTGCGGTAGACAGTGTCTGCCTGCCCGAAGATGCCTCCCAGCCCGCCGCCGCGCACCTGCAGGAGAATCGCCATGATAAGGGCTAACGATACTACGATTTGGGCGATATTCAAATATGTCTGCATCTCTACTATTCTAGCCTTCTTTCAGTTTTTTCGCAAGGATGTCCGTGACCAGCCCGGGATTGGCACGCCCCCTGGTCATCCGCATGACCTGCCCGACGAGGAACTTGAGCGCCGCTTCCTTGCCCGCTTTGTAATCGGCGACTGGCTGCGGGTTGGCTTTTATCACTTCCGTCACGGCAGCCTCAATCTCGCTGGTATCGCTGATTTGGCTGAAGCCCCGTTCTTTTACAATATCTTGAGGATTTTTCCCCGTTCTGAACATTTCTTCAAATACTACTTTGGCGCTGACTCCAGTAATTTTCCCTTCTGCCGTTAATTGAACTAGATCGAATAGAGCAATTGGATTTATTTTCGTTTCCATCTTGCTTACATCAGTATTTGTGGAAGCAAGCAGATGATTAAATTCACCTATTATCCAGTTGGCGACTAACTTAGCGTGTTTTTTGGGTTCAAAGCTTTGGGGTGGTCTATTCAAACAAGCTTCAAAATAGTCTGCGGTTAATGTATTACTTGTCAGCAGGTTGGCATCGTAAGCGGGCAGTCCGAACTCTGCCATGTAGCGGTCGCGGCGGGCTTCGGGTAGTTCGGGTAGCTTCGCCTTGATTTCTTCTACCCACTCGCGGCTGATGGCGAGGGGAGGCAGGTCGGGCTCGGGGAAATAGCGGTAGTCGTGGGCGTATTCCTTGCTGCGCTGGGAGACCGTCTTGCCTTCATCATCCATCCAGCCGCGCGTCTCCTGTACCAGCTTCTTGCCCTCGCTGACAGCCTGGCGCTGGCGTTTCGCTTCGTATTCCATCGCCTGGTAGACTGCTTTGAAGCTGTTCATGTTCTTCACTTCTACCTTGGTGAGGTACTCGGCGGTATTTTCCGGGCGGATGCTGATGTTGGCATCGCAGCGGAAGCTGCCTTCCTCCATGTTGCCGGTGGAGACGCCGAGATACTGGAGGATAGAGCGCAGCTTGATGAGGTACTGGCGGGCTTCCTCCGGCGAACGCAGATCGGGCTCGCCGACAATCTCCATGAGCGGCACGCCGGAGCGGTTGACGTCCACCAGGCTGTAGTCTTCGCCGCCGGGACCGGCGCGGTGCAGCAGCTTGGCAACGTCCTCTTCAAGGTGCACCCGGGTGATGCCTATCTTCTTCTTGACGCCGTCAACCTCGATTGTGAGCCAGCCCTTTTTGGCGATGGGCATATCGTACTGGGAGATCTGGTAGCCTTTCATCAGGTCGGGATAGGGATAGTTCTTGCGGTCGAACTTGGTGTGCTCGGAGATGATGCAGTTGAGCGCCAGCCCGGTCATGATGACGAACTCCACCGCCTGCTTGTTGATGACGGGCAGGACGCCGGGCATGCCCAGGCAGACCGGACAGACGTGGGTATTGGGCGGTGTGCTGGCGTAATCGGTGCTGCAGCGGCAGTACATCTTGCTTTTAGTGAGGAGCTGGGCGTGTACTTCCAGACCGATGATAGTCTCGTAGTTCATATTCCCATTCAGTATAACAACAATGAGGATTAGTGACAAGAATCTGCGTTTGCGCTTGCCCTTGCATTACGGGTAAAATACACGTGATACCGTAAAATCATAAGAAGAAGGGGTGAAGTATGAGCAAATTTGTCGGTGATGAATTTGAGAAAGTAAATACCTGGAAACC
>JAQTQH010000054.1 GCA_028712355.1 Dehalococcoidales bacterium
AACCACGCCCACGATGCAGCACGCCGTGATGATTGAGGCGGTGGAAAACCACATGCCGCAGGTGATTGTCATTGATGAAATCGGCACGGAACTGGAAGCCCAGGCAGCGCGCACCATCGCCGAGCGCGGCGTCCAACTCGTCGGCACCGCCCACGGCAACACCCTGGAAAACCTGATGATGAACCCCACCCTCGCCGACCTTATCGGCGGCATCCAGTCGGTCACCTTGAGCGACGAGGAAGCCCGCCGACGCCATACCCAGAAGTCTGTGCTGGAACGGAAGTCGGCGCCGACCTTCGATATCGTTGTCGAGATACAGGGTTGGGATAGGGTGGCTATCCATACCGATGTAGGCGCGGCGGTGGACGCCATCCTGCGCGGTCAGCTTGCCGATATCGAGGTGCGCCAGATAGATGAAAACGGCGAAGTGAAAGTCGAGCACATCAAGCCGGATGTCACCGAGCGGGGACATGCCCCCGAAAAGGCTGCCCCGGTCAAAGAGGAGAAGGTGCCGCGGCTTTATCTCTTCGGCGTCAACCGCATCCGGGTGGAGCAGACGGCGCGGGAAATGCACCTGCCGGTGGAAATTGTGAGCAATCTGGAGGATGCCAATTTAATGGTCACCTCCAAGAACTACTTCCGCCGCAAGCCGCAGCGCATCCGCGATGCCGAATCATCTTTTATTCCCATTCATGTCCTGCGCAATAATACGCCGCAGCAGGTGCGGCAGCTCTTTTATACCCTGTACCACGCTTCCGGCAAACGGGAAACGGACGACTTTTCCCAGGCGATGACCGAAGCCGAAGAAGCGGTTGCCGCGGTGAAAGACGGGCGGGGGTCTGTGGAACTCAGCCCGCAGAGCGCCTATATCCGGCGCCTCCAGCACCTTGTCGCCGAGAGCAACCATTTGCCTTCCCAGAGCACCGGCAAAGACCCGAACCGCCGGGTCAGGATTTACCGAGAGTAGTGAGGTTCATAAATGCCTCTTTTTATTACTTTTGAGGGAGGGGAGGGGAGCGGGAAAAGCTCACAGGCGCGGGCGCTCTACCGCCGTCTGGACAAGCTGGCGGTTCCGGTCTTGCTGACCCATGAACCGGGCGTAACGAAACTGGGTAAGAGTCTCACCCGCCTGATCAAGTGGGCGAAAGACACGAAATTTTCTCCGGTGGCGGAACTGCTCCTGTTCAACACCTCGCGCGCCCAGCTCGTCGCCGAAATTATCAAGCCTGCCCTTGACGAAGGCAAAGTGGTCATCTGCGACCGCTACTTTGACTCTACCACGGCGTACCAGGGCTACGGGCGCGGGCTGGATTTGAAGGTAGTCGCCGCCGCCAACGAGACCGGCAGCCTCGGCTTGAAACCCAAACTCACTGTTTTACTTGATATTCCCGTCGAGGACGGGCTTGCCCGTAAAAAAGGCAACAAAGACCGCTTCGAGCAGGAAAACCTTGCTTTTCACCGGAGAGTCCGGGAAGGCTATATCAAGCTGGCGAAAGCCGAACCGCGGCGCTGGCTGGTCGTGGATTCAAGGCAATCTAAGGCGAAGATAGCCCAGATTATCTGGCAAAGGGTAAGCCAGTTGCTGAGCAAGGTTTAGCAAAGTCACGAAATAGTACGTATTAATTATCTCCCCCTTTGAAAAAGGGGGATTAAGGGGGATTTACGGAAATCCCTCTCCCGTCTCTCCTTTTTCAGGGGAGAAGCTTAGACTCAGGGGGTGAGGTCAATCAACCGTTTCGCGCCGACCTTTGCGGAAGAAAAGCTGCTCTGGGAGCAGGGCTACGAGCGGGTGGCGGGGGTGGATGAGGTGGGGCGGGGCGCTCTGGCCGGTCCCGTGATGGCGGCGGCGGTCGTCCTGCCGCCGCAGCTTAAAAAGGCGAAATGGCAGGCTCAAGTCCGCGATAGCAAGCTCCTCACTCCGCAAAAGAGAGAGGCTCTTTCAGAATACATCCTGGATGCTGCGGCATCGGTGGGCATCGGTTTGATGGAAGTCAGTGTTATTTCCAGCGAGGGCATCGCCAGGGCGACGCGGCTGGCGATGAAAGCCGCTATAGTGCAGATTGCACCGCCTCCCCAGTATGTCCTTATCGACTACTTCCGCCTGCCGGAAGTCCCCCTTCCCCAGAAAGGCGTGCCCGATGGTGATACCCTGTGTTTTTCCATCGCCTGCGCTTCCATCGTGGCGAAGGTTTCCCGTGACCGCCTCATGGTAGAGATGGACAGCTTTTACCCCGGCTATGGGCTGGCGCAGAACAAGGGCTACGGCACAAAAGAGCATATCAACTGCCTGCGCAGCCTCGGTCCGTGCGCTATCCACCGGCGCAATTTTGAGCCGGTCAGAGCAGTGTTATTATGAAGCGCCGTGACGCCGGTGCGCTCGGGGAGAAGCTGGCGCAGGACTTTCTCCGCGAACGTGGTTATCAAATTATCGAGACCAACTACCGCTGCCGCGATGGGGAAATCGATATTGTCGCTCAACACGGAGGCTCGCTTGTTTTTGTCGAGGTACGCAGTAAGCAATCGGACCGGTTCGGCAGTCCCGAAGAATCAATTACGGCGGCAAAGCGAGCGAAGCTGCGCCTGATGGCGGATTATTATCTGCAAAATCATGACATCCTGCCCGATTCCTGGCGGATTGACGTGGTGGCAATCGAGTTTGACAGGAGCGGGAAAGCCAGCCGCATCGGGTTGATTGAGAACGCCGTGGGTGAGGAATAAGCTTCCTGGCATTACGAAAAGTCACAGAGACGAAGCAGGCTCTGTAGCTATTAGTACCAAATTGCTTCGCCCCCTTCTTCGGAAGGATGGTTTCGCAATGATACCACCAACAAGAAGAACCCAAAACCAAAATCCGTAGTATACTTTCCTCAAAAAGTGCTACAATATCACCACGACGGAGGTATTGTCTTGCCCCACGTTATTCACCCAATGCGTAAAGAAGACATCCCGCAGGTCAGTGAAATTGACCGTGAAGCCTTCCCCAATCAATGGCCTCCGCCTAACTACAAGAACGAGTTGCAGAACCAGATAGCGCGTTATATCGTCGCCTGTGAAGAGGGTGCTGCGGTTGCTCCGGAGCGCGCGAAGGACGCTTCCTGCATCATTTATCGATTGCTGCCATGGCTCAAAAGCTATCCGTCCAGCCCCGCTCCGCAGCCGGAACCGTACATCGTCGGGTTCGCCGGCATCTGGGTGTTGGCTGATGAAGCCCATGTGACCAATATCGCCGTCCGGAAAAGCTGTCAGCGCCGGGGCGTCGGCGAGTTGCTGCTGATTTATCTTATTGACCTGGCGCAGAAGCTTAAAAACACCAATCTGACGCTGGAAGTGCGCGCTTCCAATACCGCCGCCCAGAGCCTCTACCGTAAATACGGCTTTATCGAGATGGGGGTGCGGCGCGCCTACTACCTGGATAACCGGGAGGATGCCGTCATCATGTCCACGGAAAACATCCACACCGATTCTTACCAGGCGTTCTACCGGCAGATGAAAGAAGCCTATGCCCTGCGATGGGACAACCAATTACCGGTAAGCTAGTGATGTTTTGCCAGTTCCGCAAGGTGTGAAATAATCCGCGGAATGGTATAAGTGGCGGTTGAGCGTCGCGAACCGCCGCACAGCACCACGATTAACCGCCCGCCGCAGACCTCATCGGCAACATCTTTGATGATTCTAATTAGCTCCATGTGGCAGTCCGGCGTCAGCCCTTTATCGCCGTAGTCGCCCAGCGTGGCATCGTAACCGAATTCCCAGAAGAGGTACTCCGGCTTGAATTCCCGCGCCCGCGGCACGAACTCCCGCCGGACTTTCGCCAGATATTCCGCATCGGTAGTGCGGTCAGGAATGAGCACGTCAACTTTATTCCTGCTATCCGCGTAGTCCTGATGGCAGAAGCACACGTGCAGCACGCTGGAATCAGTGGCAAAGATGTCCCGCGTGCCGTCGGCATGGTGGCAATCCGTATCCACGATGGCGAATTTTTTGACGCCCTGTCCCCGGAGTATCTCGATGGCGAGCGCCGCCCCGTTGAAGTAGCACATCCCGCCGTAGAAATTACGCCCGGCATGGTGGTCTCCGAAGCTGGTGAAAACGAAGGCATTATCGATTTTACCCTGCCGGATTTCTTCTGCCGCCCGTACGGTGCCGCTGGCGGAATACAGCGCCGCATCGAAGTCTTCGGTCAGCTGAATTTCCTGTATCATCTGCCAGGAATGCACTCCGCGCAGCAGGTCAACAGAGACAGGTTCAAGGTAATAGAGCCCATCGCGGTACTCGTAAACGGCATCATAGTAGGACACGTTGTCCTTATCGAGGATACCTTCCAGCGCTTGGGGGAAATCACGCAGCCGCTCGCCCTGGAAATAGGTAAAAAAAATACCCGTCCGCTTTTTTGCCATGGCACCTGACCTGTGAGCTTTTATGGAGCTTAGCGCCTGCCGCCGAACAAGCCGCCGCCTCCGCCGAACAGGCCGCCGAAAAGCCCCTTCTGCTTGGGCTGCAGGGCGGGATTGTCCATGTTGGTGCGGAGCCATTCGCGCAGTTCGTACTGGGCTTCCGAAACAATCCCTTTTACACTGGTCGGGTCGACGCCGGCGAGGTGGCTGTCGGCACCGGTTTGCTTGGCACGGTCAATCTGGGCATTAATCCCGTTGATGCGTTCGTAAGCCCCGGCCACTTTCTTGACCACTTCCGTGGGGACGAAGTCAATCTTATACTGGTTGCTCAGCCAGCGCTTGGTGCGGAACTTCTTGATTTTCTGCCCCATCATGACAGTTACTCCCGCCAGCCGCTCGTTAAATCTGAGCTCATCAAGGAGGGTCACTACCCTGCCCAGCGCCGAGCGCTCCATCTTGGCTTTGCGGGCAAAGAAGTTGGCCACCATGAGCCCCAGGATAATTACAATGAGGATAAAGTTCATTAAACCTTCGTTTATCTGCATCTGTCTCCCTCAACCTTGAAGTATCGTGGACAATTCTTCTTAACTATATTAAAAGCCCGTCCGAAAAGCAAGACGGGCTTTTTGATTATGGGCATCTGACGTGATAAAATCTATTGTTTGATGGGAGCCGGACTATCGGAGGAGTGACACTATGTCAGGACATTCTAAATGGGCGAATATTAAAAACCAGAAGGGCGCCGCCGATGCGAAAAGGGGGCAGCTCTTTACCAAGCTGACCCGGGAAATCATCATCGCCACACGGCAGGGCGGCAGCAAAACCGAGGCGAACTTCCGGTTGCGACTGGCCATCCAGAAAGCGCGTGACGCCAATATGCCGATGGACAACATCGACCGCGCCATCAAAAAGGGCGCCGGTGAGCTGGAAGGTGTCACCCTCGCCGAGATGGTCCTGGAAGGCTACGGCCCCAGCGGCGTCGCCGTGCTGGTCAAGGCGATGAGCGATAACCGCAACCGCGCCGTGCAGGAAATCCGCAGCACATTCACCCGTCACGGCGGCAGCCTGGGAGAAAGCGGCTGCGTGTCCTGGCTCTTCGACCAGAAGGGACACATTACTGTTGATGCCAAGAGCATGAACCCCGAGGAACTGGAACTGCTGGCAATCGATGCCGGCGCTGATGACGTGCAGGTTTCCGGCGATACCGTGGAGATTTACACCAAGACGGAAGACCTGGAAAAAGTGCGCCATGCCCTGAAAGATAAGAACATCCCCATCACCGCCACCGAGCTTTCGATGGAGCCCAAGACGATGGTGCAGCTTGATGAAAAATCGGGGCTGGCGGCGCTCAAGCTGCTGGACAAGCTGGAGGAAATCGACGATGTGCAGGCGGTCTTCAGCAACGCCGATTTCTCTGACGCGGTGCTGGCGGCATACCAGGAGCAGTCCGGAGCCAAGTAACGTTTTTTGAATGCGATATGATTATTCTGGGCATCGACCCGGGTACACTGGTCATGGGCTACGGCGTGATTGACAGCCGCGGCGATGAGATTGCCCTGATTACCTGCGGTGCCCTGACCGGCTCCGCGAAACAGCCTATCGCAGAACGCCTCAGCTATCTATATAAAGAACTCCAGAAGATAATCAGACGCTATCAGCCGGAAGCCGTCGCCGTGGAGAAGCCCTTTGTCGCCAAGAACGTGCAATCGGCGATGGCAATCGGCCGGGCGCAGGCCATCGCCCTGCTCGCTGCCGCGGACAAAAAAATCCCCACCTTTGAGTACACCCCCGCCCGGGTCAAGCAGAGCGTCGCCAACTACGGCGCGAGCAGCAAGGAGCAAATCCAGCAGATGGTCAGGCTCCAGCTTAATATGAGCGAACTGCCCGAACCCAGCGACGCAGCCGATGCCCTGGCGGTCGCTATCTGCCACTCGCGGGAAAACCACCTGAGCCAGCTTCTGGCAAAACAGGGAGAACGATAAATGATTGCCAGCCTGACCGGCAAAGTTGAGTCCACCGGAGATAATCACGTTATTATTAATGTGAATGGGGTCGGCTTCCAGGTGTTCGTGCCGACGTCAGTCCTGAGCGACCTCGCCGGAGCCAGCGAGGTCAAACTTTTTACCTATCTCCAGGTGCGGGAAGACAGTCTGTCCCTGTACGGTTTCCTTTCCCCGGAAGAACACTGGCTTTTCGAGACGATGCTCGGCGTGACCGGCATCGGTCCGAAACTGGCGCTGGCGATGCTTTCCGCCATGTCCGCCGAACAGCTCGCCACGACTATCGCCACCGGCAACGCCGACCTGCTGACCGCCGTCCCCGGCATCGGCAAGAAGACGGCGGGGCGCATCATATTAGAGCTTAAGGACAAGGTGGGCGCCGGCTGGACCATCACCCCCACCACCTCGCCCGCCCCCGAGACCGCCGAGGTGCTCGCCGCGCTGGTGGGACTGGGCTATTCGGCGGCGGAAGCCACCCGCGCCGTGGCGGCGCTGCCCGCCGGTAAATTCACCCTCGAAGAAAAGATGCGACAGGCGCTCCAGTTCTTCGGCAGCAAATAATCACTGTCATTGCGAGAAGTATGGGCTCTCCTCTCCCCTCGTGGGAGAGGAATAAGGTGAGGGGGATTCACCCTCATCCTGACCTTCTCCCCTCAAGGGAGAAGGAAAAGTGACTGAGATTGCTTCGTCGCTTCGCTCCTCGCAATGACACAGCCACGAGAAGGAGACCATTATGAAAGCAACGGAAGGTAAAATCGGCCGGGTATTTGTCCTGCGGCTGGAAGACGGCGATATCGTGCCGGACTGCATCGAGGAGTTTGCCGCTTCTAAAGGGATTAAGACGGGACATGTCGTGCTGGTGGGGGGAATCGGGGAGGGGCAAATTGTGGTCGGTCCGCGCAAATCAGCACAGATGCCCCCCGAACCCATGCTCCTCCCCGTCGACGGCGCGCACGAGGCGGTCGCCAACGGCATCCTCGCCCCGGATGAAAGCGGCAAACCCGTTCTGCACATTCACGGGGCGCTGGGGCGCTCCGGGCAGACCATCACCGGCTGCCTGCGGAACGGGGTGAAGACCTGGCTGGTGGCGGAAGCCATTATTTATGAAATCACCGGCGCGAAGGCTGCCCGCAAAAAGGACCGCAAAAGCGGCTTCACGCTGCTGGAGGTGGAGTAGTGCCTTTTATCGTCGGCGCTATCGTTGTTGTCCTTATCGCGGTGGCGGTCTGGCTTATCCTGCGGCGGCGCGCCGCGCCCGGCGAGGCGGGCAAATACTGGGAAGTTATCGGGGAAGCGCCCGAATTTACCCGCGTGCCCGGCTGGGTGAAGAAATACTCTACGCAGAGCAGCCTGATGGGCGACCTGGCGAACAACGCGGAGTACCTGCTCCTGCACGGGCGCATGTGTGATTACCGCGTGATTGCCGCCGGTCAGAACGGCGAGCAGGTTGTGGTGCAAAGAAGGAAGAGATAGAGGGAGGGACATAATATGGATTTCTCCCTTCCCAAGTAGCTTTTGGGTGATAATTTTTACCTCAAATACATACTCCCCACGTTGCCGCTTACTTGCCTGTCGCTTAGAATTTGAATTAAATAATCTAACCTCGGGAGGCAACATGCTTTCATTACATTACCTTCTTCTCAACATACTCATGCTGCTCGGTCTGGGCGCCGTCATTGCGTTCTGTCATTTCGTCCTCAAGCCGTTCCAGACGCACTGGGCTATCGTCCGCGCCCGCAAGATAGTGGCCGGGAATGGCTGGACGGACGACTGGCGGTCGCGCAACGTTTACCGCATGCTCGCCACCGCCCGCAATGACCTGGAAGCCGCCAAACTCTGGCACCAGCTAGACGCCATGAGGCAATCTGAGGGTAAACGGCAGCCGTCGTAATCTCTGCCCTTTTCCTTTTCCCCTCCCCTCCCAAATAGGCTATACTGTAAATAGGGTAATTTTTGCATAAGTCGGGAGGGGTGGTTATTATGGCTCCAGCTACGATTATCGGCGCTATCATCGGGGGAGGGGTGGGATGGGTCATCGGCTACTTCGGCAGCAAGGCAAAAAGCTCCGGCCCCTGCTGAGGCGCTACCTCTAACCCCTGGTCAGGGGCTATCATGGGCGCGCTGGCGGGACTACTCATCGGCGGGATATTCGGCTCGTAAAGTTTCCCATTTCAGGAGGCAAACCATGAACCGCAAGCTTTGGCTCACTTCAGCAGTCTTTGTCATCATCTTGGCGGTCATTGTCGCGCTCACTTTCCTCGCCATCTCGGAGGACGAATTTACCCTCCAGGTCGCCGTGCTGTTGCTGGCGGGCGGTGCTATTATCGCCTTCGATTACCTGGTGGTCAAGCCCGTCCTGCTCGCGGACGCCAAGCAAAAGGCGCGCGGTTACTGCGAGGCGGGACGGATTCTCGACCCCAAACTGTACGGGAAGCTGTGCAAGCGATTGGGCAGTGCCCCTAAAGACGCCGAAGCCGCCGAGCTGAGAAAGAAACTGGAAGAGCTGCCTCAGAAATCCAATTAGCTGGAGTCCTATGCCTCGGTTTGAAATAGTTTCTGATTTCAAAATGACCGGCGACCAGCCGGAGGCGGTCGAAAAGCTGGCTGCGGGATTGGAAAAGAGCCACCGCGAGCAGACCCTGCTGGGCGTGACCGGCAGCGGCAAGACCTTCACCATGGCGAACGTCGTCGCGCGGGTGCAGCGCCCCACCCTCGTCATCTGCCACAACAAGACCCTCGCCGCGCAGCTTGCCGCCGAGTTCAAGGAGTTCTTCCCCAACAACGCCGTCGAGTACTTCGTCAGCTATTACGACTACTACCAGCCGGAAGCCTACGTGCCGCGCACCGATACCTACATCGAAAAAGAGGTCGATATCAATGACGAAATCGATAAGCTGC
>JAQTQH010000007.1 GCA_028712355.1 Dehalococcoidales bacterium
GTCCGGTGGTCTTTAACCATTTTATAGGGATGCAATACGTAGCTTCGTATCTGGTTGCCCCACCCCGCCTCTATCCTCTCTCCTTTCAGTTTAGCACGTTCCTCCGCCCTTTTCGCCAGTTCCATCTCAAACAATCGCGACGTAAGTATTTTAAGAGCGATCTCCTTGTTCTGGTACTGGGAACGCTCCGTCTGCGAAGCCACCACCAGACCGGTGGGCAGGTGAGTGACACGGACGGCGCTGGAGACTTTGTTAACATTCTGCCCGCCGGCGCCGCTGGAACGAAAGGTATCAATCTTTAAATCGTTCGGGTTCAATTTGACATCGACATCAGCTTCCGCTTCCGGCATGACCTCGACGAGAGCAAACGAAGTATGGCGGGCATGATCGGCATCAAATGGGGACAGACGTACCAGACGGTGTACACCGTGCTCCGATTTTAAATATCCGCAGGCGTATTCTCCGTTGACCGCAATCACCGCGCTTTTAATCCCCGCTTCCTCCCCCGATGAGGTATCCAGAACCTCAGCCTTAAAACCCCGCCGTTCCGCCCAGCGCAGGTACATTCTCATCAACATCTCCGCCCAGTCCTGGGATTCCGTGCCGCCGGCACCGGCGTGGATGGTCACAAGTGCATTGCGCGGGTCGTATTCACCGTTGAGCATGAGCTGGAACTCCATCTCATCCAACTTCCGGACGGTCATTTCAATCTCGGCATGCACCTCTTCCTGTAAAGCCGGATCTTCTTCCGCCAGCCTGGTCAATTCCGCGATATCCGCCGCCTCTTTTTCCAGAGTGCGCCATTTTTGCGCTGCCTTACGGAGCTCCGCAAGCTGGCGCATGACGTTTTTCGCCTGCGCCTGGTCCTGCCAGAAGTCCGCCGCCGCCGATTGCTTTTCTAGCCGGGAGATTTCTGTTTCTTTTTTGGCTACCTCAAAGATGCTCCATGGCGCTGGAGATTCTGCTCTGTAAATCCTTTACTTTGTCACCGAATTCAGACATTTTCCCTCACTGTTTTAAAACTTTTTATATCACGCTGGCAACCGATGTTGACGGCTTGAGATTGCCGCCCGCTGCCAGATGCGCGTAACGAACCGGTTCGGGCAGGCGGTAACCGCGGCAACACCGCAGTACCCACTGTACTGCCGATAGCTGGTTTATTTTATGTCCGGTAGAAATGTATACCGGCTTGACGCCATTACGTGTCCGTAAAACCGCACCGATAACCTCCCCATTATCGCTGAGTTCCGTATAGCTGCCCACCGTGTTATCCGGTTCCTTACAATCACCGCAGAGGCGTGACTTGGCACAACCGATAGTTGGTACCTCCAGCCACAGTCCCAGATGAGCCGCGATGCCCAGGCGGCGGGGATGGGCGATGCCCTGCCCATCGACCAGCAACAAATCGGGCGCATTTTCTAGTTGAGCGCAGGCTTCCAGAATCAGCGGCGCCTCCCGGAAGGACAGCAGTCCCGGAATATACGGCATTCCCGGCTTGCCCTGTACTATTCTTATCTCCACTGGCTCCAGGGCAGGATAATCCAGGACCACCACCGCGGCAGTCGCCGTACCCCGGAACCGGTCTACCGAGATGTCCACTCCGCCGATGAAGCGCGGATTGCTGACTTCACCGGTGCGGGAGACCCGCTGCGCCAATTCTTTCTGGAGATTCATCGCCTCCCGTACGCTGAACTGCCAGTCATGAATCAGGTTTATTTTCACAGTCTGATTATAGCTTCCCGTATCACGGGTTAGCAACTGATACAGGCATATGTTATACTTTAGCTAGAAATTTAAGAAAGGTCCAGCAGAATGGCAAAGACCAGGGTTGGTATCATCAATGTTACCGGGTACGCCGGCGTAGAACTGGCGCGTCTCCTGGCGCAGCATCCGGAGGTAGAGTTAACCTCGGTTACCGGGCGCAGCGCCGCCGGGCAGAAGCTCAACACCTTTTTCCCGCACCTGACCGGCTTAAATCTGACTATCGAAAGTAAGCTCGGCGCAGTGGATTTCGCCTTCTCCGCCATGCCACACAAGGAGAGCGCTCCGGAGATAATCCCCCTCCTTGAAAATGGCATCAAAGTAGTCGATATCAGCGCCGACTTTCGGCTGCGTGATGCCGCCGCTTATCCGGAATGGTACCAGTTCACCCATCCGGCGCCGCAGCTTTTGAGAGAAGCGGTTTATGGACTGCCTGAATTATATAGTAAGAAAATCGCTAAAGCGAGACTGATTGCCAATCCCGGCTGCTATCCCACCAGCGCTATCCTGGCGCTCGCACCGGCGGTAAAACAGGGACTCATCGAACCGGGCATCATCGTCGATAGCAAGTCCGGTATCTCCGGCGCAGGCCGGAGCCTCAGCCTTAAGGTTCATTTTTCGGAAGCCAACGAAGATACCACCGCCTACTCTCTAGAAGGGCACCGCCACTTCCCCGAAATTTCCCAGGAACTAGCGCTGCTGAACCCGAAGCATCCGCCGTCCATCACCTTTGTCCCGCACCTGCTGCCGATGACCCGCGGTATCCTGACGACGGCTTACGCCACGCTGGTACCGGGCAAAATCGCCGCCGGCAAGGACGGTGACAAGCAGCTGCGCGACATCTACGCCGATTTTTACAAGCATGCCCCGTTTGTGAAGGTGGTCTCATTCTCACCACACACCAAGTACACGTGGGGCAACAATGACTGCTATATTTACCCGACTATTGACCATCGCACGGGAAGGCTCGTCGTCATCAGCTGCATCGATAACCTGGTCAAAGGAGCGGCGGGACAGGCAATCCAGAACATGAACCTGATGCTCGACCTGCCGGAAACCACCGGGTTGCAGGCGCTGGCAATCTTCCCTTAAAGGAGATATATGGCTGATTATACCCACCTGCCGCTTAATGAGCAGATTGATGCACTGTCAGGATATTACGTTCCTATTAAGGAAACACGCCTGGAATATAACGGACGTGAAGTCGTTTACATGGTCGGGCAGGCGGTCGTCGAGGCGTCCTGTTGCGGCTTCCAGAACCGCGCTTATGTACTGGTGCCCGGCTATATCGTCAAGTGGCAGAGCAAGACCAATGAAAAGGGACTGCCGGTATCAGAAGTCCAGCCGATAACCGATAAAGACACCCAGGATGCCATCCAGAAGATTATCCGGCAAACCGAGCAGGTCGACCAGGTAGATTTCTGGCACTAACCAGCCTCCCTGTCGTTTGTCTCCACCATATTTCTCTGCTATGCTGTTAAGCGATGGCAACAGACATTCCCGGACACAATTTTCGCCGCATTGATTACGTTAAAGTAACCATCCTGGGGCTGGCGCTGTCTGCGCTGTGGGGCAGCCTGCACAGTATTGTTCTTCCCATGCGGCTCCTCGATTTCGTTTCCGCTACGCAAAAGAACACCTATCTCGGCTTTCTCACCCTGACCGGCTTGCTGCTGGCGATGCTCGTACAGCCTGTCTCCGGCGCCATTAGCGACCGTGCCAGCTCCCGCATGGGACGGCGACGCCCCTTTATCCTGTTCGGAATTATCATTACGGTTGCTCTGCTCCCCGGCATCAGCCTGGCCGATAGCTATGCCGTTCTGTTCGCCGTCTATTGCCTGATGCAAATCAGCGCCAATACCGCGCAGGGGCCTTACCAGGCGCTCATCCCAGACCTCGTCCCCAAGGAGAAACACGGCGTCGCTTCCGGGGTCAAGGGATTATTTGAAATACTGGGCGGTTTCGGTCTGGTCTATTTAATAGTCTATTTTGCGGACCGCTATCTCAGCACAAGAAACGGGCTCAGTTTGTTGCCGGTTTCCGTGGTACTGGCGGTACTGTTGCTGGTAACCCTCCTCATTGTCATTTATACGGTAAGCGAGCAACCGCTACCAACAAGACACTCCGTACCTTTGTTCGCTACCTGGCGACAGAGCCGCGGTTTGAAATTACGGCAAAATGCCCCTTTCCTGTATTTTCTGGTCTCGCGGCTGCTTTTTATCATGGCGTTGACCACTATGCAATCATTTGCGCTCTATTATTTACAGGATGTGATACAAGTAGCCGATACCGCCTCGGCGACCGCCGGGCTGCTGGCGCTGGTCGGTGCCGGAATGGTGGGCGCGGTCTATCCTGCAGGGCATCTTTCGGACCGGTTAGGACGAAAGCTGATGCTGGTCGTTTCGGGCAGTGTCGGAGCCTCTGGAATCCTTATCCTGCTCATTACCACCAACTACAGTTACGTCCTCATTGGTGGGGCTCTCATCGGCATCTCCGGTGGGATTTTCCTGAGTTCAAGCTGGGCACTGGCTATCGACCTGTTGCCTCGTAACGAAGAGGCAGCTTACCTCGGTCTGACTAACCTGGCGACGGCGGGCGGTGCCGCCATGGCGCGGCTCATCGGGCCAATCATCGACTTATTCAATACCCGCAGCTGGGGTCTTGGGTACCAGATTATGCTCGGCAGCTGCTTGGCTTATTTCATTATCGGCGTGTTGCTGATACTAAAAATCAAAACAGTCCGCCGGCTAGAAGTGGAATCGTAGCCTTCCAGCCCAGGGCTACGGCTATCACGACGCCGGTATAAAGTATCGTCCGTGCCAGCCAGCAGATTAGCACGAATTTCCACAGGGGGTAGCGCAAAACACCAGCAGCAATTCCGATAAGATCGAAAAACAGCGGCAGCAACGCACCAAGAAATACCGCCATTGTCCCCCACCGCCGCACCCAGCCTTCCAGTTTTTCGTAGTGTTTTTTCTGGCTCTGCACGATGCTGCGCCCGCTGTAACCCGCGGTGTAGCCCACCATTTCCCCGACGGCAGCACCCGCCCCACCCGCAACGCCTACCAGAACCGGTCCCATAATTCCGGTAACCGGGTAAAAGACCACGCCGAGTCCGGAAAGCACCGGCAGCACAATGCCCGGCATAAGTACCGTGGCATTACCAATCAGACTGACCAGGAACGCTCCCAGATAGCGGTATTCCTTGAGCGCCGCCACTCTATCCGGATTTTTGCCATAATAGAACAACACGATGCTGATGGCAACTACCAGAATCAGTATACCTAAAGCAACGATTCTTTTCTGGTTTTTCGCGCTCTGTTCCACAGTCGTCTTTCTTTTACGGGAAATGTTTCCGGCATTCTTGCCCGTTGGAACGCCACTCTGCTATACTAAAACGGTATGCCCCCATCGTCTAGCGGCCTAGGACACGGCCCTTTCAAGGCCGGTACATGGATTCGAATTCCATTGGGGGCACCAAATCTCAAAGCTAATTCTACCATAGACTCATCGCCGTGAAAAACCATAATGTTTTCCATATTATCAGTGAAATTAGCGAGGTACTCTCCCTCTCTAACGACCCCCAGCAACTGACCCAGACAGCCCTGGATACCATCAAGGAAGTCCTCAACATCGAATGCTGCTGGATTCAACTTGGTAACACAGAGAATGCCCGCCTTCCCATCATCGGTTTCCGCGGCTTCACGCCCCGAATGGAGGAGGAAATCAAGCTGGGTGGTCTGGAGCACGACCTGATTAAACTCGTTGCCGGTCTGGGACATAAAATCATAATACCGGATTTGAGCCGGGATGAAGCATACGAGTTATCCGCCTTCCGCGAGGTGGGACTCAGTTCTCTGGCAGCGGTGCCCATCCGTACTTATAGGATTCACGGCGTCCTGGGTGTAGCTTCACGGGTAAAATTGCGCTTAAACCAGGAATTCGCCGAGCTGCTGACGGCGATTGCCGGCGTCATCGGCATGGCGCTTAACAAGGCTATTCCCGCTTGGCAAAATGATACCACGCTGAGAAAACAGACCACCCCGGACGTGACCTTGACCGCCGCTGCTCCTGCCATGGGACAGGCGACAGTAAAGCCGGCAATCCCAGCCGGAACAGATTGTGAAACTACCGCTGGCAACATCCCGTCAAATGCAGAAAATACCCTCTATTCACTGACCGGATTTACCACCGCCAAAATTGAACCGCCATCCGTCCTTGATACCCCAATCATTCCGCAGACAGAGAAGTCCGCCGGGGTGCTGACCGAGTTCGCCCGCATCTGGAGTTCTCTGCCGCAGCAGGAAACGGCTATTCTTCAAGATGCCACCAGCCGGGAAGTAAGTCGCAAAAGCCAGGATCTGTCACCATCGGCTCAATGGACATCTAATAGCCTACCGTCAGCCACGGAGCATGACACGGAGGCAATACCGCAAACAGAAATCGCTCCGAGTCAGTCTAAGTCAAAGAAAACGGATGATCCTTTCACCGAACACAACCGCCGGGTCCGCTTTTTCCGGAAGCAGCATACGACCGTTCAATGATAAATCCTAATAAAAACGAGAAGAGGCTCAGCGACCCTCTGAGCCTCTTCTGGACAGTTACCAAGCTGGGGAACAGCTTGTTTTCACTTACACTGATAGCTTAGCAGTCGGCAGGTAAACAAAGCATAAACATTGCGGCGGCGGGTGTAAATAACCCATAATAACTTCAGTTCTAGCTCCCGGCACCCTTCAGCTTCATGTGTTCTTTAAGCATGCAACGGTCCATGACCATCTTGAGCCCGGCTTTACGGGCGTAATCGGCAGCTTCTTCGTTGATGATACCTTCCTGCAGCCACACCGCTTTTGCCCCGATTTTAACGGCATCCTCGACGACGGGTAGAACGTCTTCCGGTTTGCGAAAGATATCTACTATATCCACCTGTTCCGGTATCGCGTTTAAATCGGGGTAGCTGGTCTCGCCCAGGACTGATTTTTCCACGGGATTAACGGGGATTATACGATAACCATTTGCTTTCAGGTAACCACCGACACGGTTGCTGGCTCTTTCCGTATTTGATGAAAGCCCCACGATAGCGACGATTTTACCACTCTTGAGAATTTCTTCTTCAACACTCATCGGGTACTCTTTAAAATCTCTTTTTCAACTTCCGGTAAGTCTCTGCCAGCGCCTCCGGGATAATTTTAGTATCCGAAATTACCGGCATGGCATTCGCATCGCCCTGCCAGCGCGGCACAATATGCGTATGAAAGTGGTCCGCCACGCCTGCCCCGGCTACGTGACCCAGGTTGGCGCCGATATTAAACCCGCCCGGCTTGAACTCTGCACGCAGCACGGCAATCGCCTGGCTGACGATTTCAAAATGCTCCTGTCGCTCTTTTTTCGTCATTTTATCCGGAGCAGCGACATGCCGATACGGGGTAACCAGCATATGCCCTGGATTGTAGGGGAAGCTATTCAGGATAATATAGTTTTTCTCACCGCGATATAAAATATAGTTCGTTTCATCGTCATTTTCCAGTGGTTTATCACACAGGAAGCACCCTTGGGGCTTTTCCATCTGAATGTACTGGATACGCCACGGCGCCCAGATGTATTCCATCTCGCTCTCCTTTTACCCCTTTATCATCATTTTAACGGGATACTCTGGCATGGGTCAATCGGCAATCAGATGACGCCATCGTTACTCAGCCGGGCGATCTCCGTATCGCTGATGCCGAGTAATTCACCATAAACATAGTGATTATCCTGGTTTGCCGATGGCGCCGCCCGGTACCGGCTAACCTCAGAGCGTGACATCTTGATTGGCGAGGCATCAAAAGTGCTGTTATCCATATTAGTGAAAAAACCACGCGCTCTGAGCTGGAAATTATGCGCTAAGTCTTTAGCATCCTGCACTACGCCCGCCGCTATTCCATGACTTTGCAAGAACGCCATCACTTCTTCGGCGGTTAGGGTCACCGTCCAGTCAGTTATCATTTTGTCCAGTTCATCGGTATTTTGACGCCTGCCCTCCGGCGTGGCGAATTTATTGTCTTCCGCCCATGATGGATTACCGAGCGCATTTTTAAAGTGCTGCCATTCCTCGTCAGTGAAGACCGCGATAGCGACCCATCGGTCGTCGCCTCTACACCGGTAAACATTATGTGGTGCAGCTTCTCCTGAACGGTTATCTAGCGGCTTTGTTTTTTTAGCGTGCGCCGTATCGTCCAGTATTGTCTCACCGATGAGGCTGATCATCGTTTCAGTTTCAGAAAGGTCAATAAACTGTCCTTCACCGGTTCGCCGTCGATGCTCCAATGCCGAAAGCAGCGCCAGCGCTCCGTAAAGCCCGGCAACATGGTCGGCATAAGAGAAGCCCAAGCCTGAAGATGATTGTCCCTGGAAGCCGGTCAGTCCGGTAATTCCGGAAAAAGCCTGTACGGTGGGACCGAAACCGATGTAGTTTCGTAATGGTCCGGTGCTGCCCATCAGGGACATGCTGAGCATGATAATATCCGGCTTGATTTCCTGAAGATTAGCGTAGCCCAGTCCCCAGTTTACCATCACGCGAGGAGAAAAGTTTTCGCAGACCGCGTCACAGATGGCAACCAGCCGCTTCGCCAGAGCCAGTCCTTCCGGCTTGTCCAGGTTAAGTGTAATGCTACGCTTGTTGCGGTTCCAGGTATTGTAATAGCCCTGCGCAAAAGCACCTACTGCAGGAGGTAAACCGGGCGGCTGGATTTTGATAATCTCCGCGCCGAAGTCCGCCAGGATACGCGTGGCATAGGGTCCCGCCAGCACGCGTGTGAAGTCCAGGATGCGGATATGGTTCAGTACCTGCTTACCGGTCATTTCGTGCGGAGGCTCTGCCCGATGCGAAAGGCATCGCCCAGAGATTTACCCAGCGCCCGGTAATGTTCGTCAGGGCGCCCGATGTAAGCGAACGGTTTTATTTTATCCAGGTCCGGTTCGCCGTTGGTGAGGCAGTTTTCAGAAACATGGGTTTCGATGATTCTGCCTATAACAAGGTCATGACTGCCCAGGTCCAGGATATTCTCAACCCGGCATTCCAGATTCACCGGACATTGCTCGATGAGCGGCGCATCCGTCAGTTTGCCGTAGAAGATGTTGAACTTGCAGACTGCCACTTTATCGATATTACTGCCGGATGCTGAGCCGCAATAATCCGTTTCTTTAACCAAATCAGCCGACGGTACATTGACGGAAAAAGTCCGGTTCTTTTTAATACCGCTATTAGTGTAACGCGCGTGCCTGATAGCGACGGTAATCATCGGTGGTTCGGCATTGGCGATACCCCCCCAGGCGACGGTCATGAAATTGGGTTTGCCACCTACCATCGCGCCGATTAACCACGCCGGCATCGGGTAGACCATTGTGCTGGGTCCCATTAATACTTTGCCCATATTCCGTTTCTCCTCCTTATTTGAGATTTTTAATAAATAATACCACAAACCAAAGCAGATTTGGCTTTGCGTTAAAGCATATGATAGAATAGAGTGTATTTTACAGATAACAAAGGAAAATTCCAATGGCCGAAAAGACCGCGCAAAAGACTGTTGACCTGAAGACCTTTATTGAAAACGTCAACAAGAAACCGGAAGAGCACAAAGGAAATAAAGTCCGCTTTAACTGGTGCAAGCGGAAGCGCCCCAACAAGATTTAACACGGCTTTTCAGTTCTTCCCATTTCCTGCCGATTCGAACGGGTGTCCCGGAGTCTTAAAATCGGGACGATAGTTAATTGGGGCATCCATCTCCTGCAGCCAACCGTTGTCCATCCCCAGTTTTTCCAGCAGTTCCACAACCTCGGTGTATTCATCATAGGTGATGGTACGTGCTAGTTCGGGGTACTGCGCTGCCCTGTTCGCAGGATAGTATTGCGACATAACACTGAGCGTGATAGTTGGCGATACTTCCTCTGCCAGCCAGGTCAGTGACTCCCGGCTGCCCGCCCGCCGATTAGGTAAAATCAGGTGCCGCACGATGACTCCCTGTTGCGCGATGCCTTCATCATCCAGCACCAGATCGCCGACCTGCCGGTACATCTCCTTGATAGCGGCGCGGGCATTTGGTACATAATCTTTAACTGAGGAATATTTTTCCCCGTAATCGTCCGACGCATACCGCAGGTCCGGCAAATAAATATTGATAATGCCGTCAAGCATCCGTATCGCCTCCGGAGAGTCATAGCCGCTGGTGTTGTAAACCAGCGGCAGTTTCAACCCACGCGGCACCGCCTCGACCAGAGACTGCACAATCTGAGGCACCATGTGCGAAGGCGTGACCAAATTGATATTGTGGCAGCCCTTTTCCTGTAAATGCAGCATCTGTTCCGCAAGCGTGACGATGCCGATCTCGTTGAATATCTGCGCGCCGTAGTCCTGGCTTATCTGATAGTTCTGGCAATAAACACAGCGCAGGTTACAGTTGCCAAAGAAAATCGTGCCGGAACCGCGCGTCCCGGAAAGCACGGGTTCCTCCCCATGATGAACACAGAACGAGGCTACTATGGGCAGGCGACCCGAATGGCAAAACCCATGCTCGCCAGCAAGTCGATTTACCCTGCAGACACGCGGACAGATATTGCAGGAGCTTAACCGCGCTTCAAGCGCCTTTGCCCGCTGCTGTAATTCCCCTGATTCATAGAGCCTGAGATATCGCACTTCCATGATAGTTATGTCAATTTACATCCGATTTCAAATTATACTATCGCGCTTGAGCCGGGCAACTTCTGATGGGGATATTCCAAGCTGTTTTTGATAGACTTCTTCATTATCTGCACCGACTGCAGGGGCATGTTCGCCAACCTGCCATGGCGAGCCACTCAACTTGATCGCCGCACCCGGGCACGTGCCTTTTCTGCCCGCATATTCCACTTCCGCAAAAAAGCCTCTTTCCTTACATTGGGGATTTTCCAATAATTCCGGTATTGAAGTTACCGCCGCCCAGGGGAAATGCATAAACTGTCCCAATTCCACCAGCTCGGCGACTTTGTGTTTTCTGGTCCAGCGCTCCAACACAACAATCACATGGTCAAGGTGTTGCCGCCGTGTACCGGTATCTCGCCACTTCGGCTCAGTCAGGTCGTCCGCCATGCCTTCCGCAGCCAGCAATTCTACCAGAGTGTCCCACTGCTGGAACAACGAGAGTAAAATATCGCCATCCTGACACGGAAAGATTCGGAAGGCTTTGTTCCAGTGCAAACTGCCCTGTCTTTTGGCGACAGTACCTTCATAAAAGTAGCGCACCAGCACATGGTCGAGGGTTGCCGCCGCACACTCAAAAGCAGAAATATCAATATGCTGTCCTTTGCCGGAGGCGTGCCTTTCCTGAATTGCCAGCATGATGCCGATTGCCGCGTAGAGAGAGGCAGTGTAGTAAGTCTGGTTGCCGAATGGTTTTAACGGCGGCATATCGGCCTCCCCGCAGACATACATCTGCCCGCCCAAAGCAGAAAGAGTTAAATCAGATAATTTATAGTTACGGTAAAGTCCATTTTGCCCGAAGCCGGTTAGCGAAGCCATGACAAGCCGCGGATTCAGCCGGCGTAGTTGCGGATAGCCCAGTTCCAGTGCGTCCAGATAACCGGGCGGACAAGTCTCTATGATAATATCCGCATCTTCAGCCAGCTTTTTATAAATCTCCCGTCCCCGATCCGTCTCCAGATTAAGCGTGATGCTACGCTTACCCAGATTCAAATAACAATCAGAGGCGGATTGTTCAATTACCGTACTTTGCGGATGTTGGATACGGATAACTTCGGCGCCCATATCTGCAAAAAGACGACCGCAGAATACACCTATATCATCGGTCAAATCAAGGACGCGGTATCCGGTCAGTACCCCACCCATCACTACCCTGCTAAACGGCGCAGTTTTTCGATAGCTATGCCAATTCGTTCCATGCAAAGCCCCCTACCAATCACCACCATCGTCTGGAAAAGAGGCGGGGCGACGGTACGTCCGGTTACTGCTACACGTAATGTTCCGAAAAGCTGCCCGGCTTTCAATCCCAACTCTTCCGCCAGCGGGCGCAGGACTCCCTCCAGTGAATCATTTTCAAAGGATGGTAAAGCGGAGAGCTTTTGATGCGCCGCTTCCAGTGCCTGCAAAGATGCCTCCCGCGTCATCTTCTTATCGATGAGTAGCACCGGCTCATATTGAAGCTCAGAAACAAAGAAAAAATCGACCAGACCCGGCACTTCCACAAGCGTGCGGGCGCGCTCCTGGGCGAGTGGCATCATCCGGTGCACGTAATCGCTGTCCAGCGGACGTTTTATCTCCGGTGGCAGCCCTTTTTCTAAAAACGGCATCGCCCGCCGCATAAACTCATCGGCGCTCAGGCTGCGGATATAAGACCCGTTCATCCAGTTCAATTTTTCCAGGTTGAAGACCGCCGCCGTCTTGCTGATGCGCTCCAGCGAGAAGTTCTGGATAATCTGCTCGCGGGTCATAATTTCGGTTTTATCATCCAGCGACCAGCCCAGCAGCGTGAGAAAATTGAACATCGCTTCCGGCAAATAGCCCTGGTCCCGGTATTCGATGAGGGAGACCGCGCCATGCCGTTTGCTCAGCTTTACACGGTCCGGTCCCAATATCATGGGCAGGTGGGCGAATTGCGGCGGCGCGTAGCCGAGTGCCCGGTACAGCATCAGGTGGCGCGGCGTGCTTGATATCCACTCCTCCGCACGGATGACATGGGTAATTTCCATGGCATGGTCGTCCACGACATTAGCGAGATGATACGTCGGGTAACCGTCTGATTTAAGCAGGACGAAATCATCAATGGTGTTGTTTTCAAAAGAAACGTCTCCCCAGATGACATCGTGATAGGCAGTCTTGCCTTCCAGCGGCGTCTTGAATCGGACAACCGGCGTCAGACCTTCGCTGTTTTTGCGGGCACATTCATCGGCAGTCAGGCGGCGGCACATACGGTCGTAGCCGGGCGGCTGTTTGCGGCGTGCCTGCTCGGCGCGCATGGCTTCCAATCTTTCCGGAGAACAGTAGCAATAATAAGCGTTACCCTGCGCGACGAGCCTTTCGGCGGCTTCTTTATAAAGGGCAAGACGCTGCGACTGGAAGTAAGGCCCGTATTTCCCCTCTGTTTCCGGACCTTCATCCCAGTCCAGATTCAGCCAGCGCAGCCCTTCCAGTATTGCTTCCACCGCGCCCGTGACCGTGCGGGCGACATCGGTGTCCTCGATACGCACGACAAAGCTGCCTTTATGATGGCGGGCGAACAGCCAGGCAAAAAGAGCGGTGCGGATATTACCCACGTGGGGAAATCCGGTAGGGCTTGGCGCAAAACGGGTACGAACAGTCTCAGTCATGGATTAACCTTTCCAGTCAGTTATCTATTTCTTTTCTTCTATTGCGATAACGCGCTTTTCCAGTTTCTGGATTTTCTTCACAATCCAGACGATGAAGAAAACACTGTAAATACTCATCATGGTCAGGGAAAGTACAATCAACTGAATTCCGGTGGTGGGGTTGTTGAGCCAGATGATAAAACCGATGAACACACCGCCGATGACAGGATTAATAAAGGCAAGTATCAGACCGATGATAGCCAGAACATCCATGCAACTCTTTCTCCTTTTGCGTTGCCTTATTTTACCACCCAATCAGCTTCCCGTTCTACCGCTTTCAAAGCACTTGTTAAATCCGCAGGCAACTCTGATATGAACTCAATATATTCACCGGTGGAAGGCATGCTAAAACCGAGCTTGCAAGCATGGAGAAACTGGCGTGCTAAATAGGGAGACTTCATGCCGTACATGGTATCACCCACCACCGGAAAGCCGATGGCCGCCAGGTGTACCCGTATCTGGTGGGTACGCCCGGTTCTCAGTTTCAATTCCAGCAGACTATGGTTACCGATATACCGGAGAATACGGTATTCCGTGCTGGATTCCCTGCCCCGCGATACCACCGCCATTTTTTTGCGGTCGTGCGGGTCTCGCCCCATTTCCGCCTCGATGATGCCACACCCGGGGGTCAGTCTGCCCCTGACCAGCGACTGATATATCTTGGTTACCATGTGAGACTTGAACTGGTTCGCCAGGTTTAGCTGAGCAGCGCGGTTCTTCGCCACCACCATCAACCCGGAAGTATCCTTGTCCAGCCGGTGGACGATGCCAGGTCGCGGGGAATTACCAATCTCTGCCAGCGCCGGATAGTGAGCGAGGATGGCATTGACCAGCGTATGCCCGGGATGCCCCGGCGCGGGATGTACCGTCAGTCCGGCGGGCTTATCCACCACGAGCAGGTCGGCATCTTCATAAACGATTTTCAGGAGCATCGCTTCCGGAGCGATGGGACTTGGCGGCGGGGGCGTTACCATAATTTCGATGCCGTCGCCCGTGTTTACTTTGTAGCTTGCTTTAGCACGACGACTATTGACAGTGACGTACCCATCAGCGATAAGCTTCTGTACCTGGGTACGGGAAAGCTCTGGATATTTATCACTGATGAACCGGTCGAGACGGATGCCGCCGCTCTCCGCGGTGAAGTTGTAACCGTTGTCCATGCTACTCGCTTTCTCGAAGCATGACTCGAAGCAGGGAGTAAGCGATGATAATAATGCCCACCGTCACCGCAGAATCAGCAACGTTGAAGATAGGCCAGAATTTGAAATCAATAAAGTCGGTCACGGATCCCTGTCGGAGACGGTCAACCAGATTACCCAGAGTGCCACCCAGCACCAGTCCAAGAGCTATCATGCCGGGAGTGCTATCCAGCACCGGCAAGTACCGGCGGGAAAAGAACGCACATGCAATCAGGACAACAACTCCGGCAATTGCAACCGCAGCCAGTACCTCGGATTGACCCGGGAAAATTCCGAAGGCGGCTCCGGTATTACGGATATGAACAATCCTGAAGAATCCCTGGTCAACCAGAACGTGCCCGGGGAGAATATTGGTACGAATCCAGGACTTGCTCAGCTGGTCGGCAATTACAATGAGGGCTCCGACTAGGAAAAAGACGACAATACGCCATTCAAGGTGTTTTAGGTTTGACATTCTTCGCCTTGCAGCTGAGACAAAGACTGGCCTGAGGCAGAGCTTCCAACCGGGCCGGGTCGATAGGCTGCCCGCAGACATCACATTTACCATAAGTGCCCGATTCCATTTTGCTCAGCGCGCGGTCTATTTCCGCAATCTGCCCGCGTAGGCGGTTCTCCAGGGCAAGGCGCTTCTCCAGCTCCATGGTCTCGGTGGCTTCTTCTTCACGTTTGCCAAACGGACTGCCCTCACGTCTCTCCTCGGTGGTGGAGACGTCAACTTCCATCTGTTTGAGCTCCTGTTCCAGGCGAACCCGCTCATTTTCCAAACGTTTACGCGAAGCAGACAATTCCAGAGCCATGTTGTCCTCCCTTAACCCAGTGGCGCCAGGTGTGAATCGGACTATTTACTCAATACCCTGCACTTGCAGGAACGTAATCAAACTCAATCAATGAAAATACAGCCAGCGAGCGACCGGACTATCTTGCGGCGGTTATGACTGCCAACCAGTCCCTGTGTTCAAACTGCGGTGTTCAATACGATTCTCTAGTTTAACCCATTTGTTGCCGATGGTCAATAGGTTTTTCACGATTGTAGCATAAACAAAAAGATATTTCCACAGCCCTCATATCATAATCACCCGGGACTTCGCCCGGGATCTGTCTTTTCTTATTTGTTGTTGCTTGTGCCTGTCTCGCTCACTGTATCCCCTGCTCCAGCTAAATCTATCCAGGCATAATAGTTGACTCTTATCGGAGAGGACAGAATGGGGTAAGCACCATATCACAATCATAATTGAACAGAACCTTCGCCAGTTGTTTAAAAGTATAGGCAGATACAATATAAGCAATCAGTAGACACTGTTAACTTTTTTAGATATAATCCAGCCAGTGTCAGGTAATCAAGGCACAGCAAGGAGGCACCATGCCAAAGAGATTGTACCGCAGCCAGAGCGACCGTATCATCTGGGGGGTTTGCGGGGGACTGGCGGACTATTTCAACATCGACCCGGCTATCGTGAGACTGGTCTTTGCCCTTCTGGCGCTGGCAAACGGCGTCGGCATCATGATTTATATCATCATGGCGATTGTGGTACCGGTGGCAGGATCGAAGGTCACCACTCCGGAAGAAACGGTAAAAGAAAACATCGTGGAAATCAAGGCAACCGCCGAGGAGTTCGGCAAGGAAATTCGCAACACCTTTCAAGGAGAGGAGAAGGCAGAAATGTCAGATAATTCGCAGCAGCGCCGCAACATCCTGGGCATCATTCTTATCATTGTCGGTGCGATTGTCCTGATGAGCACCCTCAACCTGTTCCGCTGGTTCAACTGGGGCATCATCTGGCCGGTCCTTCTCATTATCGTAGGTCTAATCATAATCTTCATGACCGGCCGGAAGAGAAGCTAGCCATGCCGCAACAAAAATCGGCGCCATCACACACCATCCCTGTCTGGGGCGTGTTCCTGCTCTTTTTAGGCATCGTCCTTTTGCTGCAGAACCTCAAAATCCTGTCCTGGGGACTGTGGAGCGTGCTGTGGCGTTTCTGGCCCATCGTAATCATCACCGTGGGACTGGGTATCCTGCTGCGGCACCGCAATCCCTGGCTGGTCAGCGGTATTATCCTGCTCATCTTTCTCGCCTGCCTCGGTATCGCACAGTGGCAATATTCCACATCACCGGCATCTCAGGCGGGAATACAGAACTATTCAGCACCCCTGAATAATCTGACCGATGCCCGGGTCAAGATTAACTTCAGCGCGGGAAAACTGACCATGAGCAGCCTGCCCTCCGGTTCGCTCAATCTTGTCGAAGTCGAGTCGGAATCCGCCACCGGAAGCGGCATCCGTGCCGATTTTCAACGACAGGGAAGCGAAGGCACCCTGCATCTGGAAACGGCACCGGTCAACCGCCAGTTCTGGGATGAAACGAAATGGTACCTCAACCTTTCCCGCCGGGTGCCCTTTAATCTGGAGGTCAATTCCAACGTCGGGGAATTGAACTTGGACCTCCGCCAGCTTATACTGAGCGAACTAAGCATGGACCTGAATGCCGGAAGCTGCATCTTAGCCCTGCCCGCTCCAACCGAAAAAACCAACGCATATATCAAAGCCAATATCGGCAACCTGGAAGTGACCATCCCCCAAGGCGCAGCGACACGCATCAAAACAACTGGTAATCTAAGTAACCTGGTGGTAGATACCACGCGTTTTCCGAAGAAAGGCGATTACTATGTTTCAGACGGATTTTCGACTTCCGCCCAGCGGCTGGAGATAGAACTAAATTGCAATATCGGCAGAGTTGAGGTAAAGTAGATTCAGGCTGCTGTAATTCCCAATCATCAACAAGTTCTCCATGATATATGAAGACTATTATATTGATTATCGTCGGTGCCGCCGCCGCACTCGTGCTTGGTTTTGTCGGTTTTTTCCTGGCTAACCGGGTCTTACCCGCGGCGCAAACACCCGCAACCCAGATGCCGGTCGCAACGACAACCGTACCGTCTGCCACGTCAATACCTACGCCGACTTCCGCTTCGGTCACACCAGCTCCTGACCCCACTACCTCCACACCAGCGCCCACTACTCTCGACCAGAATATCGCCGGATTACAGCAGGCGATTGAGAGCGTACTGGCGACAGGCAAAAGCCGGGAATTCATCCTGAACATCAGCGAAAGCGAAGCCAATATTGAAGCAAGCAAAATGCTCGCCACAGCTACCATGCCGGCCGATGTCCCGCTCGAAATCAAGGGTGTCGTAATTGACTTTAAACCCGGTAACACCATCCTGACCAGCATTGATACGATAGTCCGCAGCATCATTAGTCTGCCGGTAACTGTGAAGGTACAACTCCAGGTGAGCATCCAATCCGGGAAACCCGCTGCCAAAGCTACCGATATTAGCTTTACCGGCTCTGCGCTGATGCCGCAATCCGTTAAAGACCAGATAAGCACGCTTATCACCCAACAAGTAGATGCCCTTATCATGCAACTGACCGCTTCGCAGGTAGCCGGCGGTAAAGTTACACTGGAATATCTTAAAATCGACATACAGGAAAACAGCGCGGCACTGACCGTGCTCGTAAAGCCAATATAAACGAGGAGGATATTTATTCATGAAAGCAGCTGTATTCTATGGAGCAAAAGATTTCCGGGTAGAAGACATCGCCATGCCCAAAATCCAGGCTACCGATGTCCTGATTAAAGTGAAGGCTTGCGGCATCTGCGGCTCCGATCTGCACGCCTATAAACAGGGCATTTTCAGCCGCCCCGGCTTCGTCATGGGTCACGAGCTGTCCGGCGAAGTTATCGAGGTCGGCGCAAAGGTAAAAGGCATCAAGAAGGGCGACCGCGTTATACCGCTGGTGGTGGGGCTGAACGATGCTATTGAAGGCTGCGGCAAGTGTTACTGGTGCTTACGCGGTCAAAAGCAGTGGTGTCCTTCGGTAGCGCACAAGCCGTGCGGCAAATGCGAACCCTGCCAGAAGGGCGAGTTCTGGCTATGCACCGAGATGCAGCGCTTCATGCTCCAGGGCTACAGTCGTAACGGCGGCTTTGCCGAATATATGTATGTCCCCGATGCTATCCTCGACCAGAATATTTTTAAAATCCCGGATAACATCAGCTGGGAAGAAGCGGCACTCATTGAGCCGCTCTGGGGCGCCTACCGCTGGGTCGCTATGGCGGATCCGCAGCCTCAAGATGTGGTGGTGGTCACCGGCCTGGGCACCATAGGCACGCTGGTGATGGAAGTGCTCAAGAACTATGTCTCCAAAGTAATCGTATCCGAAGTTTCCGAAAAGCGTCTTGAACTTGCGCGGAGCCTCGGCGCCGATGTTACCATTAACGCCCTGAAAGAAGACCCACTCAAGAAGGTGATTGAGATTACCGGTTCCGGGCGCAGCTTCAGCGGCAAGCACGGCGGTTGTGCCGATAGCGTTATAGAGTGCACCGGCGTCGGGCGGGTGCTGCAGCAGGCTATCGAAATGACGCGCACCGGCGGTCATGTCGTCCTGGTCGGGTTGTTTGAAGAGCCGGTATCAATGGATATCAATCACATCATCCACAAACAGCTCAAGCTGGTCAGCTCCTTCGGATGGGGTAAGGAACCCATCTGCGAGGAGGTTAAAGGGGCCATCAAAATGCTCGCCCAGGGTAAGGTCAATGTCAAGGCGCTCATTTCTCACCAGTACCCGGTAGACAAGATAATGGAAGCTTTTGAAATCCAGACCAAGCCCGACCAATCGGTCAAGGTCATCATTAAGCCGGAAATGAAAGCCTGACCGCTAACACTACAAAAGTAAATAAGAAGGGGCACCTTAAAAGTGCCCCTTTTGGGTTTCTGATGAACCAAATGCCTGCCAAATATATTATTCGCTTGTGCAGCACGCCAGCCTGCCATAAGACCTATCGCGGCGAGGACTTCATCCGGATTGTCGCGGAAGAGCTTGGCATAAAGCCCAGAGAAACTTCAGCCGACGGCAGATTCCGCCTGGAAATCGCCGACTGCATGGGCATGTGCTTTCATGCGCCGTCCATGATGGTCAACGAAGAACGCTACCAGGACCTTACTGCCGATAAAGCAAGGCAAGTCCTGAGGCAACTCAAGTCCGCCTAGCCGCCGCTATTTCTTGGGCTTCTGAATGAGCTCAAAGATAGCCCCGCCGGCGCCGCCGGCATCCAGGTAAGAAAACTTGCCCGGGTCGTAAACGAACTGCGTGACGCCACGCTTCACCAGGTTTTCCGTATCCTTATCGACATCATCGACAAGGAAGCCGACGTGGTGAATGCCCTCGCCCCACGTATCCAGAAAGCGCGACTGGAAGATTCTGCCCTCGGTGCACTGCACCAGTTCGATTTCAACGTTATCCAGATAGGCAAACGCCATGCGGATTTTCCATGGGCGTCCCTTGGCATCAAGACCGCCATTCTCCTTATAGGTCCAGGGTCCCATATCATAATACTTGTTCCAGGCTTCCACCGTTTTATCAATATCTTTTACGGTGTAGCTTATCTGTCTCAGTGACTTTAACTTGAGCCTGCCATTACCTTTTTCTGCCATGCGATTCCTCCTCCGTTTCTAATCGTATATAATCAGGTATTATTATATCCTCTTTCAATAAGCCAATTCAAAAAACCGATTATCAAGTATCAAGTTATTTTCCCCTTTAATGATAGCCGCTTCGTAGTCGTCCTGTAAAGATAGCTTCGTACCTCGTAATTCAGCTTTTCATTTTGGCGGCCTCGACGATTACAAAAGCAGCCGTCTCGTTGCTAAGTCGGCTGGTATTGATAACCAGATCATAATGTACCGGTTCTTCCAGTTTTTGATTAAAGTATTTCTTCACAAATTCACGGTGGCTATTATCCGAATCTGCTATTTCTTTTTTTGCCTCTTTTTTCGGTAAATCATATTTGTGCATTACATAATTAATCCGCAATTCGAGAGGCGCCACTACCAAAACATGAAAAGCCCGAGGATAGTTTTTCAGGATAAATTGACTGCCTCGTCCGCAAATGACGATCGATTCGTTCAAGGCCAAATCCAGAATAACGGATTTCAGCGCTTCCACGTAACGGTCATCATCCAGAGGCACCTTTTTAACCGGCAGATAGCTGCCTTGCCAGCCATCACCAAAAGTATAACTGCGCTCCAAAGAAGTCTTGATGCGTTTCAGCAGATTACGCGGAGTTTCTTTTTCAATCACACGTTCCTCGCTATCTTTAGTTAAAGCAGCCACTTCCGCGATAATTTCCCGGTCAACATAATCTGTATCAAGTTTATCCGCAATAAGCTTCCCGATTTCCGGTGCTCCACTACCCAGTTGACCTCTAATTGTTATTACTGGCATTTCGCACCTCACTTCAATGTTTTCTGGATTATTATCTGCATTTCTTAATCTAATCCCGGAGTAGTCCGTAGTCAAACAATAACCAGTGACTTAATATGAAACACTGCTACAGCATTGCCGATTTGTTCTCCCCCAATCCGGCAGTATCGTTAACAGGAACAACAAAGGATATTCCGGCACCCGGTTTCTCAAGCTCTGCAGCTAAAACAATTTCTTTAAGTATCTCTGCGCTTCTGTCCGATTCACAGATAGTCAACAGTACTTCCTTTTGAGGTTCAATGAGAATCCCCATTATTTTCTGCTGCTCGTGTACGCTCGTGCCTCTCCCCATCAGTATTGTTCCCCCGGATGCCCCGGCTTTCATCGAAGCTTCCAGTATTATGTCTCCCCACCCTTTGTTCACTATCGTAACAATAAGAACACATGCCATCAATTTTCCCTCCTATAGTGAGTCCTAACTCGTACAAAAATGCCCAGCGCCATGACCGACATGATGGGCGCGAGTGCTATTAAAGCGGCTAGACCAAAGCCGTATATTAGCGGATTTTGCGCATCATTAACCGAAGATAAGCCAATACCGAGACTCAGTAAAAAGGTATTTGCTATTGGTCCGGTGGCGCATCCTCCCGCATCAAAGGCAATACCGATAAAATCTTTCTCGGTAAGCCACAGCATTACGATAGCAATCGCATAACCGGGAACTACTATGTACAATAGCGGAATAGTATAGATTACTCTCGCAATACCCAGGGCTACGATAAAAGCTACTCCGATGCAAATAGCGCAGAGAACCGTTATTTTGCGGATAGTGCCGGAAGAAGCTTTTTCTACCTGGCTGCACAGAACTCTGACCGCCGGTTCTCCCCAAGCTGTAAAAAACCCCAGTAAAAATCCCAGAGGTATCGCCATCCAAATGATACTGGAATTCCCCAGAGCTTGCCCGATGGCTTTCCCGAAAGGAAGAAACCCAGATTGTACGCCCTGCAAAAAAAGCAAAAGGCCAACGGATGATATTAAAATACCTTTGGACAGAGTAATAATATAACTTCTGAGCAACTTCAGATAAAAACCCTGGAGCACTGCGAAGATAGCCAGGAGAGGCAGCACGGCTTCTATTACGCCAAACGCCGTATATCCCAGATTATCAAAGATTGAAAATCCGTTCATCTTGTCAATATTCCCATAATCAATACAGCGATAATCGGGCCTATGGAGCCCATGCCGAGTATCCCGAACCCATCAGATATAGCGGACCGGCCTGCTATCACAGAACTAAGCCCAATGCCCAGAGCCAGTACTACCGGCGTCGTCAGCGCACCGGTGGTGACGCTACCGCTGTCAAAAGCCAGCGAAATATACCCCGGTGGGGTGAAGAATGAAAGGATAATAATGATAATATAACTGGCTGCCAGGATGTAAGCAATGTGAAATCCAAAGACAATACGCAACATTGCCATTGCAGCATAAATACCTAAACCTATACCTATAATATAAACCAGGCTATCCCCGTTTATCATACCCTGTGATATCGTATCAGCCTGATGTGACAACACAATGACATCCGGTTCGGCAATGGTTGTCGCAAAACCAATCACAAAAGCAACCCCCATTATCACCCACAGGTTCCTGCGCTGCACCAATCCGGCTCCAACGTCTTTACCAGCCGGGAGAATCCCCACCTCAATACCAATTAAAAATAAAATCATGCCGGCAATCATCATGACAACACTGCCACAAAATTGGATAAAATTACTGGATGGTGCCTTGACGATAGCAAATTGCAGAAGGATGATGACCACAACCAGCGGAGCAATTGCTCTAATGACCTCAATCGTTGTATCTTTGAGCAACTTTCGCACGATTAACTCCCGGATTAAAATCAGTGACGTGGTATGCGGCAATTTAATTAAGGCTTAACGGATGCGCCGGATTATAGCCTTAATGTCGCTCGATAGAATAACTGGGCGATAGTGGTCTTGAACCACTGACCTCCTGCGTGTGAAGCAGGCGCTCTAACCGCTGAGCTAATCGCCCTCGTTGAGTTTATTTTAGCCGCAAACGCTACGTTTGTAAAGATTAGCTGACCCTGCTAGAATTATTTATTATACAGGAAGCTAATATCTTCGATGAAGTATTGGAGAAAACCCCTCGACCAGGACCATCTAAAAACACAGCACTATCAGGTAGACCTGATTACTGATAGATGCAAAGGCTGCGGGCTGTGCATCGAGTTCTGCCCTCGCCACGTCCTGGCGGAGTCCGCCGAATTCAACCGCAAAGGCTACCATCCCATATATGCTGTTAATGATGATTGCCTGAACTGTGGACTGTGCGAGCTAATGTGCCCCGAATTCGCCATCCGCATTGTTCAACGGGAAGGAGCACCTGCCCGTGAGTAGCCGCAAATCGCTCTCCGGCGATTTCTTTATCACCGGCGATGTCGCCTGCGCCGAGGGCGCCATCAGCGCGGGCTGCCGCTTCTTTGCCGGCTATCCCATTACCCCTGCTACCGAGATTGCCGAACGCATGTCCGAGCGCCAGCCTGAAATCGGCGGCACCTATATCCAGATGGAGGACGAAATCGCCTCCATGAACGCCATACTGGGCGCGTCCTGGGCGGGTGTCAAAGCGATGACGGCAACTTCCGGTCCCGGCTTCAGCCTGATGATGGAGAACCTGGGGCTGGGTGTCATGCTGGAAACACCATGTGTGCTGGTGAACGTGCAACGGGCAGGGCCTTCCACCGGACTGCCCACGCTGGCCGGGCAGGGCGACATGATGCAGGCGCGCTGGGGCTCCCACGGACATTACAGCATCATCGCATTGTGCCCCGATTCGCCGCAGGAGATGTATCAACTCGCTATCAAAGCCTTCGACCTTTCCGAAAAGTACCGCACGCCGGTGCTTATCATGGCGGATGAGGTGGTAGGACATATGAGCGAAAAGGTAACTATCCCTCCTCCTGAAGAAATTAAAACCTTACCGCGCCGCAAGCCTGCGGTGCCGCCGGAAAAGTACCTGCCCTACGTCCCGGATGCCGACCTGGTGCCGCCGATGGCGAACGCCGGTGAAGGCTACCATTTCCACGTTACCGGTCTGACCCACGATGAGCGCGGTTACCCGTTGATGACTGCCGAGGCGCAGGACAAGCTCATCCGGCGGCTGGTCAACAAGATAGACAAAAACCAGGACGATATTATTATGCTGAAAGAGGACTGGCTGGATGATGCCGAGGTAGTGGTCTGCTCTTACGGCATTTCGGCACGGATTGGCAAATTCGCCGTAGAGCGCGCCCGCGCTGAGGGCATTAAAGCCGGCATGCTGCGGCTCATCACTGCCTGGCCCTTCCCTGAAAATCGAATCCGGCAGCTTTCTAAAAAAGTAAAGGCGTTTATTGTACCCGAGATTAACTGCGGACAGATTGCTCTGGAAGTAGAGCGCTGTTCTTCAGGCAGAGCCAGTACCATCCTCGTGCCGCACATGGGCGGCGGCGTGCACCAGCCGCATACTATTATTGAAGCCATCCGGAAGGCACTCAAATGACGCAGGAATATTCAGCAGGAAGATATTACCCCGGGGAATTGCTCCGCGAAGACCGGATGCCGCACATCTGGTGTCCCGGCTGCGGCATGGGCAGCATTCTGCATGGATTTCTGAACGGGCTGCACCAGTCCGGTCTGCCGCTGGACAAAGTAGCCATCGTTTCCGGCATTGGCTGTGCGGGTCGCGTTGCCGGTTATGTCAAATTAGACTCTTTCCATACCACGCACGGCCGGGCGATTCCCTTTGCCACCGGTCTCAAGCTGGCCAATCCGGAGTTGAAAGTGATCGTTTTCAGCGGCGATGGCGACCTGGTATCTATCGGTGGTAACCATTTCATCCACGCCGCCCGTCGTAATATGGACCTGACGGTTATCCTGGTCAATAATTTCACCTATGGCATGACCGGCGGGCAATTCGGCCCGACGACTCCGCTGGACGCCCGCACAGCTACGTCACGCTACGGCAGTTACGAACCCACCTTCAACGTACCGAACCTTGCCGAAGCTAGCGGTGCTGTCTACATCGCCCGCTGGACGGCGCTGCACCTGCGCCAGATGGAGCAAAGCTTTACCGAGGCATTGCATAAAAAAGGATTCAGCCTGGTAGAGGTCATCAGCCCCTGCCCCACCCTCTACGGCAGGATGAACCGCCAGCCTAGGGGACTCGACCAGATGAAGTATTACCAGCAGAACAGTATTATTCAGCATGGAGCTGACACCAGAACCGTCGGCATCGAGTTGAATGGCAAGATTACCGTGGGTAAATTTATCGATATTGAACGGCCTGCTTACACTGATATTAAGACCAGAGTCTACGAGAAGGCATTTGCGCCCAAACCGGCGGCTCCGGCCAAGACCACCGCCGAGGCGAGCAGTAAATAGGAATCCGCTTAATGAAACGAGAGGAAATCATACTCGGAGGATTCGGCGGGCAGGGCATCATCCTTGCCGGTAGCATCGTGGGCAAGGCAGCGGCTATCTTTAACGGTCAAAACTCTACCCTCACCCAGGACTACGGCCCCGAGGCGAGAGGCGGTGCCTGCCGTGCCCAGGTCGTCGTCTCGGATAGCCCGGTGTCCTATCCTTATGTGGAAAATCCCTCGGTGCTGGTGGTAATGTCGCAGGAAGCGTATGAAAAGTATGCGGCAGGTGCAAAGCAGGATGTTCCACTCTTGATTGACGAAGACCTCGTCAAACTAAAAAAGGATGAAAAGCATCCGGTCTTTCCTATTCCGGCAACACGGTTCGCCCGGGAACTGGGACGGGAGGCGGTCGCTAATATCGTGATGGTGGGATTCCTGGCTGCGATAAGCAGTATCGTGCCTGCCGAAGCCATGAAAAAATCAGTGCTGAGCTCGGTTCCCAAAGGCACCGAGGAACTGAACACTAAGGCATTCGAGCGCGGCTACAACTACGGCAAGGAGCAACTGGCGGCGGGGAAGCGGTAGAGATGAGCAAAGGCGTGCTGGTCAAGGGGGGAGGCCGCGCCGGTGTTAAAGCAGCTCTGGAGCTGGCGGAACGCGGAGTCAAAGTTGCGCTGGTGGCGGAAGCTGGCGCCCTGCCGAACGGCCACGATAATTCCTACGAAGCGTTGCGCTTTACCCCTCTGCTCTTGCGAGCCGCGCACCATCCCAACATTAATGTTATTACTAATGCCAGCCTGGAACGCCTGCACGGCGAAAAGGGCGATTTCAAAGTAAGAATCATCCAGCACCCGCGTTTTGTCGATGCGGCAGCCTGCGTTAGCTGCGGCAAATGTGAAATAGAATGTCCGGTTAACGTCGTGTCGCTCACCGGTTCAGATGAGAAACACAAGGCAATCCATCTCCCTCTGCTTGGACTCAAATCGGTGCCGGCTGCTTATTGTATTGAAAAGAGCGGGGTTTCTCCCTGTGCCGCCGCCTGTCCCGCCGGAGTCAATTCGCACGGCTATGTCGCCCTTATCGCGCAGGGTAAGTTCAAAGAAGCTCTCGACCTGATTACCGAATCGGCTCCTTTCCCGCGCGTTCTGGGCAGAGTCTGCAACCGCCCCTGTGAAGCAAATTGCACCCGCGGAAAAATCGACCGTGCCATTGCCATCTGTGCTCTGAAACGCTTTGTCGCGGATAATAACTCGACAGAAGTCTCTTTAAAACGGACGCATGATAATCGAAAAGGCAGGGTGAAACCGGCGCAGCCCCGGGTAGCGATTATCGGTGCGGGCCCGGCGGGACTATCCGCCGCCCGCGATTTAGCCCGCATGGGACATCACTGCACCGTCTTCGAAGCGCTGCCGATGCCCGGCGGCATGATAACCGTGGGCATGCCCCGCTTCCGCCTCCCCCGCGAGGTCCGCCAGGCGGATATCGAAGACATCGTGCGACTCGGCATTGAAATCAGGACTTCCACGCCTATCGGTAAAGACCTGACGATGGACGACCTGAAAAAGCAAGGGTACGAAGCTATTCTGATTGCCGTGGGCGCTCACAAGAACCAGAAGCTGGGCATTCCCGGAGAAGGTCTTTCCGGCGTGGTTGACGGCGTTTCCTTGCTGCGGGCTGTTAACCTTAAGCAGCCATTCACCATCGGCTCACGGGTAATTGCTATCGGCGGAGGTAACGTCGCCATCGATAGCGCCCGGGTGGCTTCGCGACTGGGGACAAAAGAGGTCAGCATCTTCTACCGCCGCACCCGCGCGGAAATGCCCGCTAACGATGAAGAAGTTACCGAGGCAGAGCAGGAAGGCGTTAAGCTTGAATTTATGGTCTCGCCGACGCGTATCATCGGGCAGGACGGCAAAGTCACCGGTGTGGCGTTTCATCGCATGCAGGTTACTGATGGCGAAAGCGAAGGACGCCGGCATACCGTTCCGATTGAAGGCTCGGAGTTTACCGTCGAAGCGGATACGGTCATTGTCGCCGTGGGTCAGCGTCCTGACTTCTCTTTCCTGGAGGGCGACACTACTTTAACCGAAGGAAAAAGGCACATTGTCGTCGACCAGTCCACAATGGCGACCAGAGTCCCCGGCATCTTTGCCGCCGGAGACGCCGCCTATGACTCCGGACCGATGATTAACGCTATCGGTATGGGGCGACGGGCAGCAATCTCTATCGATAAATATCTTCGCGGTGAACCGGTAGCAAAAGAACCAGTCCATGCCAGAGTGACGCCGGTTGAAGTAAACTTAAACAACATTTACATTCCATCCATCGAGCCGCAGGAAATGCCCTTCCTGCCCATGAAAGAACGGAGGGGCAACTTTGAAGAGGTCGAACTTGGCTTTACACCGGAAATGGCAATGCGGGAAGCCCAGCGCTGCCTGAACTGCAGCGGGTGCAGCCAGTGCCTGGAATGTGTGCGCACCTGCGAGCTTGACGCCCTGGACCACAGCCAGACGGCACAGCGCTACGACTTTGAAGTAGCCGCGATTATTGCCGGTAAAGATACGGTAATTATCCATGACAGCGAATTAATTACAACACGTCACGGCATTCATTTACTGAGTTCTTCTGATGCTGACTTTACAGAAGCAAGCTCAATCGCCGCGGAAATAACGGAAGAGCTTACGAAGCATGGCATAGAGTCTAAGCCTTTACTAAAAGAAATCCAGGCTCCTGCTATTGCCTCTCCAACCGGCAAGCCGCGTTTGGGCATCTTTGTCTGCGGCTGCGGCGGCAACATCAGCGATGTAGTATCAATCACGAAAGTGCTCGGTTACCTCCGCAATCTACCGGCTATTGCTTATGTCAGCGGTATTGCCTATGCCTGTACCGATGAAGGCAGCGCCGACATCAAATACGCCGTGAAAAAGAATAATCTCAGCCATGCCGTTCTTGCCGCCTGCTCCTGCTGCAACTTCGACCAGATTTGCTTCAGCTGCGCCGACCGCCGTATCCTTTGTAAAACGAAGCTGATGGAAGGCGATTTCAACAGCACTTATTATGAATTCATAAATATCAGGGAACACTGCGTCTGGGTGCACCGGAACAATCCGGAGGAAGCCACCGCCAAAGCCCTGAGTCTGATTCAGGCAGGAATCGCCCGCGCCGCTAACTGTCATATTATGACGAATGGCCGAGCGGTCATTCCGGTTATCGCTGAAACAAAGTGCCGTGCTTGCGGCACCTGTATCACGGTTTGCCCCTTCGAGGCGATTGTCTTGAAAGAAAACCGCAACGGCTCTTCCGTTTCAAAGATTGATGAATCACTTTGCCGCGGCTGCGGTATCTGTGTGGCGCGCTGCCCGTCCGGTGCGCTCCAGCAGCTGGAGTTCAGTGATACCATGATTAATGCCTCGCTGGCGGCAATTTTGACTAAGAAATAATGTCATGGCTAAGAAGATAAGCAAATACACCAGCAGTGCCCCGCAGATAGTCGGCTTCGTATGCAACTGGAGCGCCTACAGCGGCGTGGAGATGGCGGGAGTTGAGAAGATAGAGTACCCGGCGAATATCAAGCTGGTCAGACTCCCCTGCCTGGGACGGCTGCACCTCGGTCATATCTTGAACTCGTTTGAACTGGGAGCGGGCGGAGTGGTGTTGCTGGGCTGTCCGCCGGACGACTGCCACTACGAGTCCGGCACGGAAAAGGCAAAAGAGGTACTGGCGCAGGCAAAGGAGATAATCAACCTACTGGGTATTGACCCATTGCGCCTGGGATTCATAGAAGTACCCATCGGCAGAGGCGATATTGTCGCCAGCCAGCTTACCGCCTTCGTTAAGCAAATTGAGGTTCTGGAAAGCCACCCGAAGCAAAAGGGACACGCTCCAGTTTTATCCGGAGGCAAGAAATAGCTTTGGCTGATATCAAGCGCTTAATCCGCAACACCAGGGCATACGCCTGCCTCGATTGCGGCAAATGTACCGCGGTCTGCCCGGTGGCGCGCTATAATCCGGATTTTTCGCCGCGCAAGCTGGTGGCTGGCGCCGTTTCCGGCCAGAAGCCGGACGGTCAACTCTGGGCCTGCCTCACCTGTTCCCTCTGCGAAGCACGGTGCCAGTCCGCTGTAGAATATGTGGAACTGATTAAAGAAATGCGTGAAGCGGCGCATGCTGATGGCGAGTCCGGGCAATGCACTCACGGCGGTGCGCTAGAAGCCCTGATGCACCTGATGACCTCGGATAATCTCAAGCAAAACCGACTCGGCTGGCTGGACAAAGAATATAAAACAGCCGGCGAAGGCGAAGTTCTTTTCTTCACCGGATGTGCACCCTATTTCGATGTCATTTTTGCCGACCTGGGTGTTAAAACACTGGATACTGCGAAAGGTGCCATCAAGCTGCTTAACCAACTCGGTATCACACCTGCCGTGATGCCTGATGAGCGCTGCTGCGGTCACGACATGCTCTGGACCGGCGATACCCGGAACTTTGTAAAGCTGGCAAAGCTCAATCTCGCAGAAATTACCAGGACCAAAGCGAAAAAGATAGTCACCGCGTGTCCCGAATGCTACCATACATTGAAAGTTGAATACCCGCGTTATGTCGGTGAAACGGGACTTGAGATCGTCCACATCTCCCAGCTTCTGTCGGATGCAGTCAGCAATGGCAAACTCAAGTTTCGTGAAATGAAGCGGAAAGTCACCTACCACGATCCGTGCCGGCTGGGCAGGTTTAGCGATATCTACGACGCGCCACGTTCGGTCATTGACGCCATTCCCGGACTGCAGATGGTGGAGATGGCGCATAACCGCGCCGCTGCCCTCTGCTGCGGCACCCAGGCATGGATTAACTGCGGCGCGGTGAACAAGCAGATACAAACCAAGCGGCTGCAGGAAGCCGCCGCGACCGGCTCGGATATTATGTTAACATCATGCCCCAAGTGCCAGATTCACCTGACATGCGCTTTAAAAGATAGCAAATCGAACGATAAAGCGCAGCTGCAAATCACCGATTTGACTGCGCTGGCGGCGGAGGCGGGAACAGAATAGGAGGTCATTATGAGTGCCGAAAATGTACGCATCGGGGTATTTGTCTGCGAATGCGGCAAGAATATCGCCGGTTTCGTGGACTGTGACGAGGTAAAGAGCTACGCCGAGGGATTGGAAGACGTCGTCGTCGCCATGAAGAACCGCTACACCTGCTCCGACCCCGGGCAGGCGGAAATTAAAAAGAAAATTAAAGAGCATAACCTGAATAGGATTGTAGTTGCTTCCTGCTCGCCGCGCCTGCACGAACCGACTTTCCGCGCCTGCATCGCCGAGGCGGGTCTCAATCAGTACCTGCTGGAAATGGCGAACATCCGCGAGCAGGTGAGCTGGGTGCACTCAACTGACCGCAGCGCCGCTACAACCAAGGCGAAAGACTTGGTCAAAATGGCGGTGTCACGGGCACGCCATCTGCAACCGCAGGAAGAAAAATCAATTTCCATTACGGACGCCGTTCTGGTAATCGGCGGCGGCGTTGCCGGTATCCAGGCTTCATTAGATTTGGCGGACTCCGGGCACACCGTCTACCTGGTAGAAAAACAACCCAGCATCGGCGGCATCATGGCGATGCTGGACAAGACCTTTCCCACACAAGACTGCTCGATATGAATACTCGGGCCTAAGATGGCGGATGTCGGTCGACATCCCCGGATCAAACTGATGACCCTGAGCGAGGTCGAAAACGTTTCCGGCTATGTCGGCAACTTCAAGGTAAAAGTGCGCCGTCATGCACGTTATGTCAATGAAGCAGAATGCACCGCCTGCGGAGACTGTGCCACGGTCTGCCCCGTGCTTAAAGTAGATGAATACCAGGCTGGCATGGCGACGCGCAAAGGGATTTATATCCCCTTCCCCCAGGCGATTCCCGCCGCCTATGTCATTAACATGAAGGATTGCCTGGGCAATAATCCCATCGCCTGCAATAAATGCGTGGAAAAATGTGAAAAGAAGTGCATTAGCCTGGACATGAAGGACGAGATAGTCGAACTGAATGTTGGCTCTATCATCGTGGCAACCGGCATGGATGTATATGACCCAACCGCCCTCGATGAATACGGCTATACTCGTTTCGCGAACGTGGTGACCAGCCTTGAGTTCGAGCGGCTCATCAGCGCCGGCGGCCCCACCGGTGGGCATTTCGTCCGCCCCGGGGATGGTAAAGAGCCGAAACGCATCGGCTTCATCCAGTGCGTCGGCTCGCGCACGCAGAACCGGGGTAATCCCTATTGCAGCAACATCTGCTGCATGAATACCATCAAAGACAGCCTGCTGCTCATGGAACATTACCCGGACACCGAAATCAATGTTTTCTACATTGATATCCGCGCCTTTGGCAAGGGTTTTGAAGACCTTTATAACCGCAGCAAGCAAATGGGCGTGAAGTACATCCGCGGCATTCCCGGGGAAATCACCGAGGATGCTAAAACAGGGAATTTACAACTCAAGGTAGAAAACACGACCACCGGAATAATTGAGGACTACGAACTCGACATGGTGGTACTTTCCATAGGACTGGAACCCCCAAAGGATGGCGATAAACTGCGACACCTGCTTACTCTCTCCAAAACGAGCGACGGCTTCCTCGCCGAAAGACACCCCAAGCTGATGCCCGTCGATACCGCCACGCGGGGCATTTTCCTCGCCGGGTGCGCCGAAGCGCCCAAGGATATCAAGGACAGCGTGACCCAGGCGAGCGCGGCGGCGGCACGCGCGGAAATCATCCTCAAGGCGAACCAGATTAAACTCGATGCCGCCAAAGCAGTCGTCGACCCGAGCAAGTGCACCATGTGCGAGCTATGCGTCAAGGTCTGCCCCTACGGCGCCATCACCGCCAGCCGGGAAAAGAAGAAGCCCGCCGAGGTCATCGAAGCCATGTGCGCCGGATGCGGCTCCTGCGCCGCCGAGTGCGCTTTCGGGGCGATTTCTATCCGCCACTTCGACGATGATGAATATCTGTCACAGATTGAATCGGCGCTGGCGGAAAACCCGCAGTATAAAATCCTTGCTTTCGCCTGTAACTGGTGCTCCTATGCGGCGAGCGACCTCACCGGCTCGTCCCGTTTGCAATACCCACCCAGTGTGCGCCTTATCAGAACGATGTGCAGCGCCCGCGTTAACGAAAAGTTCGTCCTGCAAGCTTTTAAATCGGGCGCGCCGATTGTCCTGGTCTCCGGCTGCCACTACGCCGACTGTCATTACAACGGCGCCAACCGCGCCACTCAGCGCCGCATCGACCGTCTGTGGGACCGGTTGGAAAGGCTGGGTATCCGCCCGGAGCGGCTGCAACTGGAATGGATGAGCGCTGCCGAAGGACAGCGCTTTGCGAAGGTGATGGCGGAGCTTGAAGAAATGCGGTTGAAAGTCACTCCCGAAGAAATCGAGCAGACGAAGAAAACCATCGCCGAGCAGGAAAGCAAAAAGAAAAAACCGGCGGCTTCCGCCGCCTGACGAGGGTCAAGTTATGCCCAAACAAGTGCAATTCAAATGCCTGCGCTGTGGTAACAAATACCTTTCCCCGCCCTCGGAGAACCCCGAAGCCGAGGAAAGGACCTGCCCGCGCTGCCGATCCAACAGCGTGCGGCTGGTAAAGGCAGAAACGGCAGGAAAATAATACTCCTCCTGTAATTGCGAGAGGTTAAGGCGACGAAGTAATCTCTCCCTATTTAGGCGGCTGAAATTGCTACGCCTCCCGACTTCGCTGGGATAGTCTCGCAATAACCTGAAATCTTACTTCTTGGCTTCCACCAGCTCCAGCAGGACTTTGGACTCTTTAGGATGCAAAAAGGCGATACTGGTATTCTCCACGCCGCGCCTCGGTTCTAAATCAATGAGGGGGATATTCTTCTGCTTCAAATCGCCTAGGGCGGAGCGCAGGTCGGAGACTTCCAGTGCGATATGATGTAAGCCTTCGCCGCGCTTTTCGATAAACTTGGCAATCGGCCCTTCCGGATCGGTCGATTCGAGCAGTTCGATTTTACTCTCTCCCACCGGGATAATGGCAGTCCGCACCTTCTGCTCTGCCAGGATTTCAATTTCCTGGAGCTTCAGTCCCAGCGACTCGGTGTACAGCTTGAGCATAGCGTCAATACTGTTGACGGCAATCCCGATGTGACTGACCTTGTTTATCATCAGTTCTCCTTCTTCACATTCGTATTGATATAATTAACGATTGTTTCCAGCGGTGTCCCGGGACCGAAGACCTCGGCAATCCCTTTTTCTTTCAAAACAGGAACATCCTGCTTGGGCACAATACCTCCGCCGATGACCAGAACATCCTTAGCGCCCATTTCCCGGAGAATACTCACCGTGCGGGGAAAAAGCGCCATGTGCGCCCCGGATAAGCAGTCCAATCCTACCACGTCGACATCCTCCTGGATAGCTGCCTCGGCGATTTGCTCCGGTGTCAGGCGCAGCCCCAGGTAGATGACTTCCATGCCGGCGTCCCGCAAGCCGCGCGCCACAACTTTGATGCCCCGGTCATGCCCGTCCAGTCCGGGTTTAGCAAGCAACACGCGTATCTTTTTCTCGCTCATCTTTATGGCTCCTTTAAAGTATACTCGGCTCGCGGTATTCGCCGAAGACTTCCCGCAGCGCACCGCTGATTTCTCCGACGGTGGCGTAAGCCTTGACGGCCTCGACAAACACCGGAATAATATTTTCACTGCCCGCAGCAACTTCTTTCACCTTGCCAAGTGCGTCTCTAACTTTTTGATTGTCCCGCTCCCGGCGCAGCTTTTGCAGCCGTGACTTCTGCTTTTCCTCGATTTCTGCGCCGATGCACAGAATCTCCGGTTCCGGCTCGTTCTCTACCTTGAAATCATTGACCCCTACAATAACCTGCTCTTTGCTGTCTACCGCTTTCTGGTAATCGTAAGAAGCCCGGGCAATTTCCCGCTGGATATAGCCCTGTTCGATGGCTTTAAGCGCCCCGCCCAGTTTATCGATTTCCGCAATGTATTTCATCCCGTCGCTCTCAATTTGATTGGTCAGCGCTTCGACAAAATAGGAGCCGCCCAGCGGGTCGACGGTATCCGCAACGCCGCTCTCGTGCGCCAGGATTTGCTGTGTGCGCAGCGCCACTCTCACCGCCTGCTCCGTAGGTAAAGCAAGCGCTTCATCGAAAGAGTTGGTATGCAGAGACTGGCAACCACCCAGCACCGCCGCCAGCGCCTGCAAGGTCACTCTCACCACGTTATTAAGAGGCTGCTGGGCAGTCAGGGTAAAACCATCGGTCTGGACGTGATAACGCAACATCAAGGAGCGGGGATTTTTGGCATTGAAACGCTCTTTCATTATCTGCGCCCACATGCGGCGCAGGGCGCGGTACTTGGCGACTTCTTCAAGAACATTGGTATAAGCCGCGAAAAAGAAGGAGAATTGCGGCGCGAACGCATCAACGTCCATGCCTCTATCCAGCATCGCCTGGACGTAAGCGATGCCGTTCGCTATGGTAAAACCGGCTTCCTGTGCGGCGGTTGCCCCCGCTTCACGCATGTGATAGCCGCTGATGCTGATGGAGTTCCACTTCGGCATCGTTTTAGAACAAAAGGAGCAGAGGTCGGTGACCAGTCGCATGGACGGCGCCGGGCCGAGGAAATAGGTGTTGCGCGCGATGTATTCCTTGAGGATGTCATTCTGCACAGTGCCATTCAGCTTGGCAACGTCGGCGCCCTGTTTTTCGGCGGCGGCGATATACATGGCGAGGAGAATCGCCGCGGTAGCGTTGATAGTCATCGAGGTGCTTACTTCGCCCAGAGGAATGCCTTCCCAGAGTTGCTCCATGTCCTGCAGGGAATCGATGGCGACGCCACACCTCCCCACCTCACCCGCCGCTAAGGGATGGTCCGAATCATAGCCTTCCTGGGTGGGCAGGTGGAATGCCACGCTGAAACCGGTCTGGCCTGCCTTATAGAGGTACTTGTAGCGCTTGTTGGTCTCGTCCACAGTGGCGAACCCGGCATACTGACGCATCGTCCAGAGCCGACCGCGGTAGCCGGTGGGCATGATACCACGGGTGTACGGATATTCGCCGGGGAGACCGAGTTCGGCCTCTTTAATTCCCGCCGTATCCGCAGCAGTATAAACCCGCTTTATGACGGTGCCGTCTACAGTGGTGCGAAACTCTTTCTTACGTTCAGGCATCTCACCGGGCTTTGGCATCTGATGTTATTCCCCCTTTTCAAAGGTGCTAATATTTCCAATTTACGAAATTAACGAGAGCTTGTCAACGTTGAGCAACCGCTGGCATTAGCATTTTAATACACGTTGGTATTTCATCGGTGCTGTTAAATAATACTGATAGCGCGGGGTATACTGGCAAGACTGTTGAGTTGAATCTAATATTACCTGATGGGTTTTGGTAATGGGGCGATCAGTCCATATGCTCCAGTCTGTTCATTTTTACAGGCTCCTTCCCAAGAAGAACGATGGCAAATCGGTTCATCTTTCTCCGTGTTCTAATATCAACATAGTGCCAGCGGGCAAGAAACTCCTCTTCCGTCATCCATGTGCGTGGAAACGACGAGGGGTCTTCAAACACAATCTTGCCGCCCTGATAACCTATCACAATCACATAATGCCCGTGGTCATTGGCTTTTTCCCAGTCTTCAAGAGTCATATCTCGTTCTGCCCACGCCTGCACCAGTACAATTACCGGGCGCTTATCATCGAGGTATTTCTTCAACGCCGCCAATGATACGCCGCTTCTGGCAGTGACTCTGAATCCGTATCGCTTCGCCAGCGCCGCCATATTCTTTGCCAGAGTACCATAACGATCGCAGACGAGTTCTTTAATAAGCGCATCTTCACGAATATCAATGCCGTAGTATGCCAGAACCAGTTGCAAAGACTTGGCTCCGCAATCGTAATCATAAGTCTGCCTCCCGGACGGCATGTCAATTATCATAGTCACATCTCCCGGCAGTAAATCTGCATTAATCGGTTCCTTAAGCCTGATAGAAAATAAATCATTTCTCGGATATAATTATATTAACAGATTAGGCGCCTCAAAAAACAGAAGGCAGGGATAAAATAAGATGTTCCGTATTCGCCGGGTCTATGACAGCTTAACTCCGGCTAACAAAGAAGCCGTAACCCAGGTTCAAAGCATCCTTAAAACTCAATTCCCTTCTCTCCCGGAAAAAGAAATAGCCGAATTGCCCCGGAAATTATTGAATCCCCTGAAGTACCGCTTCCGCGCCATACTTTTTGTCGCCGAAGATAGAGAAAAGGTACAGGGCTTAGCCCTGCTCTCGCATGAGCCCATTCTCAATTTCTGCTACCTTGATTATCTTGCCTCGGCGAAGAGAATCAGCGGGCGCGGTGTAGGCGGAGCCCTGTATACCAGAGTCAGAGAGGAAGCGCTTCTGCTCAAGGCTACCGGAATTTTCTTTGAATGTCTCCCCGACGCCCCCAAATTATCGCGCGACCCCAAAATCAGAAGGCAGAATGCGGCGCGCCTGCGTTTCTATGAAAAATTCGGCGCCCGGCCCGTTATCAACACAGCCTACGAAACACCCCTCACGCCGGGCAGCGATAATCCTCCTTACCTTATGTACGATGGGCTGGACCAGGACGTCACATTAGCGCTCGATTCAACCCGCAATATTGTCAGAGCAATCCTGGAAAGAAAATATGCCAAGTTATGCCCGCAAGACTATGTCGAACTGGTCATAGCTTCCTTTAAAAATGACCCTGTGCTCTTAAGACCGCCTAAATATGTAAAGATTCAACTCGTGACAAAGATTAAATACCATACCCCCAAGGATGAACGCATCATACTACTGGTGAACGAAAAACACGCCATTCACCACGTCCAGGAAGTCGGCTACGTGGAAGCACCGGTGAGAATCGACTCAATATTAAAGGAACTGGATACTACCGACCTGTTCCGGAGAGTAAAAACTCATCATTTCGGAGAGTTACGTATTACATCCGTTCACGATAAGGAGTTTGTCAGCTATCTGAAGAAGGTATGCACCGGGCTAGAATCAGGGAAATCGGTATATCCCTATGTATTCCCGATTCGAAACGCCACACGTCCACCAAAGGCTTTGCCGGTTCGGGCAGGATATTATTGTATTGATACTTTTACTCCTTTAAACCGCAATGCCTACCTGGCTGCTAGGGGATCAGTCGATTGTGCCCTCACCGGCGCCAAGAGAATTCTGGAAGGCGACCACCTGGCTTATGCGCTGGTGAGGCCTCCCGGGCATCATGCGGAGAGGCGCTCTTTCGGCGGTTTTTGTTACTTTAATTCGGCGGCAATAGCGGCACAATACCTCAGCGCCTATGGCAAAATCGGCTTCCTGGATATTGATTATCACCATGGCAATGGACAGCAAGAAATATTCTACCAACGTGCCGATGTATTGACGGTATCAATCCACGGGCAACCGAGCTTCACCTATCCGTATTTCAGCGGTTTCACGACCGAAAAAGGAGCCGGTGAAGGGGAAGATTATAACATCAATTTCCCCCTGCCGGAAAATATCGATGGCGAAAGATACCGCCATGTCCTGTCAAAAGCATTACGACAAATAACCAGATTCAAGCCTGATTTCCTGATAGTAGCCCTTGGTTTTGATACTGCCGAAGGAGACCCCACCGGCAGCTGGATACTCCAGGCTAAAGATTTCGAAACCAATGGCAGATTGATTGGACTGCTTCGGCTGCCTACCATGGTTGTTCAAGAGGGGGGGTATAACACCAGTTCCCTCGGTACCAATGCGCTTCATTTCTTCAAAGGACTGTGGTCCGGCGCCTATTCAGCCTAACGTTAAAGCATGAATTGAAACTTGGGATTGGCCAAGCTCAGCAGACAATAAGACAGGATAGATAGAGGGTAACTTTCATAAAGTAGAGACGCAACGACAACAAGATTAACAGTTGGTAGCGCATACCGGATTCGAACCGGTGATCTCCGCCTTGAGAGGGCGGCGTCCTAAACCGCTAGACGAATGCGCCGCGTGAACATGCTCCACCTTGTGGATTCCAGCCAAATTTAGCTTAACATCTCGTATCCGTTTTTGTCAAAAGTACCTCTCCCAAGCGTGACTAATGTGCTATTAACCGCACGCCATGTTTACTCTATGATAAAGACGAAGCTAGTATTACCACATTCTATTTTGACAGGTGATGTTATGGATGACAGACCTTTAACAAGTTCCAAAATTGCCCAGCTTGACCAGGTCTACCGGGAGTACAAGAACCGGCTGGAAGAAGCCGAGCGGGAATCCAATGATATCGTTAACAGCGCCTGGAAAAAGGCGGAAGCCTTAATCGCCGATGCCCAGAAAAAAGCCCGCCAGACCGCCGATGAAATTGAACTTTCGGCTAAGAAAGAGGCGGAAAAGATACTGGGCGAGGCTAAAAATACCGCCGAACGGCTGACTAAGGAAACCGAACATAACCTCAAAAAGACCGCCGGGGAAAAGACCCGTGGCGAGGTCGAGCGGATCATGGCAGCCACCCGGGAGGAAGCCAGAAGAGAAGCCGCCCGCATCACTGAAGAAGCAAAACAGGAAACAGAGCGCATCCTCGGCAGCATCAAAGACGAAGCCCGTGCCGAAGCCGAAAAAGAGATGGCACAAATCGTCAATGAAGCCAAATCGCTCGCCCGCAAAGTGGACGAGGAATCCATTGCCCGCGCCGCGGAAACCAACAAACTGCTCATCGAGGTAATGCAAAAAGCAGAAAACTGCTTCAGCAAAATCAGGGCGCAGATGGAAACGGAACTCAACGACTACACCTTGACCATCGGCAAGGCTAAAGACACCCTGCAAAACCATACCTTGCTGGAAGAGCTCCGTAAGTCCAGCACCGCCAGCGAAGAAAAAGAACGCCAGAGCGGCGGCGAATGGAAAGAACTGCGGATTATCTCACCCTATGATGAAAGACAGGTCAAGAGACTAATGGAGTTCCTGCGGCAGATTCCCAGCATTAAGTTAGCCGGAGAAGAAGTCAGTGAGAACGGTTTTTCCATCTACATCAACATCATTAAACCGATGCCGCTGCTGAAATTACTGAACGGCATTTCCATGGTGGCAGATTCGGATGCGCGCGGCGACATGATAAAACTCCGGCTTAAGGCGGATGTTACCATTTAGCCGGATATATACCCGCATGAATGGCGTCCCTAGATCGATTCGAACGCCCGACCAACTCCTTTCTAGGCATCGGTGTTCACAAAATGTTGACATCGGTAGAAGCTGGTGTTAAAGTAGCTGTAAATAAAAAGGAAGGAGGGTCGAATGGGTATCTTTTCTAACAAGTTGTTGGTTGGTATCGTTTGCATAGTAGCTGGTTTTCTGATTCTACCATTTTTAAGTCTTCCATCTATTATTTCCTGGATTATTGGCATCTTCCTTGTCATTTATGGGATTCTGGCGTTACTAGGTAAGAAATAAAAAGCCACCTATTATCCCAAAAGTTCAAGAAGGGGCTACTTTCTGAGCCCCTTCTTTGTTTATTTTCCGATAAAGCTCAAGGGCATCATCGAAGGTCAAACTTGCTGCATAGTGGCTAACCATGCTCGGAGATTCCCAACCACCTATAGCCTGAATGACTTTATTAGACAGCCCTGATTTGACGTTGTGAACGCAGAAACCACGCCTGAAGCTATGAGCATTGCAGTGTATCCCAGCAACTGGGCATAGCCGTTTGAGCATAGTCAAAATACCCCAGGCTGACAGTCCCAGGCTATCATGATTGGTAAACCATTCCTTCACAACGCCATTACCAGCTAATGCCTTACGATAGCGGTTACCTTTGCCCAGTATAGTTAAAGTCCCTTCATCCCAATTGAAGTCGGAAGCTCTTACGCTTGCTACTTCCGATAGCCTTATTCCCGAGTACCACAGCAAGTTGAGGACAACTCTATCCTGCTTTGATACGCAATGACGGAGTAGGACGTCTAGCTGCTCTTTGCTGATAGCAGGCAACAGCTTCTTTTGCCGTCTCAATGGCAAGACCTTTTCAATTGGATTGCTGGGAACCTGGTCAGTGTGGTATAGCCACCTGCAAAACGTCTTGATGCACCTGTAATAGTTATGCTTAGCATTGCCACAGGTCAGAGACTTCAGAAATGTATTGATTCCTTCAGGCGTGATGGGATAGCCGATAAATCTATCTAAGGCTAGATGGTAGAGTCTGAAAGTCTTTGGACTTGTCCCTGTAGCTCTCGAAGCTAAGAAATTGTCGAGGATTTAGGTTGTGAACTTTGTGAGCTTTTGTAAACTGTTCACAAATTTTTGAGCGTGAAAGATGGCGTCCCTGGAGCGATTCGAACGCTCGACCAACTGCTTAGAAGGCAGCTGCTCTATCCAGCTGAGCTACAGGGACACGTGAACTATAGCTAAATTCTACGACAAACTGAATGGCAAAACAAGTCGTAGACCAACTGCTTATTGATTCTTTAGTTACCACCACAAGCCTTGAATCCCTGACCAAAGGATACCTCTTAAACTGTAGGACTGAAAACAAATCCCCTAAGACAATACGAGGTTATGAATCATCGCTCCGTAACTTCAACTGGTATTGCAAACAAGAGGGATTCCCCGAAGTCCAATAGCTAA
>JAQTQH010000055.1 GCA_028712355.1 Dehalococcoidales bacterium
TGCTGGGCGTCTGATAAAGAATTGAAAAATTCTCTAACCGATTTGAACATATTTCACCTACCCGCCTTATCTCTTTGCAGGTAGTATATGCCTTTAGGCACTCTTTTGGCAAGAGTGAACTTTGCCCCATATCATGCCAATTGCCGTAGTCTTTCAATTTTATGATATAATAATCACTTGGAAATCCATACTACACAACACACGGTGCTACAAATCCCAGTTACCTGCGGCACTGTTTTTTACTGATTGTGTGCGGTGAAAGGAGCGAGACATTGAAGCTGGCACTGAAAGATGTCAAGATAATTGAGTTTGGCGAGATGATTTGCATACCTTATTGCGGCAAACTGCTCGCCGACCTCGGTGCGGAAGTCATCAAGATTGAAAAACCCGGGGTGGGTGATGCCGCCCGCCGGAGAGGTCCCTTCCTTGACGATATTCCCGGCCCAGAGCGCAGTGGGCTTTTCCTGTACCTCAACACGAACAAGAAAAGCGTGACGCTGAGCCTGGAAAAACCCACCGGACGGGAAATCTTCCATAAGCTTGTGAAAGACGCGGATGTCCTCCTGGAGGACACCGCCCCCGGTAAACTCGCCAGAATGGGACTGGCTTACAAAGACCTCAGAAAAATAAATCCTTCATTGATAATGAGTTCCGTGACACCATTCGGGCAGACCGGCCCCTGGCGGAACTACAAGACTAGCGACCTGGTCAACTGGCAGGTAGTCGGCGCCGGATATGTTACACCACGCTGGGCAGGCACCCCGAACCAGGAACCGTTGCGCGTCCTGAATACCGCCAGCTATATGACCGCCGCCTCGGTGGCCGCCGCGACGATGGGCGCCCTGCACCACCAGCGCCGTACCAGCCACGGACAGCAGATTGACATCTCACAGATGGAAGCCCTCATGGGACTGGTCGCCGAGCACACCAACTGGTGGCCATACGAAGGCATGAGCCCCACCCGTACCTCGATACCGGAAGGCGCGCCACGCCACTTCTTCAAGGTCAAGGACGGCTGGGTCTTTGTCTATGCCGATGAGCCGCACCACTGGGAGCGGCTCGTGGAAATCATGGGCAAGCCGGACTGGGCGCAGATTGACATGTTCAAGACGGGGAAATCACGCGGCGAATACTGGGAAAGCCTGCAGCCGCTCATCGCGGAATGGATTAAAGACAAGACCAAAGCAGAAATCTTCGAAGCCGGCAAGGCGAAAGGCGTACCGCTGTCCCGGGTCAATACGATGGAGGACGTCCTGAAAAATCCCCAGTTCGTGGAGCGGGCTGTCTTTGTCGATATCGCGCACCCGGTAGCCGGCAAACTGACTTACCCCGGGGCGCCTTATAAATTCGCGGAGAGCCCCTGGTCTCTCCGCAGTCCCGCGCCCTTGCTGGGACAACACAATGTCGAAATCTACGGCGACCGACTCGGCTACGATAAGAAAGACCTGGTCAAGCTGTACGAGATCGGGATAATCTAGGAGCGAGATATGAAGAAAATAGAAAAAGCCAGAGCCCTTGATGGCATTAGAGTAACCGAGTTCACCACTTCCTGGGTAGGACCGGAATCCGGTCTGATATTGTCTCAAATGGGAGCGGATATCGTACGTATTGAAAACCCCGCCATGCCTGATTACTGGCGCAGAGTATCTCCCGCCTACTTCCGCGGCGAGGGTCTGGACAAGAGCGGCTACTTCGCTATTCTCAACCGCGGCAAAAAAAGCTGCGTGCTGGACCTTAAAAAACCGGAAAACGTCGAAATCGCCAAGCGGCTGGTCAAGATAAGCGATATCGTCATCGCCAACTTTGCCCCGCGGGTGATGGACAACCTTGGGCTGGGCTATGCCGCTCTTAAAGAGGTAAAACCGGATATCATCATGATTGCCGCTTCGGGCTACGGCGCTACCGGGCCGGACCGCGCGGGAGTCGCTTTCGGGCCGGCGCTGGAGCCGTATTCCGGCGTCAGCATTCTCTTCGGAAATCCGGGCGGACCGCCGCTGCCATCGGGCGTTACCATTACCGACCATCACGGCGCGCTTTCGACCGCCCTCGCAGCACTGGTGGCATTACACCACCGGGAGCAGACCGGTGAAGGACAATACGTCGACATCGCGGAAGTGGAGACCATGCTCACCATCATGCCGGAGGCAATCATGTCTTACACCATGAACCGCTACGTCCCGCCGCCGGACGGCAACCACGACGAGGTGATGGCGCCGCACCGCTGTTACCGCTGCCAGGGCGACGATAAGTGGGTGGCAATAGCGGTGGCAAACGATGAGGAATTTCGCGCGCTGTGCAAAGTGATGGGGCAACTCTCACTTTCCAACGACGAGCGCTTCAACGACGGCTTCCGCCGCTACAAGAACCAGAACGAACTGGATGAAATCATCAACAACTGGACGCTCACCCAGGACGCCAACGATGTCATGACCCGGCTCCAGAAAGCCGGTGTTGCCTCGGCGCCCGCCTACAGCGCCGAGGAGCTTTTCCGCAACCCCCAGCTGCTGGCGCGGGACTTCTTCGTGGAGCACGAGCACCCGCTGGTCGGCAAGAAAGTACTGCCCGGGGTATTCGCTAAATTTAGTGAAACCCCTGCCGAAATCCGCGGGAGCGATCCGCTCTTCGGGGAACACACCGAGTGGGTGGTCACGAAGCTGCTGGGAATGACTAGGCCATAGACACCACCAAAGTCTTAGTACTGCGTCACGTTCCGGTTACGTGACTTTCGGGTGATTGAGCACACTGGCGCTCTGTCTTAAAATCTAATTATGCAGAGCGCCGTAAGCTAAGTATCCGGCGTGACTGACAGCAACGAGGTGGTGTAAATGCGGTTTCTCTTCGGGTTTTCGCTGGTGGTCGGCAGCCTGTGCGGGCTGGTACTCAGCTTCATGGCAGATATTACGGTGGTTTCTACCTTACAACTGGTGAACGGGCAGGAGATGTCAACCTGGCTCTTAGCCTTTTCTATTGTGGCGCTGATAAACGGCTTAATGGTGCTGTTCATCGGCAGTTAAACACAACAAGCAGCAAGCTCATCCACAGCTTCCTCCCTGCCTTTTCCCAGAGAGGAAGCTTTTTTATTTGATGATTTACTGAAGCAACATTATAATAAACCCAGTATCTCCTATTTTTATAATTAATATGAGTCGTGTAAAAGATACTGTCACCAGCCGTTTATCGCTGCTGGACCGTTTTCTCACTCTCTGGATTTTCCTGGCGATGGGTTTGGGGGTGGGACTGGGCTATTTCGTGCCGCAGGTCGCCGGTTTTATCACGCTCTTTCAAATAGACACCACTTCAATTCCCATCGCCGTCGGTCTCATCCTGATGATGTACCCGCCGCTGGCGAAGGTGCGTTACGAGGAGCTGGGGCGGGTTTTCCGCGACTGGCGGGTTCTGGGGCTTTCGCTGGTGCAGAACTGGCTCATCGGTCCGGTGCTCATGTTTTTCCTGGCGATTCTCTTCCTGCGCGCCTATCCCGATTATATGGTGGGACTGATAATGATAGGACTGGCGCGCTGCATCGCCATGGTCATCGTCTGGAACACTCTTGCCAGAGGCGATACCGAATACGCCGCAGGATTGGTCGCCTTCAACTCCATCTTCCAGATTGTTTTCTATTCGGTCTATGCCTATATTTTTATCACAGTCCTGCCCGGCTGGTTCGGACTGGCGGGTACTGTGGTTGATGTCTCCATAGGGCAGATTGCCCAGAGTGTCCTGATTTATCTCGGTATCCCCTTTTTCAGCGGCATGATTACCCGCTTTACTCTCATCAAAGCACGAGGGCGGGAGTGGTATGAAGGCAAGTTCATCCCTAAAATAAGTCCCATCACGCTAGCGGCACTATTATTCACCATCGTGGTCATGTTCTCCCTCAAGGGGGAAATCATCGTGCAGCTGCCGCTGGACGTCGTCCGCATCGCGGTCCCGCTTTTCATCTACTTCGTCATCATGTTCCTGGTCTCCTTCTACATGGGACGGAAGATAGGCGCCGATTATTCCCGCACGGCGACCATCGCCTTTACCGCCGCCAGCAACAACTTCGAGCTTGCCATCGCGGTGGCAGTAGCGGTCTTCGGCATCAATTCGGGGCAGGCATTTGCTGCGGTCATCGGACCTCTCGTGGAAGTGCCGGTGCTCATCAGCCTGGTCAACGTGGCGTTCTATTTCCAGCGCCGCTATTTCAAGACTGCTTGACATACATGTGTGCCCGCTTGACACAACCTGCAACGCCTCTTAAAGTATACCTATGCAACAGAATCCACACCTGTACGAAATCAACACCCTGCTTTTTTTGCGGCGGCTCTCGGCGAAATACGGCAGACCCATTACGCTAAGTACCGTCCCCGACGAGGAATGGCAGGAGCTTTCCCGCCTGGGTTTCGACATGGTCTGGCTGATGGGCGTCTGGCAGCGCAGCCCCGGTTCCAGACAGAAAGCGCTCACTTACCCGGATCTCCTCAAGGAATACTCCGCCGCCCTGCCCGACTGGAAGACAGAAGATGTGGTCGGCTCACCGTACGCTGTTTACTCCTATCAGCTCGACACGATGCTGGGTCAGCCGGAAGAGCTTGCGCGAGTTAAAGCCAGGCTCAACAGCCTGGACATGGAGCTGGTGCTGGACTTTGTACCCAACCACCTCGCTTTCGACCACCCCTGGACGCGGGAACATCCCGATTGGTTCGTCAGCGGCACCACAGCCCATGCTGCCGCCCACCCCGACTGGTTCTTCTCACCCCACCCCGGCACCTACCTCGCCCACGGCAGAGACCCCAACTTCCCTCCCTGGACGGACACCGCCCAGCTCAATTACGCTTCACCAGAGATGCGCGAAGCCCTAATCGGAGAGCTGCTCAACATTGCCGCGGTGGCGGACGGCGTGCGCTGCGATATGGCAATGCTGGTGCTCAACGAGATTTTCGGTAAGACCTGGTGTGAGGTTACCGGCAGGTTGCGCCTTAAAGAAGAATTCTGGGCGCAGGCAATCCGCCGCGTGAGAAGCGTAAAGCCGGATTTTCTTTTCCTGGCGGAAGTCTACTGGAATTTGGATGATAAACTCCAATCACTGGGATTCGATTTCACCTACGACCGGCAATTCTACGAAAAACTGCGTTACGGCAGTGCTGCCGAAATCCGCCGTGAACTGGCTCAAGACACCGCCCGCCAGTACCATATGGCACGCTTTATTGAAAATCATGACGAGCCGCGTGCCGTCAGCGCTTTCGGACGGGAGCGTGCGCAGGCGGCGGCGGTCATCGCCGTCACCAGCACCGGGCTCCATCTTCTGCACGACGGACAAATGGAAGGCAAGCAAATCCGCTGGCCGGTGCAGCTCGCGCTGGTCAGCGCAGAAATACCGGATATTGAAATGGGACGGTTCTACGAGAAGTTGTTGCTCTTCGGTAATGCGCCGGCTTTTCACCGCGGTATCTGGGAATTGCTGGAAACCCGGCCCGCCTGGGACGGCAACGACAGCCACCGCAACCTGCTCGCCTGGCTGTGGCATTACGCCGGTAAATATCACCTGGTGGTAGTCAACTACTCGCCGGGACACGCCCAGTGCCTGCTGAAGCTGCCTGTCCTCTTCCCTCCCGATATGAAGGTCATCTTCCATGATGAACTGCACGATGCCACCTATCTCCGCAATCCGGAGGAACTCAACAGCCGCGGGCTTTACATCGACCTTGAAGGCTACCACTCCCATCTGATGAATATTGTCTTTATGTAAATCTTCCAATGGGTACTGGTACTCAATTCAATTGGTAAAGTCTACCCTTGAAACAGCCTTCAGAATAGGATAAGCTGGCCTCGTATAGCTCCCTGAGTAATGAGACACATTATACTTTAAGCATGAATACTGATTCTACGTTAAAACTGCCCCGTCGCATCGCAGGACTGCATGAACTCGCTTACAACCTGTGGTGGAGCTGGCACCAGGAAGCCCGCGAGTTGTTCAAATCGCTGGACCGTCCGCTGTGGAAAATCACCGGGCATAATCCGGTGAAGCTCCTGCACCAGATACCTCCCTACCGTCTCGTCGCCGCGGCGGAAGACACTGCTTTCGTCAAGCATTACGATGCAGTAATGGACAAATTCAAGACGGAAATAGTGGCACCCACCTGGTTCTGTAACAATTACCCTAATCTGGCCGCCAATCTTGTTGCCTATTTTTCCATGGAGTTCGCCTTCCACAACTCGCTGCCGCTCTACGCGGGCGGTCTGGGCGTGCTGGCAGGAGATTACTGCAAAGAAGCCAGCGACCTCGGTATCCCGATGGTCGCTGTGGGCTTCATGTACCCGCAGGGCTATTTTTCCCAGCGCATATCCGATGACGGCTGGCAGCAGGAGCTTTACCATCAGCTTAATTTCAACGAAGCCCCGATTACTCCGATATTAACGATACAGAGACAGCCCCTCAAAGTAAAAGTGGAACTCGATTCCCGCACAGTAACGCTGGCAGTCTGGCTGGTGAACATCGGCCGCGTTAAAGTGTACCTGCTGGATACCAACCTGGAAGAGAACTCCCCCACGGACCGCCAATTGACCGCCCGGCTCTACAGCGGCGACCGGGAGCTGCGCCTCCAGCAGGAAATCGTGCTGGGCGTGGGCGGAGTACGCATGCTGCGGGCGCTCGGCATCGGTCCCACCATCTGGCACGCCAATGAGGGTCACACCGTATTCATGATGCTGGAGCGCTGCCGCGAGTTGGTGGAGCAGGGCATGGACTTCCCTCAGGCCGCCGAACAGGTACGCAATACCTCCATCTTCACCACTCATACTCCCGTCCCGGCCGGGAACGACGCCTTTCAGCACAGCCTGATGGAAAAGTATTTCCGTAATTACTGGAATTCACTCGGTCTGAACCGGGAAACATTTCTGAAAATCGGTACTCAAGATTCGGACAATGCTTCATTCAACATGACGGTACTGGGATTACGGATGGCGCAGCAGCGTAATGGCGTCAGCCAGCTGCACGGCGCCGTGTGCCGCAATATGTGGCACTGCATTTGGCCAGAAACAGCCGAAAATGATGTGCCGATTGCTGCCGTGACTAACGGCATCCACGTGCCTTCGTGGATTGCACCGCAGATAGCCCGCCTCTACGCTAAATATCTTGACGAAAACTGGTTCGCCCGTCATGACGACCCAACGCTGTGGGAAAGCATCGACCTTATCCCCGACGAGGAAATCTGGAACGCCCACCTCTGGCTCAAGAACAAGCTCATCAGTTCCGTACAGGCGCGGGCGCGCCAGCGCTGGAGCGAAAACGGTGGCTCGCCGGCATCGGTGCTGGCAATGGGCGCCCTCCTTGACGCTGAGGTTTTGACCATCGGTTACAGCCGCCGCTTTACCGATTACAAACGCGCTTCGCTCATCCTGCGCGACCTCAACCGGCTCAAGAAACTGCTCAAAGACAATCTACGCCCCGTCCAGATTATTTTCGCAGGGAAGGCACATCCCAACGATCATCACGGCAAGGAGCTCATCCAGGAAGTGTGCAACCTCGCCCGCAGCCCGGAGTTCGGCGGCAGGATTGCTTTTGTGGAAGACTATGACATGCACCTGGCGCGCTATCTCGTCCCCGGGGTGGACGTGTGGCTCAACACGCCCCGCCCCACGCAGGAAGCCTCCGGCACCAGCGGCATGAAAGCCGCAGTCAACGGCGTCCCGCACCTCAGCGTGCTGGACGGCTGGTGGTACGAAGCCTATAACGGCACCAACGGCTGGGCAATCCACAATGATGCCAATTTAAACCCTGCCGAGCAGGATGCCGCTGATGCCAACGAGCTTTACCACATCCTCGAAGACAAAGTAGTTCCACTTTACTATGACCACGACCGTAACGGCGTCCCGCACGGGTGGATTCAGATGGTCAAGCAGACCATCCGCTCCAACATCGCCCTGTTTTCGGCGAGGCGCATGCTCAAAGAATATACCGAGCAGCTTTATCTCCCCGCCGCCCAGGCAGATACCTCGCTTCCGCAAAAATCCGCCTCCGCCGAAGAACATCCCCGCCGGAAAAAGATGACCGCACCGGCTAATTCATAATCTCTTGCCTCCCGGTTAATCTCACCACATTCCCTCCGTTTGAACATTGGCGATGACCTCCGCTCTAACCCTCTTAATATTATTGTTGCCTCATGGTATAATTGGAGGCAGTAAGGAGGCATAACCTATGTCAGACGACCCGGTACGCAAATATCTTGACGCCAAGAAAGAGTTCGATGATGCCCAGGTCCATATTCAGGATTTGCAACAGATAATCGGCGCCGTTCATTCCGGGCTGCACCGTCCTTTCACTTTTATCGTCACCGGGACTGATGTCACCTTTTCACCTGAGGTTATCGCCGCCAAGACAACCGCTTTGAATGGCGAAGAGTGGCCCGGTGCCCCGGAAATCGCCCAGGCGCTGGCATCTCTGCAACAAAGCTACAAACTCTTAGAAACCTACTGGAAAGCCATCCCGGAAGCCGACCGGCGGAATATCACTCCGCCACCCGGCCGCAGATGATTGCGACCGGCGATGCCTGCGTTGAGGCGGACCCATCCCGCTATTAACCTTCCCATTCAATTGCCCACTACAAGGGAAAATGATGGGGCAGCTGAGCCAACCTTCTTAAATAATTCAGGAGGAATACCCGATGGGATTGGAAGACGGACTCAAAGAGCTTAACGCCCGGCGCGAAAAGGCGCTGCAAATGGGCGGCGCCGAGCAGGTCGCCGCGCAGCACGCTCGCG
>JAQTQH010000056.1 GCA_028712355.1 Dehalococcoidales bacterium
GAATACCCGATGGGATTGGAAGACGGACTCAAAGAGCTTAACGCCCGGCGCGAGAAGGCGCTGCAAATGGGCGGCGCCGAGCAGGTCGCCGCGCAGCACGCTCGCGGCAGGCTTACCGCCCGCGAGAGAATCGATAAACTGCTCGATGCCGGCACTTTCTGGGAGCTCGGCATGCTCAACCGCTCCGAGCGGGCGGAAATGGCGGAGTTCACCGCCGCCGACGGCAGGGTCTGCGGTTTCGGTAAGATTGACGGCAGGATGGTGCTCGTCATCGCGGAAGACCGCACCGTGCTGGGCGGCAGCGACGGCTTCGTCGGCGTCTGGCGCAAACACACCCGCCTGCACAAGCTGGCTACGGAAAAGGGGTATCCCGTCATCCATCTGGGCGATAACCTGGGCGGCGCCCGCATCCCTGATGTCATGGGTTCCGCGGGCATGAGCCGCGCCGCTATCGTCCCGGAATGGGTCCGGCCGTCACGGCAGACGCCCCGTATCGCCACCATCATGGGCACCTGCTTCGGCATGCCGACCTGGATGGCACGCCTGTCTGATTTTGTGGTGCAGGTCAAGACCGCCACCATGGCAGCGGCGGGACCGCGCATTCTCAAGATAGCCATCGGCGAAGATGTTACGCCGGAAGACCTGGGCAACTGGGATTTGCGCTACAAGCAGAACGGAGAGGTAGACGCCGTCGCCGAAAACGAAGAGGAATGCCTCTCCATCGTCAGAGAGTTTCTCAGCTACATGCCCTCCCACAACGGCGAAGAGCCACCAATTGTCCCCACGAACGACCCTGTAACGCGGCGGATTGAGGACGCCCGCAAGATAGTCCCCGATGAGCTTAACAAGGGCTATGATATGCACCGCCTCATCAAACGCATTGCCGATGACGGCAAATACTTTGAAATCAAAGCGGGCTTCGGCAAATCGCTCATCACCTGCCTCGCCCGTATCGGAGGCAGGGTGGTCGGGTTTATCGCCAACAACCCCATGTTCGATGCCGGGGCACCCTCGGTGCAGTCCTGCGAGAAAGCCGCCAGCTTCATCTGCCTGTGCGATTCTTTCAACATCCCTCTGATTTTCCTTACCGATATACCCGGCATGTTCCCCGGCAGTATTTCCGAAAAACAGCACCTGCCCACCAAAATCATGAACTGGCACCAGGCGGAGGTACTGGCGACGGTACCCAAGGTTGCCATCATCATCCGCAAGGCTTATGGCATGGGCTGGAACGTGATGCTCAGCCCCAACGAATCGGGCGAGCTTATCGTCGCCTGGCCGACCGCCTCGGTCAGCTTCGTCGACCCGCAAATCGGGATAGAACTGGTGCACGGCAGACGCATCGCCCAGTCACCCAATCCCGAGGCGGAGCGGGCAAAGCTCCGCCAGGAATGGGCGGTCGACAGCTCACCGTGGAAAGCCGCCGAGCAGCACCAGTTCGACGACGTCATCGACCCCGGCGACACCCGCCGCTGGCTGGCGCAGGCGCTCGAGGTGCTGCGGGGGAAACGAGGTAATTTTATCAGCCAGCACGAACTGAAAAACTGGCCCGCGGGATTTTGAGGTGAACATGCCAGACACAACGATTATTCCACAACGCATCGGCAGGCTGGAAGAACTCGCCCACAACCTGTGGTGGAGCTGGCACGAGCCGGCGCGCCAGCTTTTCCGCGCCGTGGACTATTCCCAGTGGCGACTGAGCGGGCACAATCCGGTAAAACAGCTTCTCGCCGTGAGTAAAGAGCGCCTTGAAGACATCGCTGACGACCCGTCTTTCCTGGCGATGTATGATTCGGTAATGACGGCTTTCGATGACGACCTTCAAAAACCGCAGACCTGGTTCGCCGCTAATTGCGCCGCACTGGACAAAGGACCAGTCGCTTATTTTTCCATGGAATATGCCATCCATAATTCGCTGCCCATTTACGCCGGTGGCCTGGGAGTACTGGCCGGAGACATCTGCAAAGAGGCGAGCGACCTCGGCATGCCGATGGTCGCCGTGGGGTTCATGTTCCCGCAGGGATATTTCCGCCAGCAGCTCTGCAACACTCCCAACCAGTGCCAGATGGAACTCTACCATGACCTCAACTTTGACGAGGCTCCGATAACCCGCCTGCTCGGCCCGAACGGCGAAAAATCGATTACCCGAGTCAAGCTGCGCAACGTAATCGTCGGGATAGGAGTATGGCTGGTCAAGGCGGGACGCACCCAGCTTTATCTGCTGGACACGACCATCGAAGAAAACCCCGAGCCTTACCGCCAGCTTTCGTCGCGGCTGTATATCGCCGACCGGGAAATCCGCCTCCAGCAGGAAATCCTGCTGGGCATCGGCGGAGTGCGCGTGCTGCGGGCGCTGGGTATCAATCCCATCGTATGGCACGCCAACGAAGGGCATACCGCCTTCATGATGCTGGAGCGAGCCCGCGAGGAAGTGCTCAACGGCAAGAGCTTTGCGGAAGCTGCGGATCTGGTCCAGGCAAGCACCATCTTTACCACCCACACACCGGTAATGGCAGGGCATGATATCTTTACCTCCGGGCTGATGGAAAACTATTTCAACGGCTACTGGCAATCGCTGGGCATCGACCGCGAGGCTTTCCTGAGACTGGGACAGTACGGCAACACGCCGCAGGACTTCAACATGACCGTCCTGGCGTTCAAGATGGCAAGACAGCGCTCCGCGGTAAGCAAACTGCACGGCAAGGTCACCCGTAAAATGTGGCGTCCGCTCTGGCCGGAAAAGCCGGAAGATGAGGTGCCCATTGACTATGTAACCAACGGCGTCCACATGCCGACATGGATTGCCACCGAGCTAAGTGCCCTCTTCCGCAAACATCTCGGCGATAACTGGCTCGAACGGCAGGACGACCCTAAGTTATGGGACGGACTGGAAAAGATCCCGGAAGAAGCGATCTGGAACTGCCACCAGCGCCTGAAACTCAAACTGCTGCGGGAAATACTCACCCGCATGCGGGAGCGGTGGCTGAGCGGCGGCATCAACGGCAACCAGATGATGGCGATGGGCGCCCTCTTTGACCAGCAGGTATTGACTATCACGTTTGCCCGCCGCTTCACGGAATACAAGCGCCCCGGCCTGCTGTTCCGGGATATCGAGCGTCTGAAGCGGATTTTAACCAATCCCACCCAACCCGTGCAGCTGGTCTTTGCCGGTAAATCACATCCGGCTGATTTTGCTTCCAAAGCCCTGCTGGAGAAGGTCTACAACCTGGCCAATGATTCCGGATTCCAGGGGCGCATCATGTTCATCGAGGACTATGATGTACATGTCTCCCACTACCTTGTCCACAGCTCAGATGTCTGGCTGAACACACCCCGCCGCCTGCAGGAAGCCAGCGGCACCAGCGGCATGAAAGCCGCCAGCAACGGCGTCATCAACCTCAGCGTGCTGGACGGCTGGTGGAACGAAGGCTTCAACGGCACCAACGGCTGGGCGATCGGGAAGGGACCCGATAGCTTCCGCGCCGATGAAGAAGACAGCACGGATGCGGCGGCGCTCTACGACCTGCTGGAAAAGGAGATTGTGCCGCTCTATTACCAGCGGGAACCCGACGGCGTGCCCACGGAATGGGTGCGGCTGATGAAGCGTTCCATCAGCTCGGTGCTGCCGGTATTCTGCGCGCGGCGCATGCTCAAGCAATACGCCAGCCGTATGTACGTGCCTGCCGCGAAGAAATAAATGGACAACACCACTTGCCTCGGCAGTCTTGCCCGTCTCTATGGTATCCAGACTGCGTATTACGATGTGAACCACCGCCGCCAGACTGCCGACCCGGAAGCTTTATTGCTGATGCTGCGGGCGCTGGGCGCACCGGTTACGGACAGTCGCGATATTCCCGCCGCTTTAAGAGAAAAACGACAGGCAATCTGGCAACAATTGACAGAGCCGGTGCACGTTGCCTGGGACGGCCGACTCAACTACATCACTATTCGCCTGCCGGCGGGTTTGGCAAATTTTCCCCTGGCGGCGACTTTACGACTAGAGAGCGGCGAGACCAGGCACTATGAATGGCGTGATTTAGCCGTTGTGAATACTGCTGAAATAGAGCGGAATAAACACGTTGAAAAACGGCTTCTGCTGCCTGAACAATTACCCATCGGATACCATCACCTTAACGTGGAAGCCGGGCAGAAGCACGCGGCAAGCCTGATTATCGCCGCGCCCACAAAGGCATATGATACCGAAGAAGTGGAACGCCGGTGGGGGGTATTTCTGCCGCTTTACGCCCTGCGTACGCGGAACAGCCTCGGCAGCGGTGATTTTGCGGATCTGGCTGCGCTCAGCAAATGGGCGGGACAGAAGGGGGCGGGCGCAGTCGCCACACTGCCGCTTCTGCCCACCTTCGCAGGCACGGGCGCCGACCCCAGCCCCTACAATCCCATCAGCCGCCGGCTCTGGAATGAATATTACATCAGTATTGATGCAATTCCGGAGCTTGCCAATTGCTCTGCCGCGCAGCAAATTTTAAACTCGTCGCAATTCTGTAAAGAAGCTGTCGCCCTGCGTGAAGCAAAGCTGGTGGACTACCCGCGTATCGCAAATCTGAAAAGGCGCTTATTGGAAGAACTCTGTCGCCACTTTTTTAACCACACCAACCATCGGCGTGAAGAATTTCAAAAATTCCTCACCGCCAATCCCATGATTACGGATTATGCCCTGTTCCGTGCTGCCGGCGAGAAATCAGGCACAAGCTGGCGCGCCTGGCCGCAGCCTCTCCGCGACGGTACAATACACGAATGCGATTTTGACGAATCCTCCCGCCGCTATCACGAATATACCCAGTGGCTGGCGCAGGAGCAGATGGCAGCCGCGGCGGAACAAGCCCGCCGGAGCGGCGTCAGCCTGTATCTCGACCTGCCGCAGGGAGCGCACCCCGATGGCTACGATGTCTGGCGCAACCGCAATGTTTTCCTCCAGGGAGCTACCGCCGGGGCGCCGCCAGATACCGTCTTTACCCGCGGCCAGGACTGGGCTTTTCTCCCGCTCCACCCTCACAAGCTCCGCGAGCAGGGCTACGATTATACCATCGCCTGCCTGCGCCATCACCTGAAATATGCCGGCATCCTGCGTATCGACCACATGATGGGCTTTCACCGCCTGTTCTGCATTCCCCAGGGGATGTCCCCGGACAAAGGCGTGTATCTCCGCTACCCTGCGGAAGAGCTCTATGCTATTCTCACGCTGGAATCCTGCCGCCACCGGGCAATCATTGTCGGGGAAGATTTAGGCATGGTGCCCTCCTATGTCAGACCCACTATGAAACGTCACGGACTCAACCGGATGTATATTCTGCACTATGAGCTTGCCGGACGGCCCCAAAAGAGACCGCCGCCTATCCCCCGGAACACCGCCGCCAGCCTCAACACCCACGATATGCCGCCCTTCGCCGCGCTGTGGGACGGCAGTGAAATCGCCGAGCGGCGCAAGCTGGGGCTACTTGATGCTAAAGACACCGCTACAGAGCAAAAAAGACTGGTCATCATTAAAGCCGCCCTGACCGATTACCTTCACCGGCACGGCTGGCTCAATGAACGAAGCGATAACACCAGAGACATTCTGAAAGCCTGCCTGTATTTCCTGAGCGCCAGTCCCGCCCGGCTGGTGCTGGTCAACCTGGAAGATATGTGGGGAGAGAAACGTCCTCAAAATGTACCCGGCATCGGCCGCGAAAAATACCCCAGCTGGCGGCGCAGGTCGCGCTATAGTCTTGAGGAATTTTGCCGGATGCCCGAAGTCAACGAGGTTCTACAGGAACTGAACGGCCTCAGAAGTGGCAACATTAGTGGGAAAGTAATAAGATAGATTTATGACACAGGAATTGTTTAAAGACTTTATGTCAAGTTTAGAAACCCTCCGCGTTTACGCCGGGGACAGGCTGGTTTTCACTTCCGCTAAGGACCGGCTACTGCCAATCATGGAGTACCTCGGTACGGCGGCACACGGCTATAAGAGCGTAGTCATCATGGACAAAATCATGGGCAACGCAGCGGCGCTCCTTGCCGTAATGGCAGACTGCCGCGAGGTCTACAGCCCGCTCGGCAGCGAGCCAGCCGTCAGAACACTGGAAGCCCACCGCATTAAATATAACCTCAGCAAAATCGTACCCCGCATAATGAAGCCGGACGGCAGCGATATGTGCCCCATGGAAAAGCTGTCCATCGGCAAGACGCCGCAAGAGTTCCACGCGATAATGAAGGAAAAAATTAAAGCCGGCAAATAAGAACCTTCATTCGTGCACCGGACTATTGACTATATCTCCAATATGCGCTATAGTCTTGCGATGGTGCCATGAGGTGACTACCGGATACGGCATCGTCAAGATCTCGGTAACGCCTTCCTTCGCCGGAAAGACGCTCGCTGATCTCGACTTTGGACCTCACGGCAAATGGGAAGTAGTGGTACTGCTCTTGCAACGCAAACAGGACGTCATCATCAGTCCCCGCAGCACCGAAGTAATCAACCCCACCGATTTCCTGGTGGTGGCCGGCCGGTGGGATAAGCTGGAAGATCTTTTCGCCAAAGCCCAAAAGTCAGGATAAATAAACCGGAGTGTCCCGCGGGGTCGGGCAGCACGATTCGTAGCAATCGCATTCTGCTTGTGCTATGATAGTTCAGATTTACATCCCGGCGCGGAGATAATATCTTGGCAAAATTCCGGGTTTTCTACGGCTACTGGATAGTGCTGGTCGCCTTCCTCTGTCTGCTCACCTACTCGGGGGTCGGTTATTTCGCGCCATCCATGTTCTACAAGCCCCTGGAGCTGGAGTTCGGCTGGGGGCGCGGACCGGTCTCGGCAGGTTTCACCGTTATCTATATCATCCAGGGACTGTCCGCACCATACATCGGCAGAATGGTCGATGTCTACGGCGCCAAAAAGCTCATCGTCATCGGCGCCATAATCACCGGAATCGGGTTTTTCCTGCTCTACTTTATCCATCACCTCTGGTCGTTCTACGTCTGCTACGGGATTATCGGCCTGGGTATGACGGCCTTCAGCACCATTCCCGCCACCAAGCTGGTCACCGCCTGGTTCCAGAAACGGCGCGGTTTTGCGGTGGGCATCGCCTCGTCGGGCATCGGGGCAGCGGCGTTCGTCATCGCACCCATCATCGGCACTTATCTGCTGCCCGGGTTCGGCTGGCGCCTGACCTACGTCTTCCTCGGACTGCTCACGCTGGTACTGGTGATTCCCCTCACTCTGCTCATCGTAAAAACCCGGCCCGAAGACATGGGACTGCTGCCGGACGGCGCCCGCCGGCAAGAAATACCCCGTGAGTCCGCAGCAACCTCAGGAGCCGGCCGTGAATGGACACTAAACACCGCACTGCACACCCTTACTTTCTGGCTGATTGCCATCTCTTTCACTGCCGCCAACACGAGCCATACCACCATTATCCAGCACCAGGTCAACCACCTGACCGACCTGGGTTTTCCTATGGCGGCGGCATCCGTGGCGCTGGGCGTAGTAGGTATCGGCAGTACCATCGGCAAGTTTCTCTTCGGCTGGGCTTGCGATTATGTCCCCGCCAAATATATGGCGACAATCGCTTTCAGCCTTCAGGTCATCGGGGTAATCGCCCTGATTAACCTGACCGCCGTGTCGCCCGCCGGCATGGTCTGGCTTTACGTCATCCCTTTCAGCCTCGGCGTTGGTGGGTGGCTCCCCAACATGTCCATGATAATCAGCGGCAACTTCGGATTGGCCTCTTACGGGGCTATCTTCGGCGCCGTAAACGTGGCGATGAACATTGGAACTGCCTTCGGCCCGCTGGTCGCCGGCTTCATGTATGACAGCACAAAGACCTACCACGGCGTTTTCACCCTGTTATTCGTGATGTACGCCGCCGCCCTGACGGCAATGGTACTAATACGCCGCGCCAGAGCCACAAAAAACAAGTAGCGCTACTTATCAATATGCTTTAATTGTGCTATTATATGGCTATTCAATTTTTAGCTTTGTGGAGATAACTCTTGGGGAAAAGCAGGGTTTTCTACGGCTACTGGATAGTGCTTGTTGCCTTCCTCTGCCTGTTCATCCATTCCGGAGTCGGCTACTACGCCCCAGCGCTGTTCTATAAACCACTTGAGCTGGAGTTCGGCTGGGGACGCGGTCCGATTGCGGCGGGCTTCACCGTCATCTATGCTGTCCAGGCGGTTACCGCCCCATATATCGGCAGGATGACCGATGTTTACGGCGCCAAAAAGCTCATCGTCATCGGTGCCATAATCACCGGAATCGGATTTTTCCTGCTCTACTTTATCCATCACCTCTGGTCGTTCTATGTTTGCTACGCGATTATCAGCCTGGGCAAGTCCGCCTTCAGCACTATCCCCGTAACGAAGCTGGTCTCCGCGTGGTTTAAGAAACGACGTGGTTTCGCAGTCGGTATCGCCTCGTCGGGTATAGGTGCGGCAGCATTCGTCCTGGCACCCATCATCGGCACCTATCTCCTGCCCGGGTTCGGCTGGCGGTTGAGCTACGTCTTCCTGGGATTGCTCACCCTAGTGATGGTGATCCCACTGACGCTGCTCATCGTGAAAGCCCGGCCTGAAGACATGGGACTGCTGCCGGACGGCGCCCGCCAGCAGGAAATGCCCCAACAAACGGCATCAGATGCCCGCACAGACCGGGAATGGACATTAAACACCGCATTGCACAGCCTCGCCTTCTGGATGATTACTATTGCTTTCACTGCCGCCATTTTTATGCTTACTATGG
>JAQTQH010000057.1 GCA_028712355.1 Dehalococcoidales bacterium
ATAGGCGTTCACGGGGCGCACGCGCACCGTCTCGGTGCCGAACATCGCCGCCGAGTTGAGCACCTGCATCTCGCCGACCCACTTGGTCATGGCGTAGGCGTTCATCTGCTTAATGGGGATGCGCTCCATCACGTCTTCGCTCATCTTGCCGTCGTAATCGCCGTAAACCTCGGCGCTGGAGAAGAAAATCATGCGGAATTTCTTTTGCTCCTGGATGCGGATAAGGTTCTTCGTGCCGATGGTGTTGGTCAGCCACAGGTTCTCGTAGTAGTCCTCGCCGTTCCAGCGCCCGTACTCCGCCGCCAGGTGATAGACATATTGGAAGTCGTGCTGCTCGAAGAGCCGCTCCAGCTGGCGGTACTTGCTGACATCGGCGCGGGTGAAATTGGGGCCTTCCGCGTTCTTGAGGTCGCAGCTCCAGACCTCGTGCTCCCGGCTTTTCAGTTCGGCGATCAGGTTGGAGCCGATGAATCCGGAACCCCCGGTAACCAGTATCTTAGCCATGGCTACTCCTCAATAAAATGCTTACGGTTTTCTTGCCAGCTTTGCCGTCGCCGAAGGGATTTGCCCAGCTTCGGTCCCTGCCCAGCATCTCGCGGGAACAGTCCATGATTTTGTCCGGCGCGGTGCCCGCCAGCAGATTGGCGCCCACCTCGATTGTCTCCGGGCGCTCGGTATTGTCTCTCAGCGTAACACAGGGGACTTTGAGCACGCAACTCTCCTCCTGCACGCCGCCGGAATCGGTCAGGATGAGCCGGGCGTGGTTTTCCAGCAGCAGGAAGCTCAGGTAGTCGAGCGGCTCCAGCAGGGTCAGCCCCGCCGGCTTAAGCTTGAACTGCTCCATCATTTTCCGCGAGTGCGGGTGCACGGGATATAAAACTGGCAGCTTCAGCTCAGCCGCCACTTTTTCCAGGCCTTCCAGGATGGCGGTAAATCTTTCTTTATTATGGATGTTCTCCTGGCGGTGCACGGTGACTAGGACATACTGGTTGGGCGAAACGCGCCAGTTGGACAGTGAGACGCGCGCTCTGGCGATTTCCACGTTCTGGAAAACGGCATCAACGATGGTGTTGCCGGTAACGAATATTTTTGCCGCGGGGATGCCTTCGCCGCGGAGAATCGCTTTCGCCTTCTCCGTGGGGGCAAAAAGATATTCCGCGCAGTGGTCGGCGATGACGCGGTTGATTTCCTCCGGCATGGTGCGGTCGTAACTGCGCAGCCCGGCTTCGACGTGTCCCACCTTCACCTGGAGCTTGGCAGCCGCCAGCGCGCCCGCCAGCACGGAGTTGGTGTCGCCCTGTACCAGCACACAGTCCGGCTTTTCTTCCAGCAGGACCTTCTCCGCGCTGGTGAGGATTTTGGCGGTCTGCTCGGCGTGGGAAGCGGAGCCGACGCCGAGGGCATGGCGCGGCTTGGGCAGATTTAACTGTTCAAAGAAGATGCCGTCGAGGTTGGCGGAGTAGTGCTGCCCTGTATGGAGCAGGAAGAAATCGGCTTTCCTGGCTTCCAGTTCCCTGATGATGGGAGCCATCTTGATGAACTCGGGTCTGGTGCCCAGTATGATGCCAATCTTCACGAGCTTTACTCCGTACTTATTTTGTATTGTAGCATTCAGGGATGGTTTGAACAAGGGATTTGTAACCTATCCCCCTGACCCCCTTCCCTGCGGATTCAGGGAAGGGGGAGAAAAAAAGAGAGGGGGCGAAGCCCCCTCTCAAAATCTCTTTCCCAACGCTTTTATGAGGTGGTGTTTCTTTGGAACGGATTGAGGTCATTTTTTATCTACCTTATCAATCATATCTAACATTTCCCTAGCCTGTTTTAACTCATTCATACTTACACCCATTTTGATTCCGATAGCCATTAAGTTCAATAGTAATGCTTGGTCTTGGATTCTTTGCTTTCGTTCTTCGTGTTGAATAAAGGATAAACTGATTAACATTGATAGCATCCCAAGACTAATTAGTGCCATAACAAATATTTTCCACATTGGTTCTAGGTTTGGTTGTGCCAGAAATATGAATCCTATCATAATAAGAGTTGAACTAACTGAAATCATTGCTGCCATATAATCTTTTAACCTCCTTGTCAACCATTTCAAGGAGTTTTAATCCTATCTATCATAGGACAACTCCCCGACGGCTTTTAAGGGTATTATAGATGTGGTTGGACACTCTGGCAAGAGTGAACTTTGCAATACATCCTTGTTGACATTCTTTTCCCCACCTTTTATAATGCAAGTGATTGGAAAGAAGCCATCGACCTGAAAAGGCGGTGAGCTTCTAATCCCGACCCTTAACAACAGAGACAGTCGCTTGGATCGGACACGACCGAGACGGCAATTCTTGACCGACGTATTTTGACGCCCTCTGCGGTTGTGACCGAGAGGGTTATTTTGTGGCTAAAAAGGCAATAAAACTGGGCTTCATCGGCGCCGGCAAGGTGGGCACCGCGCTGGCGGTACTGCTCGGCGGCAAGGGCTACCCGGTGGTCGCCGTCGCCGATACCAGCGCCCCCGCCGCGGAAAGTTTTGCCGGTCAGGTCAAGGGCTGCTGCGTTCAAAAAGACAACCAGGGCGTGGCGGACGCCGCCGACTTCATTTTCATCACCACCCCCGATGATGTTATCGCCGCCGTGGCGGCGCAGGTAAAATGGCACGCCGTGCAGAGCGTCATCCATTGCTCCGGCGCTGCGTCTACCGATATTCTGGAACCCGCCCGCCGAGCCGGCGCTCATGTCGGCAGCCTGCACCCCCTCCAGACCATCGCGGATACGAAGCAGGGCATCGCCAATATCCCCGGTTCCACCTTCGGCATCGAGGCGGCGGAGCCGCTGCTGACCACCCTGAAAGAGATGACCGCCGCGCTGGGCGGCACGCCCATCGAGCTCAAAGCCGGCGACAAGGTCGCCTATCATGCCGCCGCCGTGATGGCGTGCAACTACCTCGTGACCCTGGTCAAGATGGCGGCTGACCTGTGGCAGACCTTCTACGTTTCCCGCGAGGCCGCCGTCAAAGCGCTGTCGCCGCTCATCCGCGGCACCGTCAACAATATTGAAAGCGTGGGCATCCCCCAATGTCTCACGGGACCCATCGCCCGCGGAGACACCGGCACCATTAAAAATCACCTTGAAATTTTAGAGCGGATGGCGCCGCAGCTTGTCGCGACTTACAAAGACCTGGGACGGCAGACCGTTCCTATTTCGGTAGCCAAAGGTAAAATCAGCGGAGAACAGGCAAAATCACTCGAGTCCATTCTAAAATCTTGATGCGGAGGGAAAACCAGTGAGGAACATGCTCAAGAGCAAAATACACCGGGCGCGCGTTACGGGCGCGAATATTGATTATGAAGGCAGCATCACCATTGATAAAAAACTGCTGGAAGCGGCGGACATCCTGCCCTTCGAGCACGTGCAAGTCGTCAATATCAACAACGGGGCGCGCTTCGAGACCTATGCCATCGAAGGCAAAGAGGGCAGCGGCGAGATTTGCCTGAACGGCGCGGCGGCGCGCTTGGCCGCCATCGGCGATACCATCATCATCATCTCCTACGCCATGGTCAGCGACGAGGAAGCCCGCGACCTCAAGCCGCGCATTGTTCATGTCAATGCCCGCAATCGCATCGTGGACGAACTGAGCGAGATATTGGCTTAAACCGCTTCTCCCTTTAAAACAGGGAGATAAAAGAGGGATATTGCTGATTGGAGAGGGGCGCAAGCCCCTCTTGTTTCTTGGACGAGGAGTGAAGATGAAAGTTATCGAATCCATCACCGGAATGAAGCAGGCGCGCTGGGGACTCAGCGGTCCGGTCGGTCTTGTCCCTACGATGGGCTATCTCCACGAAGGGCACATCTCACTGGTGCGGCGCGCCAAAAAGGAAAATCCTTCGGTGGTGGTCAGCATCTTCGTTAATCCCACCCAGTTCGGGCCTAAAGAGGATTTTAAGAAATATCCCCGCGACTTGCCCCGCGACCTGGCGCTGCTGGAGCAAGCCGGCACCGATGTTGTTTTTATCCCGCCCGATGCTGAGATGTATCCTTCTGACTACAACACCTGGGTCGACATGGAGAAGATAACCGGGCGGCTGGAAGGCGCGGCGCGCCCGGGGCACTTCCGCGGCGTCGCCACCGTTTGTAACAAACTTTTCAATATCGTCGAGCCGGCGAAGGCTTATTTCGGGCAGAAGGACGCCCAGCAGGTGCTCGTCATTCAGAAGATGGTCAAAGAGCTGAACATGAACCTGGAAATCGTGGTCTGCCCGATAATAAGAGAACCGGACGGACTGGCGATGAGCAGCCGCAACACCTACCTCAAGCCGGACGAGCGCCAAGCCGCGACGGTTCTTTATCGGTCGCTTCAATTAGCGCAAAAACTCTACGACGACGGTGAGCGGGATGCCGGTAAAATCCGCCGGCAGATGACGGCGTTGATTCAAAAAGAGCCGCTGGCGCATATTGAATACATCAGCATCGCGGATGCGGCTAATCTTGAAGAACAGGACAAAATTGTTACGCCGGCGTTGGTTTCCATGGTGGTGAAAATCGGTCTGCCGCGTCTGCTGGATAATATTATCTTAAAATAGTCTGCTTGTTTTCCGGCAGCAGGGTCAGCAGTCCCAGCATCGCCACAAATGCCAGCGCCGCGCCCAGGTAAAATGGAGTTGACGGGCTGATATTATCCCACAGCCAGCCTGCCATCAGGCTCGCGGGCAGGATCGCCAGCCCGGTCACGCCGTGATACCAGCCGTAGGCGGTGCCGCGCAAATTATCGGGCACCAGGTCCGCCACCAGCGCGCGGGCAACTCCTTCCGTCACGCCGAAGTAGACTCCGTACCCCGCGAAAAGCACCCAGATTTGCCACAGGCTGGTCGCCGCGCCAAAGCCTAGGTAGACGATGGCATACACCAGCCAGCCCAGCGCGATTACCTTCCGCCGTCCCAGCTTATCGGACAATATTCCCGAAGGAATCGAAACCAGCGCGTAAGTTACATTGAACAGGATGAGCATCATGGTGATTTGCAGGACGGGCGCTCCCATGTCCTGCGCCCGCAATGTGGGGAAAAATTCGCTGGACTTGCCCAATGTAAAGACAGCCATAATCGCCAGGAAGAGTTTGAAGCGGTTGTCCAGTCCAGCGGCGGTTTGCGCGGGCAGGATACCGCTGGAAACTGCCGCAGTCTCTCGCTTTCTCTCCTTGACCAGTGCCAAGAGTACTGCTACAGATAGCACCGCCGGTATCGTTCCGAAGACCACCAGCCAGCGGTAGGTAGGCATGCTGAGTTCCAGGGACTCCCTCTGGACGAAATAGATAATCACTGCCGCCAGGCTCAGCCCCAGTACCGCTCCCATCGTGTCCATCATTCGGTGCAGGCCGAAGCCCTTGCCCCTTTCTCCTTTTCCCATCGAGTCGGCGGCGAGGGCGTCACGCGGCGAAGTGCGTATACCTTTGCCCAGCCGGTCGGCGAAGCGGATGACCAGCGTGGCGCCCCAGCTGCCGGCGACATACATGAAGGGCTTGGCTATCGTGGAAAGGCTGTAGCCGAACACGGTAAGGCTTTTACGTTTCCCAACCTTATCGCTGAACCAGCCGCTGAAGATGCGGAAGACGGCATCCATGCTGTCCGAGATGCCGCCCACCAGTCCCACGATGGTCGTCCTGGCGCCCAGTACATTCGACAGGAAAAGGGGCACCAGCGTGAAAATCATCTCGCTGCCCATGTCGTTGAGCAGGCTGACCAGACCCAGAAAGAAGATGTTGGGATGAAGCCCCCAGATTTTTTTGCGGCTGGTTGGTTCCGGTTGCATGATATTATCCTACTGTACTTTTTCGATGTTGTCTATTCCGGGTAAGCCGTGCGCAAATTGACGCTATTCGCGGTTTTATAAGATAATTGAGCGAGCTAGATTGTAAATATGGAGATTTCGCTCCTTTTTAAAGGCATCATCATCGGCATATCGATAGCGGCTCCGGTAGGCCCGATTGGGATTTTGTGTATCCGGAGGACTCTCGTAGGAGGGCGGTTGGCTGGGGGCTGGTCTCCGGGCTTGGCGCGGCGACGGCGGACGGATTTTACGGTGCGGTGGCGGCGTTTGGGCTAACCTTCATTTCCGGTATTTTGACCGCGCAGCAGCAATGGTTTCGGCTCATCGGCGGACTGTTTCTCCTGTATCTGGGAATCTGGACTCTGTTGGCCAAACCACCGGATAAAATGGTTGCAGATAAGAAAGTGAGTCTTTTGGGTAACTACTTGTCTACGTTTCTGCTTACTATCACCAACCCCCTGACGATACTCTCTTTTGCGGCAATTTTTGCCGGTCTGGGTCTGGGCAGCACCGGTGGTAACATGGCGGCGGCGGTCCTGATGGTCATCGGAGTAGTATCGGGTTCGGCGCTCTGGTGGGTCGTACTCAGCGGCATGGTGGGCTTTTTTAGAGCCAGATTCAATCCGGGTGTACTCAAGCCGGTGAACTGGATTTCTGGATTGATTATCATCTCTTTCGCGGTTCTGGCGCTGGTCAGCTTATTTCAAGGAATGGATTAAATTACCATCCCCGCCGTTAGCTATTCTTGACACGTTCTGCGCTAACCCGTTACAATAATGCTTGATGCTGCGCCGAGGTAGCTCAGCCGGTAGAGCAGCGGACTGAAAATCCGCGTGTCCCCAGTTCGATTCTGGGCCTCGGCACCAGTGAAATGGGCGGAAGTAGTTCAGCGGTAGAATGCCTCCTTGCCAAGGATGTATTCTATTTGAACTCAGCCCACGCACAAAATCTACACTTCCCTCCTTTGGTTTTTTCAATAAGTATGTATGCTACGGCAAGCCTATACCCTACGTTTGTTGAAGTCAAGCCGTAACAACAAAAAGAGCACGCTATTTAATGCGTGCCTTTAGTGAAAAGTTGTTCGTTTCCGTTCTGTTATTTTTTCTGGCGCCAAACTTTACGGCACTGTTCTACAAGGTATCCCCCCTACCATCTGTCAAAAAAGTGGCGTATGGCACGTCAAATGGGGGCGTTGTGATGATGGCACTTGGCAGATAAAATATTGAAACTCCGCCGTCCAGCAGTACGTGGGGCTGTTCCTTTGTATTAAAGGGATTATTATAGCCAAGATGATAAATACCATTCATAAAACCCATAACCCCACCAGATTTTTGCCGTGGCAAGTATGGACGTGGCTCTAGTCCTCTTTTTGAATGAATCTCGTTGTCAAGCATACTCCAAAGTGCGTACATTGCCTTTGTTTACAAATTTCGGGATTATATTTACCCTCTTTTCTTACCTGCCCAAATTCACTGATTTCACAACGTGCAATATCGGGTAAATGCGGGCATAATTCTCTGTGTTCACAATCCTTGCAGAGTATCTTGTCCTTAATACCAATGCACCGACTAATCTCGTGTGCAAAGTTGCTAGTAATCCTTTCATTGAACCAATAAATCGAATACCCATATGGCTCGTAACAATCGTCATCCTCACGGGATTTGTCCTTATCATCCCAAACATCAACTATCACTCCAGTACAGCTTGGTTTGTACCAATGCGACTTTTCATCAGGGTCGTAATCCCCTTCCTCTTCTTCAAGGTCAGACAGGAATTGACTGTATATAACAACTTCCCCAACTTTATATTCTGGTTGTTTCTTACGTGGCATAGTCCTTACTCCTGCTTCTTGGACTTTTTTACAACTTTACCCTCATTCGGAAAATCACTTTCACCCTCTTGCCTGTAGAAAACAACCTCATCCCCAAATCTCTTGACCTCAATCCCCACGCCTAGCGACTTAGCGGCTCTGAGCAACCTCATTTTGACCGTGCCAGGTTTAACGTCTCCCTTAGACAAGGTAAAGTGTCCGATTTCGTCTGGTTTAAGTGCTGTTATCCTTTCCTTGTACTCTGCTAGGACTTTGGATTCAGGCATCACCTTCTTGAATTTATCCAGTTCGCTCTTGGGTAAGGTATCATACTTCATACTAATAACCTCCTATTCTGGCGATACAGCCAAGATAGCATAGTGTAATAGCTGTGTCAAGCCATATTGCTCTATATCTCTAGTAACGATACAGTTTACAGGCACAAGGGGGCTTGACAATTAAGGTGTCGTATGCTATAATTATAGTAGGTGGAGAAGTCCACCTTCCTATCTAAAATCCCCTCATTAACGTAGTTCTGTCCAGCAGACTTGTAAGCTCAAGACTTACCTACGTTCCAAGAAGCACTCAGTATCCCCTAGCACTTAAATGATGCTTTGGGGATTCTTTTTGTCTTTTTACTGAATGTCAGGGAAAACTTCATTTTTTAACGGCTAGTGACAAAATCGGGTTCTGAATGTCACAGTAGCAAAACAAACTAAAAATTACGCTCTAACTGCTCTTGTTTACATATGGTCTATGGTAGTCCTCTTACGTCTAGCAATACCTATAGTCTACGTTAAGCATTTCTCTGTTCAGCATACTTCTTTAGGTAAGTATGTTATGTCAGAGATAAGGTTAGAGAAGAGATACAAGTAAGGAATAAATAATCCCCCACGCAAGGAAAACAAAATGGGGTAGTGTAACATTTATTGTGTGAAATGTAGGAGGGGTTGAAAAAGAGGGCGCTTTCCTTCAAGGTTTTATTGAGAGATAAAACAACAATAAAGGAGCAGCGCCCATGAAACTCGAAGTTAGT